>JAZUQF010000181.1:0-1736 GCA_045605545.1 Lysinibacillus sp.
GGCTGGAGGAGGTACCGCAAAACCGCGTATTCGAATAGCGGTTGATTGTAGCTACGAATGTGTACCTCTTTTGTTCGCAATGAAAACGCTCATCAATTCATCGACTCCTTACAAGTAATTACTTTCATTTAAACATTCCAGTAAATGGAATGCAATCCGGGGCCCGATAAAAAAGACAAGCCCCTATCGGACTTGTCTTGTTGGTCGTTCATCAATGGTGATGGTGCTCCTCGTGCTTCATTTCACAAAGTAGGCCGTGGTTTTCGCATACAATCTCTGTCTCAATTTGGATTGTGACGTGGTGGATTCCTTGGTGGAGCAGCTTGTGCCTGATTTTGTCGAGCAGAGCCGAGCTTTCGGCTACCGTCATCGAGTCGGCCACGACGACATGTGCATTTATCGCTACATAATCGCTCGTAATCGACCAGACATGGATTTCATGCAGGTTGATGACATCAGGTAAGCCTTCGATTTCTGTCCGAACTGCCTGCAGGTCTACAGAAGCAGGAGCCCCCTCCATTAATACATGGACGGCTGAGCGGGTAATGCCGATGCCGCTGCGCAGCACGAGCAGGGCAACGATGACACTTGCCACCGGGTCCGCCCATTGCCAGCCGAAGAAGATGATTAATAGAGCTGCAATGATGGCGCCGATTGAGCCGAGCATGTCGCTGATGACGTGTGAAAAGGCACCACGCATATTGAGGTTTTCTTCTGTATCGCCACTTTTAAACATATAGGCGGCGACGATGATGTTCACTAATAGGCCGATGCAACTGATGGCCAGCATGCCCATTGACGCTACTTCCGGAGGACTCTGGAAGCGGTGGATCGCCTCGTAGAAAATATAGAGGGCGATGAGGACGAGCGTCGCACCATTGAATAGGGCGGCAAGAATTTCAAATCGCTTATAGCCGAATGTCTTTTCAGGCGAAGCCGCCTTTTCCGCCAGCTTAAAGGCG
This sequence comes from Lysinibacillus sp., assembly GCA_045605545.1. Taxonomy (GTDB): domain Bacteria; phylum Bacillota; class Bacilli; order Bacillales_A; family Planococcaceae; genus Lysinibacillus_B. The sequence goes on from JAZUQF010000181.1 coordinate 963, forward strand.
GCGAGCGCGATGGCAAGGGACAGGGCATCGCTCAGCATATGGCCGGCATCCGACAGCAGGGCGAGGCTGTTTGTCAGCAGCCCCCCGATTACCTCGACAACCATGAAGGATGCGATGATTAAAAAAGAAACGAACAGGACTTTCTTATTCGAAGTGTGGACATGGGAGTGGTCGTGTCCATGATGGTGGTGATGGCTCATTGGTTTTCCTCCTTACGTATGGTTGGCGTGCTCGATTGCCTGCTTGAGAAGACCCATGACATGGGAGTCATCGGATGTATAGTAAAGGGTCGTGCCCTCACGTCGGAATTTGACGAGGCGCAGGTTTTTCAGGAAGCGGAGCTGGTGTGACACCGCCGACTGCGTCAAATCGAGCGCTTCTGCAATATCATTGACCGAATGCTCATGCTCGCAAAGAAAATGCAGAATGCGGATGCGCGTCGGATCGCTTAAAGCCTTGAAGGTCTGGGCTGTGATGAATAGTGTTTCTTCATCCAGTTCATGTGTCTGGCAGTTGCACGGTTGTTCGTTCATACAATCCCTCCTAATGCTAATATGAATATATGAGTATGTGTTCATATATAGTGTATGCTTGATGGGATAGGATTGCAACTGCAAAATGGAAAAAGATGAAAAAGCATCTTCAAAAGGCTGTACCCAAAGAATATGCTACTATTAATGGATATGGAAGGGGAGAAGGTCGGGCGCCTGGTGAAGTCCTATGTAAAGCAGGATGCCGTAGAAGAAATAGATTGAAACACTTTTGTCCTTGAAT
>JAZUQF010000182.1:0-1909 GCA_045605545.1 Lysinibacillus sp.
GATGATGGGGACAGTGGATTTTTGGCGTATCGCCTGGCACAAGTAATAGCCATCGAAATAGGGCAGGTTGATATCCAATAATACAAGGTCTGGCTGAACCATGGAGAACTCCTCCACGATATTCATGAAATTCACAGGCTCAACCACCTTGTATGTATAGCGTTCCAGGCACCCCTTGATGGATGTGCTTAGCTGCAGGTCATCTTCAATAAGCATGATTGTATACATGGTCCGCTCCCCCTTTACTTGGTAGTACAATAGATGATGCTTTATTTTACCATATAGGAAAGATGGTGGTTTACTGCCAAAGCGACGCTTTAAGTTCAGCAATCACCAGCTCTACTGCTCCGGTAATATTCGTCCGTTCGCTGTAATAAGATTTTCTAAATCCTTAGTCACATGCCCCTTTCTTTTTTCACATAGAAAGATGGAACTACTGCATAAATTTCTAAATGATTGTACAATGGATGAAGTCGAACAAAAGATGTATCATCGGGACCATAGCGTCTTAATAATGGGTAAGGAGTAAAAAGCTATGAAATTTAACGAATGGTTGAACACAGAGATACCGAACATCGCGAATTCTTTGAATGAAATCAATAAAGAGTATGTGGATATTGAAAATTCCATCGGTTTATCGGGGAAAGAAACAATCTATAAAATTCTTCATAACTTCCAAGAGGTGTTGTTCCCTGGCATGTATAGCACTAAGCCGATTGATGAGATGAGAATCAATGTTGAGACAGGCAATAGTCTGCGCAATGCCGCTTTGGATTTAGGCGATATCATTGAAAAGGTATTGATCTACAATCGTGATGCCAAAGGTGAACCGGTATGTGTCAAAAAGTGCCGGAAAAAGGCGGACGAAGTGGTCATGAAACTGATTAATCAGCTGCCGACGATCCGCAAGGTCATCCAGACCGATATCCAGGCTGCCTATAACGGCGATCCGGCTGCCATCTCGACGGAGGAAATTCTACTAAGCTATCCATCCATCACTGCCGTCTGCATTCATCGTATTGCACATGAGCTCTATAACCTCGATGTGAAGATCGTCCCGCGCATCATGTCCGAGTATGCCCATCAATTAACGGGCATTGATATCCACCCGGGTGCATCCATCGGCGAATCGTTCTTCATCGACCATGGAACAGGCGTCGTCATCGGGGAAACATGTACAATCGGCAACAATGTAAAAATCTATCAGGGCGTTACACTCGGTGCCCTCAGCTTCCCGCTTGATGAAGATGGAAATCCGATCAAAGGCATCAAGCGCCATCCTGATATTGAAGACAATGTCGTCATCTATGCAGGCGCAACGATTTTAGGCGGCGAAACGAAAATCGGCCATGATTCGATTCTAGGCAGTAACATTTGGCTTACACACTCCGTCCCTCCTTATTCGAGAGTATACAATGCACAGCCTTCGCCAAGGATCAGCAACAGCCAAATCAAAAATATCGAGTATGAAATCTAGACGAAATGGCGCATTCCAACAGAGGGATGCGTCCTTCTTTTGCCTTGAAAATAAAAAGCCCGGGATTTCTCCCAGGCCACTACGTTACACATTTTCCTTCGACAAGAGCGTTCCCGCCTTTTCGATTGCTGCCTCCATCTGCTCTCGTAGCTCCGCAGCAATCTCCGCCACCGTCTGACGTTCCCTTACATTACCGACCCCCTGCCCGGCCGACCAGATGTCCTTCCACGCCTTTGCATCGGTCATGACGGAGAAGTCCAGCTTTCCTTTCGACTGCAGGTTTTTCGGGTCCATTCCGTTCTGTATGATGGAGGGAATCAGATAGTTGGCATGCACCCCGCTGAATGCATCCGTATAGATGATATCCTCGATTCCGCTTCCGATGACCATATCCTTGAAATCATCCGTCGTATTGCCTTCTGCAGCCGTCAG
>JAZUQF010000183.1:0-5467 GCA_045605545.1 Lysinibacillus sp.
GGAAACATACTTTTCGTATTCCTCCTTTGGCTTGCCGTTCAATGCTGTACCGAGCGCCGAGCGGATAAGGGATAAAAAAATCGTACTCACCGCAAATTCGCGGTCATTGATATAGTGGGTAATATCGTATGCCTGTTCATCATTGACCAGGGAAAGCGCATCGGGTGTTACAAAAATGGTTGCGTACAGTTCATCCGGGGTCATCGTGTGGTACACAAAGCGAACGGCATGATTTTTCGTATAGCGCTCATAAATATTATTTGGATTTTTAGCAAGTAAATAAGATACCGCTTGTGCATCCGGTGATTTTGTATAGATTGATAGCTGCATAGACTATCCTCCTTCCTTTCTTCCCATACTACCAAAAAGGGGCGTTTTATCCAAATCCTTAAAAAGTAAAAAGCCTTCTGGCGCGAAGCATCTGATGTTTTGTGGATAGGTATCAAAAAGAAAAGAGCCGCCCCGAAAGCCGAAGCTTTCAGGACAGCTCTATTGAGTCTTCTTCTCCATGGCGGAGCCACCTGGAGAATGAATGTCTTTCTACTCTTCCGTGCCTCCCTCATCCTCTGTTGGAGGGGTAGGTGGAGTAGTTGGCGGAACGGTAGGGGCAGTGCCGGAGCCAGGCTGGCCGCCGTCCCCTTCCTCCGTATCGTTGCCGTTGTTGTTCTGGTTACCAGTGTTGTTGCCATTACCGTTGTTGTTTTGGTTACCAGGGCCGTTATTGTTGTCATTTTGATTGCCGTTGTTGTTACCAGGGCCATTGTTGTTTCCAGGACGCTGCTGCTCAGGCTCCTCGACATCCGGCTCTTCGACAGTTGGTTCTTCCGGCTCCTCGGATTCAGGTTCGTTGCCGTCGATGTAAAGGGAAACGGTACCTGGAGCACTGCGATTTTCACCGTCTATCGCAACGACGGAGAATGTGTATTCGCTGCCTTGCTGGACATTTGGAATGGTTGCCCGCTTCTCGCCGGTCGTTTCAATGACGACTGATTCACCATCGTCGATCTGCATCGTCACCTCGTACGTGTAGTTCACCGGCTCCTCATCCTCAGCGGGGGAGTCGTTGTGCGACCATGTCAGCTCAATCTGTTGGCCCGCATCATCATACTCTGCATATACATTCGTCGGTGCTTCGATTTCCACTTCTTCCTCTACTACAGCCACTTCCGTCGGCTCTGTACCGCGTACGAACAGCTCCGTTGATGTCAAGCTAGAAGGTGTATTTTTACCTGCAAGCTGAAGCGGCTGGCTGCCTACGACAATCTTTTTGGAAACGACTGATTTAGGCTGCTTGAATTTTTCGTTCGGTACATTTTTAGACAAGTCCGTCATGATGGACTTGAACAAGCGCTGCGCCAGTCGACGCTCCTCCCAAGATGTGATTGGCTCATGTCGATAATGATAACCGGTCCAGATTGCGATGGAGTAGTTAGGAGAATAACCTGCGAACCATGAATCAGGCACAGCTGACGAAGGTAGGTTATACTTCTTGAAATCATCCGTCGAATAGTTTGTCGTTCCAGTCTTGCCGGCGATATCGACACCGGATACCATGGCTGCCGTACCTGAAGCGTTCGGCTTGCTGCTGACCACATCGCGGAGCATGTCCGTCACCATATAGGCAGTGTAGTCGTTCATCGCAATAGTAGATTTTGGCTTATAGCTTTCAGATGTTCCGTCCCTGTACTCGATTTTGATGATGGAGTAGGGATCCGTATATTCTCCGCCATTGCCGAAAGCTGCATAGGAGGCAGCCATCTGGATAGGGGAGATGGTTATTGATGATCCACCTATAGCATCGGACTCCACTAAAGATTCAGCTTCGATGCCTAATTTCGATAAAAATTCTTTTGATTTCCCCGCGCCAACCTCCTTGAAGGTCTTCACTGCCGGCACATTTCGGGAAGTATAAAGGGCTTCCCGTACTGTCATGGTACCCATATACTTATTATCCCAGTTATTGATGCGCTTATCCGAATTTGAATAATTCATCGGTTCGTCTACAATTGTCTCGCCCGTCGACCATTTCAAATATTCAATGGCCGGTCCGTAGTCTACAAGGGGTTTGAATGTAGAACCAGGCTGACGGTCATCACGGTCATCTGCATAGTTGAATGGCATATCGGCTCCATAATTCCTGCCGCCTCCAATCGCTGCAATCGCACCTGTCTTCGTGTCGACGACGGAAATGCCTGCCTGGATGTTTTCAGTCGGGAAATTACTATCGTCATTCATTACTGATTCGACTGTTTCCTGAGCATCCGGGTCCAGTGTTGTATAAACCTTGATGCCTTCCGCTAACAAACCTTCACTGCCTTTATCGGACAGTTCATTTATGACGATATCCAAAAATGCCGGGTACTTCGTCACGAAATTCGTCCCGCGCTCCTCTTCAGGAAGAAGTGCTGCCGTTACGTCGACTCCCTTGGCGGCGGCCGCTTCGGCTTCGGTGATTTTGTCATGCTGCACCATCAAGCCTAGTACGATGTCGCGGCGCTGTTTGGCCCGCTCTGGATTTTTGAATGGATTGTAGGCGTTCGGACTTTGCGGCATACCTGCCAGCAGGGCCATCTCATCCAGCTCAAGCTCATCCAGCTCTTTACCATAGAAGTACTCGGCTGCTGTACCGAAACCGTACACCCTTCCGGACATGAGCACTTTGTTGAAGTACATCTCGAAAATTTCTTCTTTGGAATACTTGCGCTCAAGCTGGATGGCAAGCCATGCTTCCTGGGCCTTACGCTCCAGCTTCTTCTCGTTCGTAAAGAAGGAATTCTTTACAACCTGCTGTGTAATTGTACTTGCACCTTGCGCTCCGAAGCCATCACGTAAGTTGGCGATGACGGCACCACCTAGACGCCAGATGTCTATCCCGAAGTGATCGAAGAAGCGGGCGTCTTCCGTTGCGATGATGGCATCAACCATCTCCTGGGGGATATCTTCATATTCAATGTATTTACGATTTTCATCCGCACCGAATGTTGCGAACAGTTCGCCATTCACATCATAGAATTCAGATGGGATCGGATCTTTCAATGCTTCTTCATCCAGTTCCGGTGCCTTGCTTACATAATAGGCGAAGAGCCCGGCTCCTCCGATGAAGAGGGCGATTCCCACTGCAAGAACGGCCGTCACAATCCGTTTCAGCCATTTTTTTGCAGGAGGGCGGTTCTTTTTCTTTTCTAATGCACGTGCTTTTTTTATATCTTCACGCGTACGTCTTCTTTCTGTCACGTTCTTTCTCCTCACTTTCACAAACTACTTGTTAGCGGCCAACTTTTTTACGACCTGCAAATAGTCGATGCGCGGCGCATAGCCTAACTGCAGTTCCTCCGCGGACTCCTCAAAGACGGAGAGAGGAATCGATTTGCGTCCGCCGGCTTCCATGTCGGTCCACGCTTTTTCAATCATATGGAATGGTGCGACAAATGTACGTTCCAGCTTTGAGAAACGCACGATGAAAAATGCGATGCCTTTTTGTACAATGACTGCCTGCATATGTCTGATTTGGTGCAGATGGATGTTCTTTAGTGGAAAGGATGTCTTGCTTTCCGTCTCCTTCGCCTCGAAGTCGATATAATAGCCATTCCATACACCGTTGTAATCCGTCGTGGAGGGCGTACGGAAATAGGCTTCCCGGATCACCGCCGCACTTCGCTTCGGATATTCTACTTTGACGATTTGGATCGGCACAGGTTTCTTGTAAATATTGGCCAGGCCATTTGCCACGTAAAAGTCATTCGTCTCATTCAAGTCATCCTCCAGGCTTTTTCCCCGATTGCTGAATGACACGTCTTTCTTCTGTTTCCTTTTAACAGGCGACTCTTTTTGGATAGGTTGATATACTTTTCCGTTTGGATAACGTATAGCCATGGAATCACCCTTTCTTTTGCATTACGCCCTTAGTGTATCATAACATTTACGCAAAAAATCATACGTTTTAGCGAACGATGACTAGTTTTAGCAAACGTGTAGGAACTTTCAATTTTCCGTCTAATAGTCCTTTCAAGAAGGGGGCTGGAATGATGCACAAAATCAACCGACTGTTCAATCTTGTGGAATGTATAGACAACTTATTGACGGTGCGCATGGAATATGAGCAGATGCAGGGTAATGCCGCACTGCAAGCGAAAATTGTAAAGGCTCATCAAAAAATTAGCTTAACAGAAAAAAAGATTGGCGTAAAGAATGCACGTTCGCCTGTTAGTAGTGAAGTAGAATAGTTTTTGGTACACTTGAAAGTAATGAATAAACTTCGAGGTGTACAAAATGGAACTACTTACGATGACAAACAAGCTGCTTGCGGCATGTGACGAAGCGGCCGCGCGCTTTTACGATATGCGTGAACGGGATGCCGAACCCGATTTTTTCAATGATGTAAAGCCGTATGCAGACGACATGCGTGCACTTTTAGTGTCCTGGCAGCAGCTCGCCCATGAATGGATCGCAGCGGAGCGGCCGAAATATATGCATACGCAGCAGATTGACTATGCAAGGGACGCCATGGAACAATTTTTTGTGCAGTCCTTCTATAAAGCTACCAGCAAAAAAAGATTAATCCAGTCTATTGAATCGACTAAATATACACTAGCTACGCTAAAACGATATGTAGAAGAAGGGGATGCACATGTTTAGCAAAAAGAAATCCATCAGCGAGCTGCTCCAGGCCTGGCAGTACGACGAAGAGCTCAAGCAGAACATCGTCCACTGGCATACGCTCGACGGCAAGCCGGCGGAGTACGAGTCCTTTCCAGAAGAGCTGCACCCTTCCCTTCAGAAGGCGCTGCGCTCACGCGGAATCGAAAAATTATATACCCATCAGCGGGAAGCGTTCGATAAGGCGGTGCGGGGCGTGTCTTTTACCGCCATCACGCCGACTGCATCCGGCAAATCACTTTGCTATCATCTGCCTGTCCTGCAGGAAATCATCAACGACAAATCAAGCCGTGCCATCTATCTGTTTCCGACAAAGGCCCTGGCTCAGGATCAGAAGACGGATTTGAACGAGTTGATCGAAGCGACGGGCGAGGAGGTATTGAGCTATACGTATGACGGCGATACGGCGCCCGGCATCCGCACGAAAATCCGGAAGGCGGGGCACATCGTCATGACGAATCCGGACATGCTGCACACCGGCATCCTGCCACACCATACGAAATGGGTGTCGCTGTTTGAAAACCTGAAGTATATCGTCATCGATGAGCTGCATACGTATAAAGGCGTCTTCGGCAGCCATGTGGCGCATGTCATCCGGCGCCTGAAGCGGATTTGTGCGTTCTATGGCTCAAATCCAGTGTTCATCTGCAGATCGGCTACGCTTAAAAACCCGAAGGAGCTTGCAGAAGCCCTGACAAACGAAAAGCATGAGCTGATTGAAAAATCCGGGGCTCCAGGCGGGAAGAAGACGTTCAACTTCTATAATCGGCCGATTGTCAATACGACCTTCGGTGTACGGCGGAGTGCGGTG
>JAZUQF010000184.1:0-3303 GCA_045605545.1 Lysinibacillus sp.
GCACCGGTGCTACGAAAATGGCTTTTGTTTTCTTTAACGATGCATTCCACTGTTCATCCTGGAGCTTCAGCACCGCAAATACCGCATGCCCCTTCACTTCATACATGACCGATTCAAGCCAGCCCGTCAGCATGAAATAGGAAAAGCAAAGCAGCAAGACATCTGCCCAAAACGGCAACGCGAGATACAGAGGAATAGTTATGGCCACCAAGCGTATATAGCCCCATCGGTAACGCTTATTCCGGATTATCGTTTTCACGAGAAGCTCTGAAGCCGCATGCTTGAATAGCCTCCCTTTAAGGAATCTCGGCGCCTTCACGGTGTGCTGTTCCTTCATCATGCTCTTTACTTCATTATTAAAAAAGAATAGACGGCTAATCCAGCGGGTATGTGCCTTCAGGTCATGTTCAAGCTGCTTTTCAAAGTGCGCACCTGTCCGTATATGACGCTGATCCATGAACAAAAGGACGAGAATGAGCGCTGGCACGATCAAAAATGGACCGATTCCCGAAGCATATAGGACGACTATGCTCAACACAACAGCAACCATCAATCCGGCCAGATCCTTGAACCATCTGTTTAGATTGCTCCATTCGAGGCAACGGTTCAACAGGAAGAATAGTAGCATCGCTGCACCGAGCAGCATGATATCACCGACCGGCAGCTCGTAGTGATGAGCAAGCACCGGTAATAGCAGCAGCAGGCCCAGTACAATATAGAGTGTCTGCCAAATGATTGAGTAGCAAACCGATAGCCGTTTCAACATGGTGAATGCATGCCTATGCTGAATCAGGAACAACCGGTCCGCAGCTTCAATAAAGGTCCGCATGTAACCTATCCCGCCTAGGAAAATGAGGATGACCACGAGCAGTTCCATCGGGATGTAGGCGAAAAAGCCGAACTCTCCCTTCAGCATCGTTTCCCTATAGAGAAAGTACAGGAAGGCACCTGTCGGAATGACGGCATACAGAAAAGTCGTCCAGTCCATGACGTCCTTTGCCAGTTTCATTTGAAAACGCCATCTCCTCATCAAACGCTCTCTAAACAGCTGCATGGTCTGCCCCCTCAATCAATTCATCAAACAACTCCAACAGAGATTGCCCCTCATAGCGCTGCAACTCCCCTAGCGTACCCCGCTTCAGTACCTCGCCGTCATGCATGCAGATGAAACCGTCACACATCTTCTCTGCTGTATCAAGGGCATGCGTCGACATCAGAATGGCCGCACCTCTCGCCTTTTCCTCCTCCACCAATTGGATGAGCCTCCTCATCGCCTGCGGGTCCAGACCCATGAAGGGCTCGTCCAGAATATAGAAAGCATATGTAGGTGTGAACGCCAGAATTAGCATGACCTTCTGCTGCATCCCTTTGGAAAAATGGATTGGATAGAGATGCAGCTTGTCATCCAGCCTGAACATTTTACACAGCTCCTTTGCCCGGCTCTTCAGTTCATTCTCGTCCTGTTCCACCGTCCTGATCAATAAATCAATGTGCTCCCAAAGCGTCAAATACTCATATAAAATCGGCCGTTCCGGTACATAGCCGTATCCATCCAGCTGTACCTCGCCCTCAAAGCACGGAATCGTCCCCATCATCGACTGGATCGTCGTACTCTTCCCTGCTCCATTTACGCCGATCAGCCCTATCAATTCCCCTTGATTGATTGTAAAATGTACATCCTGTAAAACAGACGTCGATTGGCTGTATCCCGCTTTTTTAATATGTATTGAAACCATTTTGACCACCCCTTGTTCCATATATTTACGGAAAACGGTAAAAATGGTTTCGTTTTTTTTTCGAAAAATGCTTTTTATTAGGGCGATTAGTAAGAAAGGAATGTGCAGGATTCTCCTCTTTTTAGTCGGTCCTATTCTTTGATTCCTATCCAATCCCTCCATATAGAAAGAGAATTCAAGATAAGCCTGCACCTCCCTTCCAGCCTGCAATTACCGCATTCGCACGTTCACAAGATACGGCTGGCATAGAAGGCGGCACCGCGCCAAATCGTCGACATTTGCAAATGGATGCAGCAATTTTTTCGGAGCAATCAATGCAAAATAGAGAAACTCATATACAACATAAATATAAATAAGCGACACACAGGTATTTAGGCCCAGAAAGGCACTTATCTATTTTTAAGTTGTATATCAAATTTGACGAATAGCGATTTTGACCGTTTGAAAACCCCCTTCATTTTATAAGAGGCAATGCTTCATTACGACCAAAGCGGCATCTGGTGCCCTGATTGATTTCATCTTTGTCCCTTCAATACACCTTCCTTCCGTCCCGCTTTCTGCAAAAAATATGCTTTTGTTGAACTCTATTCAAACACCCATCCACAAAATATCTTCCATCTTCCCTGAATTCACCGGCGATAAAGGGTCTTACGTACCATTTGTTTACCTCCCATGATGCAGGGAATATATTTACCAGTATCCCAATTAAGGGAAATAATTGGTGCAATCGAAATTATTTTTATGTTTTTTGTGTAAAGTTTTCCAATAAACCAATACTAGACAAATGAGAAATGAAAATGGGAGTTGATGATTTTGGCAGAAACGAATCCGATACCAAAAGAGGATGGGATGGACCATAGCCTGAATTTACTGCGCGAGGGCTATACGTTTATTTTGAATAGACGGCGCGGCTTCAATTCGGATGTATTCGAAACACGCCTTCTCGGGCAGAAGGCGATTTGCATGGGCGGTGCCGAGGCGGCGGAGGTTTTCTATGATGAAAGCAAGTTCATCCGTTCCGGGGCGGCCCCGCAACGTGTCGTCGAGACATTATTCGGTCAGGGCGGTGTCCAGACGATGGATGATGCGGCACACCGGAATCGCAAGCGTATGTTCATGTCCGTCATGACACCGGACGATATCCAGCGCCTGCGTGACATTACGAAAAAGCAATGGGATATGGCACTGACGAGGTGGGAGCGTATGGACAAGGTTGTCCTATACGAGGAGGCACAGGAAATCACTACCCGCATCGCCTGCGAATGGGCAGGTGTCTTGATTGCAGAGCAGGATGTGAAGACCCTTTCCAAGGACTTGACGGCGACATTCGAGTCCGCGGCTGCTGTCGGTCCGTCACATTGGCAGGGTAAGCATGCGCGCAATCAAGTGGAGAAATGGCTGATTGTGCTCATCAATGAAATCCGCGAAGGTAAGCTGCAGGTGCCGGAACATACTGTATTCTACAAATTTTCATGGCATACCGACTTGAACGGCGACTTGCTGGATGCCCAGACAGCAGCTGTAGAGATTATTAATATCCTGCGACCAATCGTGGCCATTTCCGTTT
>JAZUQF010000185.1:0-11090 GCA_045605545.1 Lysinibacillus sp.
GTTTGCGTTAAAATATGTCAAATGTTATCGTTGATTATGAGGTGATGACAAATGGAGACTTACGATTTAGCCGTCATAGGCGCTGGTCCGGGCGGATATGTAGCAGCCATCCATGCGGCGAAAAGCGGCCTCAAGGTGGCCCTTGTCGAAAAGGATAAGGTCGGCGGTGCCTGCTATAATGTCGGGTGCATTCCGTCAAAAATCATGCTGGAGCACAGCAAGCTCGTACAGGAAATACGGCGAGGCACCGACTGGGGCATCACGGTGCCGACAATCAATATTGACTTTCCAAAGCTCATGAGACGAAAGGATGCGGTGGTCGCTGAACTGCTGCACAACATCGAGGAATTTATCGAAAAGGCGAAAATCATCCTGATTTACGGGGAAGCAAGGTTATCACAGGATCGGATTGTGACGGTAGGAGACGAAGTGTTCGAAGCGAAAAAGGTGATTCTTGCCACAGGAAGCCATCCCTTCGTTCCACCTTTCAAAGGGATTGAAACGGTCGATTATCATACGACGGATACATTTTTCGGCATCAAGGAACTGCCGAAGCAACTGACAATCATCGGCGGGGGAGTCATCGCTATCGAGATGGCATTTGCCCTGGCACCGATGGGAACGAAAGTGACTGTGCTCAACCATAGCACCAATATTCTCCAGACGGAAGAACCGGATGCCCGACCAATCATCAAGGAGAATATGAAGAAGCTCGGCATTGAATTGGTTACAGACTTTACATTTGAGGAGATTAGAGGGCATGAAATCCATACTTCGCGGGGCATCTTTACCTATGAAAATCTACTGTTCGCTACCGGGCGCCGGCCGAATACCGGTATTGCGAAAGAGCTGAATCTGGCGATGGATGGACGCCTCATTGCGGTAAACAACCATTACGAAACAAGCATTCCAGGCATATTTGCCATCGGGGATCTGGTCGGAGGATTCCAGCTTGCGCACTCCGCCAGCGCGGAAGGCATCCATGCCGTAGACTATATTCTAGGAAAGTATCCACGTGTCATCAATCAGCAGGAGATTCCAAGATGCGTCTATACGCACCCGGAAATTGCGACATTCGGCATGCTGGAGCATGAGGCGCCGGCAGATGCCATTGTCACTAAAATGTATTTGCCGACAAATCCGAAGGCCTTGTTGGAAGGGAACATACAAGGGTTCATGAAATTTGTCGCCAGTCCAGAAGGAGACATCTATGGAGCCTGTGTAGTAGGGGACGGAGCGACGGAAATGATTAATGCGATGCTGGCCGCCAAAGTGGCGGGAGGCTCGGTCAAGGATCGTGCGCGCATGATTTTTCCGCATCCGACGGTAAGTGAGCATATCGGCGATGCCGCAAGCGCCGTATTCGGCAAGGCGATTCATCAAAGATAGAAGCCGTTCACTGTTATAAAATCGCAGGGAAAAGTGTGTATATAAGAACAAAACCACTGAAAAATCTACTTTTTATTATAGAATGGGACATTTTAAACCAGCACCCTCGGTCGTTCGGGAACAGAGAGAGTGCCGGTTTTTTGCTCTTTTTTTCATCAATAAACGCTGTTTTTTTAAAATTTTACGTGGAATATGAGTTTTATTTTGAAGATGGACCCGCCAAAACTTTATGGGGAAATGTGAATATGCACTTCACCAGAAAACTTCCGACATACCGGGAACCGCGGCCCTGCCTGGTTTTGTTAAGAAAAATAGATTCGACCCCTTTTCCCTCTGTCCTTCTGTAGTAGCCGCATAATGCAAAATGGCCAAATCGATATACAACATAACGGCAAATAAGTGCCATAACGGGAAATGGGGGACAGATTCTGTCCCTTGTCGCTTATTTATTTTTAAGTTGTATATCAAATTCACTGAATAGCCATTTCGACTGTTTGAAAATCTTGTGATTTTATCTCAAAACCCTGATCCATACGTGTTTTGCCAAAAGTACTTGTCGGGTGAATCTCATAAATGTTGGCTTATCAGTGGGATTCAAACGTGCCTAAATGGAGCAAAATCTCGCCTTTTTCTAGTTATATGGACTTTTTCAGGGGCAATGCTTCATTTTGGGGTCCACGGGCAGGATTGTTGGCGTTCCCCTTCTGCCGGCGATTTTGCTATAATGGACCTTGACAGAGGAGGAGAAGTATTGGAAGTAAATCTAGCAGCGCTGGAAAAAGAAATAGAAGATGCATTGTATCGGTTGATGGAGCTGGAAGTGGAAGAAGAGATGATAGAAATGGGGCGGTTGTTTGCCGGGCTGCTCGCCTCTGTGCAAAGTGCCGGACTCATTGATTTCAACTTGGATGTGTTGGTGGAGCCGCAGGAGTGCCTGCCGGAGACACGGATGCTGCTCGAGAGCCTGTTGGATGTAAAGAGGCGTTTCCAACGTCGTCGTAAATTATTGACGCATCGCGATATTTTGAAAATATGGCTGCGCAAAAACAATAGATTCAAGGCAGAATTCCTGCCGGGCATGTTTTAAGGGCTGTTTGAACACTTGTTCAAACAGCCCTTTTAATGTCCGATGAGCCAATATTTCGCCAGTGCGGCCACTTCCCGTACCTGCCAATAGAGGCGGTCGAAAAAAGGGGTGTCGGCGCTTACCGCATGGACGTCGTAACCGAGGGAAGAGGCCATCGCCTGTGCCCGGTATACATGAAAATCACTGGATATGAGGGTAAAGGAAGAGTGGCGATCCGGCAATAGCTCTACTGAAAATATAATATTCTCGTATGTATTCGCCGCCTGGTCTTCTATCAGAATGTGTTCTTCCTCGATTCCCTTATCTATTAGATAAGCTTTCATCACGTCCGCTTCCCCAGCACCGCTGACAATATAATGGACGTCCTGTCCTTCATAGGACACGGCAGCATCCAGCCGGTTTTGCAATAGCTTGGATGGTGTTCCGTCCTCATTTAATTTGGTGCCTAGGATAACGACGTACGAGTCGTCAAGCTCATCGTCCGGCAGCCATCCGGCTAGTATCAATGGCATAGTTATTAGAAGAATAAGGTAACATATTAATTGAATGCGCATAATTTTCCTTTGTTTTGTATCAACTGTTAACTAGTATATCACTATACTGTTTTGCTAGAAATAAGGAAATAGATACATATCGATAAGTTGCGATAAATTGAATATGTTTTCAGGAGAGTGGGTAAGGAATAGTACAGCTTTGAAAGATGGTGACAATTGATGAAAGAAATCGGAATCATAATGCCGGCATATCAACCAGATGAAAAAGCCATTCAGGTAATCGAGGAGCTTGTGCAAGTACATGATGGCCCGATCTTTATAGTGGATGACGGGAGCGATGCAAGTTATGTATTCAACAAGCTTGATACGTTTGAGCAGGTGACGATATTGCGACACGCCGCCAATCAAGGAAAGGGGCGGGCGTTGAAGACGGCCTTTCACTATGTCAGCAACGAGTGCCCGGACCTGCGTGCGGTCGTTACCATTGATGCAGATGGACAGCATCTTACAAAGGACATCATGAAGCTCGTACGGTCATTGGAAGAAACGGATGACGCCCTCCTGTTGGGGTCGCGCAATTTTTCGGAGAAGAACATCCCCTTGCGTTCGAAATTTGGCAACGAGTGTACAAAAGTCATTTATCGCATCATGACGGGGACGCGATTGAATGATACGCAGACGGGTCTACGGGGCATTCCGACAAAATATTTGCCGCAGCTGTTGACGATAGAAGGAGAGCGCTTCGAATATGAAATGAACGTGCTGGCCAAATTGAAGGATTTGAACATACCGATTGCGGAAGTGCCGATCGACACCGTCTACCTGGAGGGGAATAAATCCTCCCATTTTCGTCCATTGCACGATTCATTCCAGGTGTATAAAGTGTTTTTCCTCTATGCCATGACGAGCGGGGCATCCTTTTTGATCGACCTTGCATTGTTCATGCTGTTTGCAAAAGTATTCAAGATTGTGGCACCGGTGTCGTTCATCATCATCGCGACAATTTTGGCAAGGCTCCTATCCTCTCTTTTCAACTACTATATTAATAGACATACCGTATTCAAGAGCGGATCGAGAAAGTCCCTCTACAAGTATTATTTACTGGCGGCCTGCATCATGATCACATCAGCGGGCTCGGTACATCTGCTGTATAGCGAGTGGCTTCAAAACGGAGAGGTCATATTGAAGATACTTGTTGATACCACGCTGTTCCTGCTTGCATTCGTCGTGCAACGCAAATGGGTGTTCAAGCGGGAGGAGCAAGCATCGTAATGCAGGGTGTCTAATGGACATGGCCTATACGGACAGTCCTTTTCCAAGAGAGAAGATGAGGGATTGCTAGTAAAGTATTTTTATGCTACAATACTCATCAGGTGCCAAACAACCTATGCGAAGCTTTGGCTTTGCGAAAAAAGCATCCATTTAACAGCACGGAATTGCTGGGAAGCTTTTTATAGAGCAGGGAAGATGAGCCCCTGCTCGACCTACATAGCTATGCCGACGTGTTGCCTTTATAGGCAACACGTTTTTTTGTGTGTGCAAAGGGGAAGAAGTGCGGTCCCTAGTTCGACGATGCCAATGCCTGCGTGTGCCCGGAGCGGAGGTTGGAAAATTTGCAGGGGAAAGGCAGGATATAGCCTTCCCTGAAATTTTCGCTGTTTTATTGACTGTATGGCATGACCATCCGAAGCGTTCTATGATAAAATGCGCATATAATCAAGAGAACTGTGAGTTGAGAGCAATGATGGAAAGTCAAAAATACGCAATTGTCGATTTAGAAACAACGGGTCACAGTCCGGCCAATGGGGACCGGATGATTCAGATTGCCATCGTGATTATGAGGGACTGGTGTATTGAGAAGACTTTTACATCATTCATCCATCCAGGCAGGCCGATTCCGCTCTTCATCCAGGATTTGACGAATATTACGGATGAGGATGTTCGGGAGGCCCTGCCGTTTGAAGCACATGCAGACAGAATATACGAGCTGTTGGAAGGGGCGGTCTTCGTCGCTCATAATGCCGATTTCGACCTGCCGTTTCTGCAGGCGGAATTCAAACGCGCCGGCCTGCCGCAATGGCATGGCAAGACGATTGATACGGTGGAACTGGCGAAGATTGTTTTTCCTACAGCATTGGGCTATAAGCTGAGCGACCTGGCAAGCGAGCTCGGCATCGAGTTGAAGAAGGCGCACCGGGCGGATGACGATGCAAAGGCGACCGCCATGCTGCTGAAGGCTTGCTGGGAGGAGCTGCTGAGCCTGCCGCTTCCTACATTGCAGCAGCTGCATAAGCGCTCGTTCCGGCTGAAGTCGAATCTTGCCCAGCTGTTTTTCGATGCCCTCCAGTTGAAGCGAAGCAAGGTGGAGCATTATGAGCACCACATTTTTTATCACAAATTGGCCATGCAAAAGCCCTTCCATATGAAGGCTGATGAAGGACGGATTTCTGCATATCCGGCGACGAGAATTGAAAAAATGGAGCAACTGCAGGCGAAGGTGCCGAATTTCGAGGAGCGGCCGCAACAGTTCCAAATGATGGATTGCGTATGGGCGAGTTTAAATGACAAGCGTGAAATGATTGTCGAGGCATCGACGGGAATCGGCAAGACGCTCGCCTATCTCTTGCCCGCCTACCATTATGCGCGTAAGTCCAACCGAAAGGTCGGCATCAGCACATATACTTCCCATTTGATGGACCAGCTTCTCCAGGAGGAGGTCCCGCGCTTAGAACGGATTGTCGGTGATAAGGTACGGATAGCGCTCTTGAAGGGGATGAACCATTATGTGGATGTGCCCCGCTTTGCCCAGCTGTATATGATGCCTGATGATTCCTACGATGAAACGCTCGTCGTCCTGCAAGTGCTCGTATGGCTTTCAAAGACGGAAACGGGTGATTTGGAGGAGCTGAACGTATCCGGTGGGGGACAGCTGTTCCTGGAAAAAATCCGCAAGACGGAAAATTCCCGGGCGGTCCAGGGGAGCTACGATTTCTATGAGCGTGCACTCGCCAAGGCGGAACAGGCCGACATCATTTTGACGAATCATGCCATGATGCTGGCCGACCTCGTGCGTCAGACCCCGATATTCAAAGAAATCGGCGGCTGGGTGGTCGACGAGGCGCACCAATTCATCCAGGCCGCCATCGCCCATGACGAGAAGCTGTTCTCCTTTAAAAACTGGAAATATATTTTTGGACAGATAGGCTTGTATACGGATGAGGCGCAGTTCTACAAGCTGCAGCGCGCTGCTGTGAAGACCCACCGCGTGCCGATGCAGGTCATGCAGCGGCTTGAAAAGAACTTTATGCAAATGATGACTAAATTCGACCAAGTAATGCAACACTTTATGCAGTTGCTCACACAGAAGCTGAAATCAGCCAACAAACGTGAGATGAAACAGACGGTCTTCTTGGACCAGCTCGCAATTGACCGAACACAGTTCGAGCAGTTTTCATCCGCGGTGCAGCGCTGGATTGATTTGGCGGAGGAAGTGGCGACGCAATTTGCAAGTGGAGTGGATGATTTGGCGCCGGAGCATGTGTTTCTTCTGGACGAGTGGCGTTTTTGGATTCGTGAGTATAAAATTGCCATCGCCCAGTGGGATGATGTGTTCCTGCGTTCAAATGACCACTATTCCACATGGGTGGAGGTCGACAAGCGCAGCATGCCAAGCTCCATCCAACTTATGAAAAAGCCGATACAAGTGACGTCGATCATCGAAGGGCTGTTCGACCACTACCGTGGCAAGGTAGGAATCATCTGGACTTCCGGAACGATGACGGTTCCTCATAATATGCATTTCATCACAGACCAGCTCGGCATCTCGCGGGATGTGGAACTGAAGATGCTGCAGGCGCCGCCATCCTATTTCAGCGGCGCGAAGGCGTTTGTCGTGACGGACATGCCTGATATCCAGTCGGTCAGCCAATCCGACTACATTGAAGCTGTGGCACATGCCGTGACGCAGACGGTAAGGACGACGGAAGGCCGCTGCTTCGTCCTGTTCACCTCCCAGCAGATGCTGCGAGAGACGGTCGAGCTGATCCAGGAGAGTGGCCTGCTTGAAGACTATATGCTGTTTGCGCAAGGAGTGACGGCAGGCAGCCGCATGCGCCTGTTGAAGGCATTCCAGAAGTTCAACCAGTCCGTCCTCTTTGGTACGAACAGCTTTTGGGAAGGGGTCGATGTGCCCGGTGATGGCCTTGCCTCCGTCATCGTCGTCCGTCTGCCGTTTTCCTCTCCGGATGAACCTGCATTCAGGGCCCGTGCCGGGTACCTGCAAGCCCAGGGGAAGAATTCATTCGCGGAGCTGTCCCTGCCGGAGGCGATCTTGCGTTTCAAGCAGGGCTTCGGCCGCCTGATCCGTTCCTCACAGGACAAGGGCGTCTTCATCGTGCTTGACCGAAGAATCGAAACCAAATCCTATGGGCTTGAGTTCATCCGCGCCCTGCCGCCGATTTCTGTTCAAAAACTATCGTTGGCCACTATGGTATTGGAACTTGAAGATTGGTATAATAATGAGCGATGAGGAAGGAAAGCAGGTAAGCAAGATGGAACAAATTTATACAATCAGTGCAACAGCAAAAAAGAAGGTGACAGGATGAAGAACTGGATCATTTTTGGGGTCGTTTTTATCGTGTCTTTAGCACTTGTCATTACCTCTTTCGTACTCTGGAAAGCCGATGCTCCATTTGATGAGGTGGAACAGCTGGCGGAGGACTTGGCCCTCACCTCCAAGTCTTTAGCGATTGTTTCGGACAGTTATGTCTACAATAGTAATAAGCCGTACGTTACCGTATTCGGGGTGGATGAATACGGTAAGGAGAAAGCAATATTTGTTCCGATCAGCATGGAAGAGGACTTGATCCAGGAAGTATTTTTGCAGGACGGCATTACGGAAGAACAAGCGTTATCGGTCGTCAGTAATGAGGCGGATGTAAAAGAAATGCTTCATGCAAAACTAGGCTATGAGGAAGCCGGTGCCGTATGGGAGGTCACCTACCTGAGCGACGGCGGCAAGCTGAACTACTGGTATATTTTGTTTGAAGACGGGCAATGGTGGAAACGCATATCGAACTTATAGAGGAGACGATTTCTTTGAAAGAATTATTAGCTAATCGAGTAAAAACTTTAACACCATCTTCGACATTGGCGATTACGGCCAAGGCCAAGGAGCTGAAAGAGCAGGGCATCGACGTAATCGGTCTGGGAGCGGGCGAGCCGGACTTCAATACACCTCAAAACATTTTAGATGCAGCGGCTGAATCGATGGCTAAGGGCTTGACGAAATATACGCCGGCAGGGGGGCTGCCGGTAGTAAAGCAGGCAATCATCGACAAACTTGCACGCGATAACAACCTTACATACAAAGCAAATGAAATCATCGTAGGTGTAGGGGCTAAGCATGTGTTGTACACGCTATTCCAGGTCATCTTGAATGAAGGCGATGAGGTAATCATCCCGATTCCTTACTGGGTATCCTACCCGGAGCAAGTGAAGCTGGCTGGCGGCGTGCCGGTTTATATAGAGGGTACGGCAGAGCAAAGCTACAAAATCACGGCACAGCAATTGGCTGATGCGGTGACGGAAAAGACAAAGGCGGTCATCATCAATTCCCCTTCGAATCCATCAGGCATGATTTATTCCCGCGAAGAGCTGGAAGCGTTGGCTAAGGTGGCCGAAGAAAAGGATATTTTAATCGTTTCAGATGAAATTTATGAAAAACTTGTTTACAATAATGTGGAACATTTTTCTATCGCTCAGCTTTCAGAAGAGATCAAAGCACGTACAATCGTCGTAAATGGAGTGGCGAAATCGCACTCGATGACAGGATGGCGCATCGGATATGCAGCAGGAAATGCGGACATCGTCAAGGCAATGACGGACCTTGCATCGCATTCTACTTCCAATGCGACAACGACAGCTCAATATGCTACAGTTGAAGCATATAATGGACCACAGACGGCTGTAGAAGAAATGCGCCAGGCCTTTGAATCCCGTCTTGAGATCATCTATCCAAAGCTAGCTGCCATTCCTGGCTTCAAAGTATTAAAGCCACAAGGAGCATTCTACTTATTGCCGGACGTATCGGAAGCGGCAGCCAAAACTGGCTATGAATCAGTGGATGCATTCGCAAAAGCGTTGCTGGAAGAGGCGAATGTAGCTGTCATTCCGGGCTCGGGCTTCGGAGCGGATGCGACAATCCGTCTATCTTATGCAACATCATTAGAATTACTAGAGGAAGCAGTGCGCCGTATTGATGCATTTGTCAAATCAAAATGGCAGGACTAACGACTGCTCTCTAATTTTTGGAGGACTTTATGAAAAAAATTATGATTAAGGACATGCCAGCGTCTATCGGCGAAACGGTCAAGATCGGCGCTTGGCTGGCAAACAAACGCTCAAGCGGCAAAATTGCATTCCTGCAATTACGTGACGGCTCAGGCTTTGTCCAGGGCGTTGTCGTAAAGGAAGAAGTAGGGGAAGAGCTGTTTGCAGTGGCAAAGGGCATGACGCAGGAAACATCGATGTACATCACGGGTGTGGTGAAGGCTGATGAACGTTCCACGTTCGGCTGCGAGCTTGCTGTAACGGACATCGAGGTCATCCATGCTGCAGAAGACTATCCAATCACGCCAAAAGAGCATGGTACTGAATTCTTAATGGATAACCGCCATCTATGGCTGCGTTCGCGCAAGCAGCATGCCATCATGAAGATCCGTAATGAAATCATCCGTGCGACGTATGAATTCTTCAACGATAACGGCTTCACAAAGATGGATCCACCGATTTTGACAGGCTCTGCTCCTGAAGGGACATCAGAGCTGTTTGCAACAAAATACTTCGACGAGGACGCATACCTTTCCCAGTCCGGCCAGCTGTACATGGAAGCGGCAGCGATGGCGTTAGGGAAAGTATTCTCATTCGGTCCGACATTCCGTGCGGAAAAATCAAAAACGCGCCGCCACTTAATCGAGTTCTGGATGATCGAGCCGGAAATGGCGTTCGTGGAATTCGAGGAAAACCTGGAAGTGCAGGAGCAGTATGTAGAGCATATCGTCCAGTCCGTACTGAAAAACTGCAAGCTGGATTTAGAGCGTCTTGGCCGTGATACGTCCAAGCTTGAAAACATCAAAGCGCCGTTCCCGCGCATTTCCTACGATGATGCTATCAAGTTCCTGCACGAGCAAGGATTCGATGATATCCAATGGGGCGACGACTTCGGGGCGCCGCATGAGACAGCCATCGCCAATGCATATGACAAGCCTGTCTTCATCACATGCTACCCGGTAGGCATCAAGCCATTCTATATGCAGCCTCATCCGGAGCGTGAAGATGTTGTGCTATGTGCAGACTTGATTGCACCGGAAGGGTACGGGGAAATCATTGGTGGCTCCGAGCGTATCCATGACTGCGATTTGTTGAAGTCACGTCTTGAGGAGCACAACCTTTCAATGGATGCCTATGCTTGGTATTTGGAATTGCGCAAGCAGGGCTCTGTACCGCATTCAGGCTTCGGATTAGGTCTGGAGCGTACAGTGGCATGGATTTCCGGTACGGAACATATCCGTGAAACGATTCCATTCCCACGTCTATTGAACCGTCTATACCCATAATAAAGGCCGGCAGATGCCGGCAATCAGACAACCAGCCCACTATATAAAATTGGAGAGCGTCCGAACAAGTTTTTTCGGACGCTCTCTATTCTCTTAAAGAAAGGAGTCACGATAGATATGACGAAAGACCACAACCGACTCCGTTCATGGACACAGCAACGGCATGTAACTGTGCCGCATTTATTTTTTCAGCTATATAAAGAACTGAACGTCGCCGATGATGAGGCGCTGTTGATTATGCATCTTCTAAGCTACTTCGAGGAGGGAATAGAGTTTCCGACACCGCAGGATATAGCGGTACGCACGCATTTCCAGCCGAATGACATTTCGATGAAGATGCAGCGCCTCTTGCAGAAAGGCTTTCTGGAAATCACACAGGGGATCGATGGCAGCGGCAAAATCTTCGAAAAATATTCGCTTTTCGCGTTATGGGAACGCATCCTTCAATTGCTGGATAAAAAAGAGCAGATGCAGGGTGACATGACTGCCCAAAAAGAAGAGGGT
>JAZUQF010000186.1:0-61766 GCA_045605545.1 Lysinibacillus sp.
GCCTTACTGTCCTTCCCGATACGGGAACCAAGGAAGTCAAGGACGATCATACGTGCTGAACGCAAGGATGTATCGCCTGTCGTAATCGGCAGGATGATGATGCCAAGGATAGCCAAAATACTGCCGAATGTTCCAAGAAGGGCGATGGAAATTTCATCTACTACACCACCTGCACCAATTGCCGCAACATGAGAGGCAAGTGACTCAGTACCGCCGTAGAAGCTCATTCCCGCAGCACACCAGATAAGGGCGATGATGCCTTCTCCGATCATGGCGCCGTAGAATACCATTCGTCCTTCCTTCTCCTTCTTCAATGTGCGGGAGACAATTGGACTTTGCGTGGAGTGGAATCCAGAAATCGCCCCACATGAGATGGTGATCATCAGCATTGGCCAAATCGGTAGATCACCCGGATGCATGTTGGAGAATGAAAGCTCCGGTACACGAATGTCAGAGAATAGTAGGGAAACCAGTACGGCACCCGCCATAATCATCAGTACAGCCCCGAATAAAGGATAGATGCGGCCGATGATCTTATTGATCGGTAAGATTGCTGCAATGAAGAAGTAGGCAAAGATGATGATAATTGCCACCATGAATGTAAGACCCGTCTTTGCAGAAATGACGGCAGCCGGCCCGGCAGTGAATGCCGCCGCAACCAGAATCATCAGGACGACTGACACGCAGTCGGTGAAAACGCGCATCACCTTTCCTAAATAACGCTGTACAAGTGAAGGGAACTGTGCGCCATCGTGGCGTAAAGACAGCATGCCCGCGAAGTAGTCATGCACTGCACCGGCGAAAATGCAGCCTAGTACAATCCATACCATGGCAACAGGTCCGTACAAAGCCCCCGAGATGGCCCCGTAGATTGGGCCAAGACCTGCAATGTTCAATAGCTGGATGACCCAGCCCTTCCATGCCGGCATCGGCACATAATCCATGCTGTCCGCCTTGGTATAGGCCGGTGTAGGCGTTGCATCATTAACAACGAATACGCGCTCGACGAATTTACCGTACACGACATACCCTATAATTAATAAAATAATTGCTCCTAATAATGTAAACATATAAACTCCCCTAAGTTTTTTCATTTTTTTGATAAATAGAATTATAGTACTAGTATATCAATAAATCAATAAGTTTTTAGAAAATTGTATATATTTAAACAATTACAAGGGTGAACTCATAATTAAAACGTTTACATAGAAAAAATCTGCGTTAAAAGCAGAAAATTTCGATATGATATAATTATGCTAAAAATTCTTATTTCTTCTATTTAATATATTCCGATGTGTAATATTCAGGTTCTTATGGGTGTTATTAACTAAACGAGTTTACGTCGTTCCGTTACTATAAAGGAAGGGAGACGTCCTCCTTTTAAAGGCTGTATAGATTGAATTCGTGGTTGCTATAAGCCAAAAAGCATTGCCTGGGAAATAAGGATGGGAGGCGGCCGCTACGGAGAGGTGGGCAGTGTCTCAGTAAATCTATCTTGCCCGTTCATAATGCTAGTATTCACCGCTTTTTAAAAAGAAAGAGAGGAAGAATACTATTCTACGATTGACGGGCTCCTTCTCCTCCTATTGGAGGAACGGAAGGTGAAAAGAAAGTAGTGCCATCGTCGCTCGCAGGGCTGTTTTCATCCTTTGGGAAGGAAATCCATCAGGAATTATCTCGAAATAATAGACAGAAAATTTTGGAAGTCGTAAAATGGAAATCATATAGAGAGGGGGCTGCCAGATGAAGATTTTACGCACTATTGCCCAGGTAGGTATCTTATGGTTGTTTTATTTCATTGGTGTATTGATTGTCGAGTGGACGGGGATATTCATTCCGCCAAGCATCATTGGCCTTGTGCTGTTATGGGGGCTTTTAATGCTGAATGTAATCAAAGTGAAGTTGATCCAGGAGGGGGCCAGCTTCCTGATTGCCTTTTTAACCTTATTTTTCATCCCGGCTACAGTAGGAGTGGTGGATTATCCAGAATTGCTGACGGTTTCAGGACTGCTGCTGGTGCTCGCTGTCTTTTTAAGTACAGTCGCCACAATCGTCGTAGCGGGCAAGCTGAGCCAATATATCGAGCGCAAGGAGCAGGCGATGAAGGAGGAGGTGGGCCATGTTGGCGGTCATCATCATAGTTAGCACCATAGTGCTGTTCCTTTTGCTTCAGAAGCTTTATGAGAAGGTGAACAATCCGTTGTTCCTGCCGTTATTGACCACTACATTCATTACGGTTGTTATATTGATAGCTTTTCAGATTCCCTACGATACATATATGGAAGGAGGGGAGTGGATTCAAAAAATGCTCGGCCCTGCGGTAGTGGCGCTGGCTTATCCGCTGTACAACCAGCGTGAACTGATCTTTAAATATAAGTATTCAATCTTGTCCAGTTTGGTTGTCGCCATGCTATCGGGGCTTATTAGCGTCTACGCATTTTTAAAGCTTTTCCAGGCAAGTGATTCCTTTATTTTGACCTCCCTTGCGAAATCGTTGACGACTCCGGTGGCGATGCAGGTAAGCGAAACGGTAGGAGGGATTCCGCCATTGACGGCCGTGCTGGTCATGGTGGCCGGGTTTACAGGAGCGATTTTCGGGCCGCTGCTGTATAAAATAGCCCGCATCGATACAGCCATCAGCCGCGGGGTGTCGATGGGAAGTGCAAGTCATGGTGTCGGCGTTTCGAAGCTGAAGGAATACGGGGAGGAGGCTCTGTCGATCGGTTCGCTTTCCATGGGGTTGAGCGCAGTGCTCGGGGCATTCATATGTCCTATTTTCGCCTTTCTGATTATATAAAAAAACTTGAGGGAAATCCCTCAAGTTTTAATAGATTGCACGCCGTTCTTTAATGACACGGATATTTGCCAATGTAGCGTCTTCCGGTCCCTGTACAGGAAGCCCGGCTTCGATATTCATCTGAATATACTTGATATTGTCCTCGGTAATGACCTCACCGGGGATGAAGATTGGAATCCCAGGCGGATAGACCATGATGAATTCCGCAGAAATCCGGTCATGCGCCTCGGCGAGCGGAATCACTTCCGTCTCGGCATAGAATGCATCACGCGGGGACATGGCAAGGGCCGGAATCTCCGGGACTTTTACGTTCGGGACGGTTACGCTTGCTTCCGAATCAAAAGCCTGTGACATGCGTGTCAATGCATTTATAAGAAGATTCATTTCCTTTTTCTTATCGCCCAATGTCACCAGGCACAAAATATTGTAAAGGTCGGATAGTTCGACTTCGATGTTGGCATTATGGCGCAGCCACTCCTCAGCATCGTGTCCGGTGATGCCCAAGTCTTTGACACTAATCAATAGTTTGCAAGGATCCATATCAAATGTTGCGGATGAATGCAGTTTTTCCCGTCCGACACATGACAAGTGGGGAATCGCATTGATGCGCTTGCGTGTATCCTTGGCCAGGCGAATCGCTTCATCTATCAAATCATGGCCATGAATGGCCAGCTGGCGCCGTGCACAGTCAAGGGAGGCCAGCAATGGATAGGAAGTAGATGTCGTCGTCAGCATGGAGAAGAACGCTTGGGCACGTTTGGCTGATACAAGGCCTTCCCGGACATTCAAGATAGATGTCCCTGTCATCGACCCCCCCAGTTTATGTACGCTTGTAGCGGCCATATCTGCGCCTGCCTGCATGGCGGAAAGCGGCAGTTCATCATGGAATTTGATGTGCACACCATGAGCCTCGTCAACGATGACTGGGATGTCGTGCGAATGGACTATTTCTACAATTCTTTTCAAGTCAGCCGCAAAGCCGAAGTAAGTAGGGTTAATTACTAGAACTGCTTTTGCATCAGGATAGTTTTGCAGGGCCTTCTCCACTGATTCCGGGGAGATTCCGTGCGAGATGCCCAATTCCGGGTCTACCTCCGGATGGATGAAGATTGGAATGGCGCCCGCAAATACAATAGCAGACATAATCGATTTATGAACATTCCGTGGTACTAGAATTTTATCACCTGGACCAACGACTGTCAGAATCATTGTCTGGATTGCACCACTAGTACCTTGAACGGAAAAGAATGTATGATCAGCACCAAAAGCCTCGGCAGCCAGGCTTTGCGCCTCTTTGATCGCTGCTTTTGGAGAGTGTAAATCATCCAGTGGGGCAATATTAATTAAATCAATTGATAAAACGTTGTCGCCGACGAATTCTCGAAACGCTGGGTCCATACCTGAGCCCTTTTTATGACCGGGAATATGGAACTGAACAGGGTGTCTGTTTCGATGCTTAAGAAGAACGTCGAACAAAGGAGTCTCTAACTGTGACAACGCAGGTACCACCTCACTTAACTGAAATTTGAAAACAAAAGAAATTATAGCACCTATTAATCAGTGTGACTATAAAAAAAAATATAAATTTCACTATATAGGTATTTAGAGTAAATTTAAAAGAAAATGGAGGAAGAAGAATGAAGTGGGAAACGCGCATTACAGACATGCTGGATATCGAGTATCCGATTATCCAGGGGGGGCTCGCCTATCTGGCCTATGCCGAGCTTGCGGCGGCCGTATCGAACGCAGGAGGGCTCGGGCAGATTACAGCGATGAGCCTGCCTTCACCGGAAGCATTGAAGGAGGAAATTATAAAGGTGCGTACACTGACGGACAAGCCGTTCGGAGTGAATTTCGCGATTGGACAACACGGAAAAGGCTATGAATCGATGGTGGAGGTAGCCAGGGATATGGAAGTGCCTGTTGTCACAATGACGGGAGGGAATCCTGCGCCCATCTTTGATATTTTACAAGGCAGCGATTGTAGAAAGCTTGTATTGGTCGCGGCCCGTCGTCAGGCGCAAAAGGCAGAGCAGCTGGGCGCCGATGCGGTCATGGTTGTCGGGCAGGAGGGGGGCGGCCATCTGGGGCGCGATGATGTCGGTACAATGGTGCTCGTCCCGCAGGTGGTGGACAGCGTGGAGATTCCTGTCATAGCATCCGGCGGCATTGGAGATGGGCGCGGCTGGATGGCGGCACATGCACTTGGGGCGGAAGGGATCGAGATGGGGACGCGCTTCATTGCCACGAAGGAGTGTGTGCATGCATCGGAAGTCTATAAACAGGCGCTCCTGGCTAGCGCTGAAAATGATACGACGGTCATCAAGCGGTCGTTGGGCGCTCCGGCACGGGCGTTGCGTAATGACTTTACCGACAAGATTCTGAAAATCGAGGAAGAGGCACCGACCTACGAGGCGTTAAAGGACTATATCAGCGGCAAGGCCAACAGGCGCTATATTTATGACGGAGACGCTTCTGCAGGCTATGGCTGGGCCGGCCAGGTGACGGGGATGATTTCGGACGTTCCGACAGTGGCGGAGCTGATCGAGCGGATGGTTGTACAAGCGCGGGAAATCCGTTTAAAATGGGGGCAGTAATGAAGTGAAGGCGATTGCGCAGGGCGTAATTGCCTATATACCGGGCAAAGGCAGGGAGCACTATGGAATATTCATACCCATTATCGACGGATTGGACTACGCAGGAAATGGTCGCTGTTGTTCAATTCTTCGAGGCGGTGGAAGCCGCCTACGAAAAAGGCATTAATAGGGAGGACTTCATGGCGAGATACCGCCGTTTCAAGGAAGTCGTTCCTTCACAGGCAGAAGAGAAGACGATATTCCGTGAGTTTGAAAAGGCGAGCGGCTATGTGAGCTATAAAGCGGTGAAATCGGCCAAGGAGTCCGCAGATGGACAGGTCATCCGCCTGTAATGAGAAGTTGCAGAACCACGAAATGGGTTCTGCAACTTTTTTTCGTTTAGACTGGTTGAATGTACAAGGCAACCAGGTGCGCGGGTGCATATACTGTGTCAAAAGGGGCCGGTTGGAAAATGAAGAGAGCTTGAACGGAGCTCCCAGCTTGCTTCCCGATACTCTTTCGGGCTTTAAAAAATAGTGCCCTGTGTCCCGGTACCCCTGTCAGTCAATTTTTTTCACTCCTTTGGCTTAACAATTTGATGCAGCAGAGGTTTAAAAACTCCATTCAATTGGTAGTATTAAGATATAGAATGTATTAAATTTGTAAATGATAACTAAAGCAGGGACTGCCAGGGCATTAAAAAACAGATGTGCATTGGCTGCACATCTGAAAACCCAGGGGCTATTTTCCGATAACGGTATTGTAAATCGGAAGTAAATTGTCGAATGTTTCTTCTGTCATTCGCATAAACTCATCAGAAGAAAGCTTAACCGCTTCTTCGGCTGGAATATGACGGCCGACGAGGAATTCGCCCTTTTTGACATCGCGCAGACGCACAAGAAGCTGTTCTAGTCCGTTCTCCCGCGCTTCACCCAAGGAGATTGCATCTGGAGACATATGGTCGCCTGAAATGATGTAGTCATCGCTTAATCGGTCGAACACATCCATATTGTGAAGCAGCCGCTCTGCCATTTCCGCTTTTTGCGGCGCTTCATAAATAATTGCAACGACGATGAATAAATGGCTTTCCCATAGGCCAATCTGGAAATGAGGCAATGCCTTATATCCCCGCTTATAGGGAGCGAAGGCCACCCAGGAATCTTTTGGGGGATTGACCGTACGGCGTGCATGCTTTGCAACATGGGCAAAGAATTCATCACCTGTATTTGCACTGAAATAGGCTGAAAAGAATTCGCCAAGGGTTTGGAACTTCGGACGGACGATTTGGGTCAGTGCCTCCATTCTCTCGTCCAGACCATTGATGAGGAAAACATGAAAATCTTCAGTTGTCCACTGTACATTACTCAAAATTAGTAACTCCTTTCGATTTTTATGTTTATTTTGTTAAGATTTTGGGAAAAAATCTTATAACAAAAACTTTTAAGAAAGTCAAGGGTTTTTTAAAAAATACTAAGGAAGTGATGGAAATGAAACAGATGGTTAAAATTATACGCAAAGTTGACATTGAAAAGCAATACGAGCAAATTTTACGACTGGAGCTGGATTATGAACTGGCTTCCTTATATGCCGCGATGAAGGACAGTGATACGGCAGAAATGGAAAAATCGAAAAAACGACTAAAGGAAATCCATGGAGAATTAGAAGGTCTACATGCATATGCGTAACAAAATGTTTATACCTAAGTAAAAAATCACTTGCTGAATGTTCGGACAGCAGGTGATTTTTGCTATACTAGCTATATAATGTGATGCAAGCGTTATGCAGTTACATATCGAAGCGGGAAGCGAAAGGTGGTTGTACTATGGATGTAAAGAAGTTGGATGCCTTTGCAAAGGAATTGATTTTTGAAGCGGGAAAGCGGATTTGTGCATCGTTTTCATATGATTTGGAAGTGGAAGTGGAAACGAAGTCGAGTCCGAATGACCTGGTGACGAACATTGACCGTGAAACGGAATTGTTTTTCATCGAGCAGATCCACAAATTCGATTCCTCCCATAAAATCCTTGGTGAAGAAGGGATGGGGGAGCACCCGGATTCGATGGAGGGGGTTGTATGGATTATCGATCCAATCGACGGAACGATGAATTTTGTAAAGCAGCACCGCCATTTCATGATTACAATCGGCATCTATGTCGATGGGGTCGGCAAGCTCGGCTACATATACGATGTCATGAGGGGAGACCTGTTCTATGCAATCGCCGGGGAGGGCGCATGGTACAATGACTCACCGATGCGCAAGCTGGAGCCGCTGAAGATAGAGGAGGCGGTAATTGGCATCAACGCCTGCTGGGTGACGCCCAACCCTAAAATCAACCACGAAAAGCTGATCGAGCTGATCCGGACGGTACGGGGAACCCGTTCGTATGGCTCGGCTGCGATGGAAATCGCCTTTGTCGTCAGCGGCAAGCTGGATGCCTATATTTCCATGCGGCTGGCTCCCTGGGATATAGGCGGGGGCATCATCATCGCCAAGGAGGTGGGGGCGATTGCGACCAATCTGCATGGACAGGCCCCCGACTTATCGGGCTCGGATACGTTTTTAATAGCCAATCCGTATATCCATCAACTGATTTTGGACAACTATATCGAAGAAAAATGAAAACAGCCGCCCCGCAAATGAGATGTCGGGCGGCTGTTTTATAGGAAAGGCTATAACAAACCTGCTTCAATGAATTTTTTCTTTTGCTTCATGCCCATCATGAAGATGACGCACACTGCTATGATGCAGGCCACGATGCCCGCGATGCCGATTGTATCGTATTCATCCGTACCGGCCATGAACACGAGGGATACTGAAAAGCCGATGCCAATCATGGAGATCAGGGCGGCCAATGAGTAGATGAACATAACCAATTTTGCTTTATTCACGAGAAATCCTCCTCTATTAAAATACTATGTGAAATGCAGTCCTTAATTTTACGAAAAGACATTTGCGACTATATGTGCTATAATATCACAGTTAAACAACTGAAAAAAGAATATGGAGTGGAATAATGACAAATTTACGTCAAGATTTACGTAACATCGCAATTATCGCGCACGTTGACCATGGGAAAACGACACTAGTAGACCAATTATTGAAACAATCGGGAACATTCCGTTCGAATGAGCAAGTAGAAGAGCGCGCAATGGATTCGAATGATATCGAACGCGAGCGTGGCATTACAATTTTAGCGAAAAATACTGCGGTTAACTATAACGGTACTCGCATTAATATTTTAGATACACCAGGACACGCAGACTTCGGTGGAGAGGTAGAGCGTATCCTGAAAATGGTAGATGGCGTTCTGTTAGTTGTAGACGCTTATGAAGGCTGTATGCCACAAACACGCTTCGTGTTAAAGAAAGCACTTGAGCAAAACTTGACACCAATCGTTGTCGTGAACAAAGTGGACAAGGATTCAGCACGTCCTGAAGAAGTAGTGGATGAGGTACTTGAACTGCTGATCGAGCTTGATGCAAATGATGACCAGCTGGACTTCCCGGTTGTGTATGCATCAGGGGTAAACGGTACGGCATCATTAGATCCAAATCCTGCAAATCAGGAAGCGGATATGAAATGCCTGTTTGAACAAATCATCGAGTATATCCCGGCACCTGTGGACAACTCGGAAGAACCATTGCAATTCCAAGTGGCGTTGCTTGACTATAACGATTTCGTAGGCCGTATCGGTATCGGCCGTGTGTTCCGTGGTACGATTTCTGTCGGCCAGCAGGTGGCACTGATGAAGTTGGACGGCACGGTGAAGAACTTCCGTGTAACAAAAATCTTCGGTTTCTTCGGTCTGAAGCGTGAAGAGGTCCAAACAGCAAAAGCTGGTGACCTGATTGCCGTTTCAGGGATGGAAGACATCAACGTAGGGGAGACGGTTTGTCCTGTCGAGCACCAAGAGGCACTGCAGCCATTACGCATCGATGAGCCGACATTGCAAATGACGTTCCTAGTAAACAACTCACCGTTCGCAGGCCGCGAAGGGAAATGGGTAACTTCTTCTAAAATCGAAGAACGTCTGCGTTCACAATTGCAAACGGACGTATCTTTACGTGTAGAAGATACTGGTTCTCCTGATGCGTGGACTGTTTCAGGACGTGGGGAGCTTCACTTATCCATCCTGATTGAAAACATGCGCCGTGAAGGATTTGAGCTGCAAGTGTCAAAACCACAGGTAATCATCCGTGAAATCGACGGCGTCAAATGTGAGCCGATCGAGCGTGTGCAGGTGGATGTACCTGAGGACTGCGTAGGGTCAATCATTGAATCCCTAGGTCAGCGTAAAGGTGAAATGCTTGATATGATCAACAACGGCAATGGACAAGTACGTATCATCTTCAACGTACCGGCACGTGGTCTGATTGGTTATACAACGGAATTCATGTCCCTGACAAAAGGGTTCGGCATCATCAACCATACGTTCGATTCCTACCAGCCGGTAGTAGCCGGACGCGTCGGCGGCCGTCACCAAGGCGTGCTTGTATCGATGGAAAACGGTAAAGCGACGACATACGGCATGATGCAGGTAGAAGACCGCGGTACATTGTTCGTAGAGCCAGGCACTGAAGTTTACGAAGGCATGATCGTTGGTGAGAATACACGTGAAAATGACATCACAGTAAACATTACAAAACAAAAGCAAAAAACAAACGTGCGTTCAGCGACAAAGGATGCAACAAACGTTATCAAAAAGCCTCGTATCCTGACGCTTGAAGAAGCATTGGAGTACCTGAGCGATGATGAGTATCTGGAAGTGACACCGGAGTCCATCCGTCTGCGTAAGCAAATTCTGGATAAAAATGAACGTGAACGTATGGCTAAAAAGAAAAAATACGCGGAAGCAGAAAAATAATCTTTGCGTATGGGAGAAAGGATGAACGGTGTTGAATTGGTTCCTGCTCAACTCTATTCAAGCATCTGTTTCTACTGACGAGACAACGATGGCCTACGATAAAATGTCGGGCCTCACTCGTTATATCTACGAGAATATGCCAAGCTATGAATCGGCCGGCTATGTTGTGTTCATTTTAGTATTCATCTTGTCGGCAATTGTTTTTAAGCTAGGTTTCGCTCGTGAGTTGCCGTTGATGAAAAATATCATCATTTATACCTTCCTGCTTTTGGGATGTATCATGCTGACGTTCTTTGCCCTGTTCCTGCCAATGGTGGAGGGGCTCATCGTCGCGGCACTCATCCTGATTGTCTATAAATCACGCATGTGGCGTGAAAAGCGCGAAGAAAGAAAAGCATCTGCAGAGTAATGAAATCCCGGATTTCCAATTGAGGAAATCCGGGATTTTTTTGTTTGGAGGAGACAAAAGGAAGCAGAGCGCAGCCGGGCTTTTGCATCTCTCTATGGGAATGGGCCGTATAGTTCGAAGTGTTCATCCCAACCTTTTTTGCAAGGGGGAGCAAACAGAAAGAGAAAAGGCCTCGCCCCCCTCCATTCACCTTTTAGGCAATGCTGCATACCCTATGCTAGATAAAAGAACACATGTCTGAGGAGGATGGCGTTGAAAAGATTAGTGAAATCAAGTTTTCTCGTTGCAGTAGCACTTATGACACTCCTCGTTCTTGCATCTTGCGGCAAGGAAGAGCTCCAGGAAGTACAGGTTGGTGAAGTGACCCGCTCCATCTTCTATGCCCCTCAATATGTAGCCATTGAAAAGGGCTTTTTTGAGGAAGAAGGACTGAAGGTGGAATTGAAGACAATCGCCGGGGGAGACAAGACGATGACGGCCCTGCTGTCCGGCGGTATAGATGTAGCGCTTGTCGGCTCTGAGACATCGATTTACGTAACAGCCCAAGGTGCGAACGACCCGATTAAGAACTTCGCACAGCTGACACAGACGGATGGCACTTTTTTGGTGGCGCGTGAGCAGATTGACGATTTTTCCTGGGAAATGTTGAAGGGGTCGACGTTCCTGGGTCAGCGAAAGGGCGGCATGCCGCAAATGGCGGGGGAGTTCGTGCTGAAGAAGCACGGCATCAATCCGCAGAGTGATTTGGAACTCATCCAGAATATTGATTTTGCGAACATTTCCACAGCCTTTGCATCAGGCACGGGCGACTATGTGCAGCTGTTCGAGCCGACAGCCAGCGTATTTGAGGCGGAAGGGGTCGGCCATATCGTCGCCTCGTTCGGAACGGAATCAGGACATCTGCCCTATACGGCATTCATGACGAAGGCCAGCATGATCGAAAGCGACCCTGAAATGGTGGAGAAGTTTACGCGGGCGATCAAGAAAGCGCAGGATTGGGTGTATGCAAACAGCGCAGAAGATGTGGCGAAAGCGATCCAGCCGTTCTTCGAAGATACTGATGTGGGCCTGATTGCCACAGTGGTGGACCGCTATAAGCAGCAGGAATCCTTTGCAAAAGACCCGATATTGGATGAGGAAGAGTGGAACAATCTGCAGGATGTGATGGAAGAGGCGGGCGAACTGCCGAAACGGATGGATTATGAGGAACTGGTCGATACAACATTTGCAGAGAAAGTAACGAAGTGATATGGGATTTTTAACAGTCAAGAATGTTCACCATACGTATTTCTCTCCGGAGACGGCGACTGAAGCACTGCAGGACATTCAACTATCCATCGAAAAGGGTGAGTTCATTTCCTTTATAGGACCGAGCGGCTGCGGGAAGACGACACTGTTGTCAATCATTGCGGGGCTGTTCCCTCCGACGGTCGGGACGGTCTCGATTGAAGGTCAATCCGTCTACGGCAATGAGCATCTATCGATGGGCTATATGCTGCAGCAGGACTACTTGTTCCCATGGAAGACAATTGAAGAAAACATCACGCTCGGCCTTGATATTTTAAAGAAGGATGAGGAGAAAAGGCAGGAGATCACTTCCCGGCTGCTCGACGCCGTCGGATTGCCCAATATTGAAAAGAAATATCCGCGCGAGCTGTCGGGTGGGATGCGGCAGAGGGTGGCGCTGGCCAGGACGCTGGCTGTAGATCCGGCCATCCTGCTGTTGGATGAACCGTTTTCTGCGCTGGATTACCAGTCCAAGCTGAAGCTTGAGGACCTCGTCTCCCAAATGTTGAAGGAGTTCGGCAAAACGGCAATCCTCGTCACGCATGACCTGGGCGAAGCGATTGCAATGAGCGACCGGATTTTCCTGTTTTCCCCGCGTCCGGGAAGGTTGCACGAAACGTTCGAGGTGCCGGAAGAAATCAAAGCCCTGACACCGTTTGAGGCGCGTGCTCATCCGCAATATTCCACTCTATTCCAAACCATTTGGAAGGAGCTTGAAAGCCTTGAATATAAAAAAACTCCATGAAGAATATAAGAAATCGCTGATTACGGAAAAGCGGTGGACGCGTTTTTTTCAACTATTGATTCTGATCAGCTTCTTTTCCTTATGGGAGGCGGCTTCGCATTTTCGCTGGATTGATGAACTCATCTTCAGCTCGCCTTCCAAAATCGCCATATTGTTCGTCGATAAGATAGGTGACGGTACCTTGGTGACGCATATCGGCTATACGTTATTTGAAACAGTGTTGGGCTTCATCCTGGGGACGCTGGCCGGAACCGTTCTTGCGGCCATTCTCTGGTGGTCGCCATTCTTGTCCAGGGTGCTTGACCCGTATCTCGTCATCCTGAATGCCATGCCGAAAGTGGCACTCGGGCCGATTCTGATCGTCGTCATGGGGCCGGGCATGACGTCCATCATTACCATGGGGGCCATCATTTCGGTCATCATCTCGACGATTGTCATCTATACGGCATTCAAAGGGGTGGACCCGAACTACCTGAAGGTGCTGCAGACATTCAATGCCACGCGGCTCCAAATGTTCAGGGAAGCAATCTTGCCGGCCTGCATACCGACGATCATTTCGACATTGAAGGTGAATGTCGGCCTATCGTGGGTGGGGGTCATCGTCGGCGAGTTCCTTGTTTCCTCGCAGGGGCTCGGTTATTTGATCATCTATGGATTCCAGGTGTTCAACTTCAATCTCGTCCTGCTGTCACTCGTCATCATAGCAGTCTTTGCGACAATCATGTACCAGCTGGTGGAACTGCTTGAAAGGGCCCTGCTGAAAAATGGATGAAGAAAACCCTTGGGTAGCGTTGTACCCAAGGGTTTTTCATTTGATAGAGAAAGTATAAATGATTGCAATATGGTTTGCGCACGAAGGGATTGTCCGCCAGATGCCTTCAAGCCCCGAAGATTTTTAATTGACAGTGGATGCACCTTCGATTAAAAATCTTCGTCAATCCGTGAAGATGTGCGATAGAATCTGAAGCTGCCGGTTGCGATTCGCTGTTCCGTCTTTTCGGCAATCCGTCCATTGCAGACATCGCACATATAGGTGTGGATTGGACGATTGCGCAGCTTTTTGGCTAGCGGCAGGTCGTCGGGTAACTGGTGGATTGCATCACAAATAACACATTTGACGCGCATGCTATTCCTCCTTATTGGACACGGATTGCAAGTACTCCTTGAATTGGGTCGTCTACATTTGAACCATCCCCAAATAAAAGATGAACCGGCCCGCCCTCTGTAATCGGTTTGCCGTCCTGGCTGAATTTGAAGATGATTGTTTTGGCTTCCTCAATCGAGAAGGCGTGCTCGTCCCCATTTTCACATTCGAAAACGACTTCAGTCGCTTCTGGTTTGATTTCGGCATTCTTCAGGAAAGGAGCCAGCTCCATCCCGAATGTCCCCGTCATCATCCCTTTACGGTCGAATTTACGCTCCGTTTTTAATGTAGGTGGAAATACAGCCCCCTCCATGATTTCACGGGACCAATGGGCACCCACATCGGCCAAATATTTCTCCTCTGAATTATCAGGGGCTTTTTCTGTAACAAAATAGGTTGTTAGGTCCAAACGGCGGTCGTCGAAAATCCAGACAGTCGGATCGAGTGTTAGGGAATATGTAACCGCACCTTTAATAGGAATAATTGAGTTCATCAAAAATCCTCCTTTATTGATATCCTAATACAGTATACCGCCTTTTCTATGAAATAAGAAACATTTAAATGAAATTCGGCTCTCTATGGAAAGACACTTGCAATTTTACTTTCGAAAAGATAAACTTTATTAAGATAGAATCCAAGAAATATCAGATAATGGGGGCGTCCTCATGGATACGAAACCACAAGCTTCCTTCCAGGAGAAAGCATTAGAGCTGTTACAAACAGATGCCGATAAAATTGCTCAATTGATCAAGGTGCAAATGGACAATTTGACAATGCCGCAGTGTCCTTTATACGAGGAAGTGCTCGATACACAGATGTTCGGCTTGTCGCGTGAAATTGATTTCGCCGTGAAGCTGGGCTTGATTGAGCGCGAGCAGGGCAAGGAAATTTTGGATGCTTTGGAAAAGGAGCTATCCTTACTGCACGATGCTTATACAGACAAATAATAGAAAAACTCAAACTGCTGTCTGCGTTTGAGTTTTTTTTCTCAAAAGAGGTTTTATCATGAAAAAATATTTTGCGACATACTTACGAAACTTCGATTACTTACTATTTTTTACATACTTATTTCTATGCTTGTTCGGGCTGGTAATGATATATAGTGCCGGCATGATGGTCGGAATTATGTATGAAGATGGAACACCGGATTACTTTTACCGCAAACAGGTGCTGAATCTGGCGGTAGGGGCTGTGGTATTTTGCCTGGGTGCCTTCTTCCCATATAAACATTACAGCAGCAAACCTGTCATGATGGCAGGAATGCTGATCATGTTGATCCTGCTTGCATGGGTGAAGGTGGCCGGCATCGGTCTGGAAGAAACGGGATCTCAGAGCTGGATCAGGCTGTTCGGCATGTCATTCCAGCCGTCCGAATTTGCAAAACTATTCATAATTTTATATCTTGGTGGTTCTTTCTACAGAAAGAGCCTCAAGTATCCATCCATCCAGTCGGTGACGCCGCATGACATCACGAATCCAATCCTTGTCTGGCTGCTCATTTTGGCTGGTGTAGGGACGGAAACCGATTTAGGGGCATTCATCATTCTTTTCTTCATTGCCATTTCGGTTGCATGGTTGAGTGGGATTGAAGGGAAGTCGTTGGCCAAGTTCTTCGTCGTGCTCGGCGGGGTGGGTGGCCTATTGTCCGCCGTCCTGCTGCTTTTCAAATACGACACGATTTTCACTGAAAACCGTGCCGGCCGGCTGAAAGTCTGGGCGAATCCCTTTGAATATGCAGAGGGCTCCGGCTATCAGATCATCAACGGCTATTTGGCGATTGGACAGGGGGGCCTTGAAGGGGTGGGCCTCGGCCAATCAGTGCAGAAGCTGGGGTATCTGCCTGAGCCGCAAAATGACTTCATCATGGCAGTTATTGCAGAGGAGCTGGGAATCATGGGCGTAGCAATCGTCCTTCTCGGCATCGGCATCATTGTGATGCGCAGCTTCTATATTGCCATGACAACCAAAGATCCGCTTGCGCGCATGATAGCAGGTGGAATCGGGAGTTGGATCGGGTTCCAGACGTTTGTCAATCTTGGGGGTGTATCGGGTTTAATCCCGTTAACCGGAGTAACGCTACCTTTCATAAGCTATGGCGGTACTTCTATAATGATGCTTTCTTTAGCCATGGGGATTCTTATCAACGTTTCCATGTACTACAAGAGAGATAAGAAAAAGCTTTTATAAGGGGTTGAGGAGAAATGAAGGAAATCAAGAAGGTATTAGTGGCAAACAGGGGAGAAATCGCCATCCGTATCTTCCGTGCCTGCACGGAGCTGCATCTTGAGACGGTGGCCATCTATTCGCGTGAGGACAGCGGCGCCTTCCATCGCTATAAGGCGGATGAGGCATATCTTGTCGGACAAGGAAAAAAACCAATCGATGCCTACTTGGATATCGAAGGCATCCTTGCTATTGCAAAGGATGCGAAGGTGGATGCCATTCATCCGGGCTATGGCTTTTTATCCGAAAATGTAGAATTTGCCCGTCGTTGTGAAGAGGAAGGAATCATCTTCATCGGACCGACATCCAGGCATTTGGATATGTTCGGCGACAAGGTGAAGGCACGGGAACAAGCGGTCCTTGCCGGTATTCCCGTCATTCCGGGGACGGATGGTCCTGTCGGAAGCCTCGAGGAGGTAGAGGCTTTTGGCGACAAGTATGGATATCCAATCATGATCAAAGCGGCACTAGGCGGCGGTGGACGCGGCATGCGCATGGTCCAGTCGAAAGAGGAACTGGCATCGGCCTATGAGCGTGCAAAGTCGGAGGCCAAGGCTGCTTTCGGTTCGGATGACGTTTATGTAGAGAAATGCATTATAAAGCCAAAGCATATCGAAGTGCAGATCATTGGCGATACGGCCGGCAATATCGTGCATTTATATGAAAGAGATTGCTCAATACAGCGTAGACACCAAAAGGTTGTAGAAATTGCCCCGTCCAACTCGATTGATAAGGATTTACGTAATCGAATTTGCGATGCGGCTGTAAAATTAATGAAAAATGTAGAGTACGTCAATGCCGGGACGGTAGAGTTCCTGGTTGCGGGAGAGGAATTCTATTTCATCGAAGTGAATCCCCGCATCCAGGTGGAGCATACGATTACAGAAATGATTACCGGTGTGGATATCGTCCACGCCCAAATCAAGGTAGCAGGGGGGCATACGCTACACTCTGCTGAAATCAATATTCCTTCTCAAGATAAAATTCCGCTATTCGGCTTTGCGATTCAGTCCCGTGTTACAACGGAGGATCCAAAGAACGATTTCATGCCGGATACAGGAAAGCTGATGGTATACCGTTCAAGCGGCGGATTTGGTGTCCGTCTTGATGCCGGCAACGGGTTCCAGGGGGCAGTGGTGACACCTTATTATGATTCACTGCTTGTAAAGATTTCGACATGGGGGATGACATTTAATGAAGCGGCGGCCAAAATGGACCGCAATCTGCGTGAGTTCCGTATCCGTGGAGTGAAGACGAACATCCCGTTTTTGGAAAATGTCGTCATCCATGAAAAATTCCTGACAGGAGAGTTCGATACAAGCTTCATCGATACGACACCGGAGCTGTTCGAGTTTCCGGAGCGCAAGGACCGTGGTACGAAGCTGCTGAGCTATATCGGGAATGTAACACTGAACGGCTTCCCGGGTGTGGAAAAGCGTACGAAGCCGATTTTTGTCCAACCGGAAAAGCCGAAGCTCGATCTTTCGGCAGCTCCTTCTGCTGGTACGAAGCAGATTTTGGATGAGCGGGGGGCAGATGGACTGGTTGAATGGATCAAGGCGCAGGAGGATGTCCTTTTGACGGATACGACATTCCGCGATGCGCATCAATCCCTTTTGGCTACACGCGTCCGCTCCAACGATATGTTTGAAATCGCTGATGCAACAAGCCGCATGATGCACAACTACTTCTCGCTGGAAATGTGGGGAGGGGCAACATTCGACGTGGCATACCGCTTCTTGAAGGAGGACCCATGGGCACGCCTTGAAAAGCTGCGTCAGCAAGTGCCGAATGTACTGTTCCAAATGCTGCTGCGCGGTGCCAATGCAGTAGGCTATACCAACTATCCAGATAACCTGATCCGGGAATTCATCAAGGAATCGGCAGCGTCGGGGATTGATGTATTCCGTATTTTCGACAGCCTTAACTGGATCAAGGGCATGGAAGTGGCGATCGACGAAGCGCGCAATGCAGGAAAGATTGCAGAGGCGGCCATTTGTTATACAGGGGACATTCTGGATGATGCACGGGCAAAATATACGGTAGATTACTATAAAGAGATGGCACGTGAGCTTGAAAATGCGGGTGCCCATATACTGGCCATCAAGGATATGGCAGGATTGCTTAAACCGGAAGCGGCGTACCGTCTGATTTCAGAGCTGAAGGATTCGACAGACCTGCCGATCCATCTTCATACGCATGATACGAGCGGCAACGGCATTTACTTATATGCACGCGCAATCGATGCGGGAGTGGATATCATCGATACGGCCCTTGGCTCCATGGCCGGCCTGACTTCCCAGCCGAGCGCCAACTCGCTTTACTATGCGATGAAGGGCAGCAGACGCAATGTACGGGCCGATATTGACTCGCTTGAAAAGCTGTCCTACTACTGGGAGGATGTACGCAAGTACTATGTCGATTTTGAAAGCGGCATGAATGCGCCCCATTCGGAAATCTACGTCCATGAAATGCCGGGCGGCCAGTACAGCAACCTGCAGCAGCAGGCAAAAGCAGTCGGCCTGGGCGACCGTTGGGATGAAGTGAAGGCCATGTATTCGCGGGTAAACATGATGTTTGGCGACATCGTGAAGGTGACACCATCCTCCAAGGTAGTGGGGGATATGGCGCTGTTCATGGTGCAAAACGATCTGGACGAGGAAAATATCTATGAGCGGGGCCAATCCATCGACTTCCCGGAATCGGTGATCGAGTTCTTCCAGGGGTACCTTGGACAACCGCACGGAGGATTCCCAGAAAAGCTACAGCAGGTTGTGCTGAAGGGACGGGAAGCGATTACCGTACGTCCAGGGGAACAGTTGGAGCCGGTCGATTTCGAGCAACTTGCAAAAGAGCTGGAAGAAAAGCTGGAATGCGAGCCGACGAAGCAGGATGTATTGGCATACGCACTGTATCCGAAAGTCTTCGAAGAGTATTCAAAGACATCGAGACAGTTCGGTGATATTTCCGTCCTTGATACGCCTACGTTCCTCTACGGCTTGAAGCTGGGCGAGGAAATCGAAGTGGAAATCGAGAAAGGAAAGACGCTGATCATCAAGCTCGTATCAATCGGCGAGCCGCAGCATGATGGTACGCGCGTCATGTATTTCGAGCTGAATGGCCAATCACGAGAGCTGGTCATCCAGGACATGACAGTGGAAGTGGATGGCAGCCTTTCATTGAAAGCCGACCCTTCCAATCCGAATCAGATTGGGGCGACAATGCCTGGTACGGTGCTGAAGGTAGTGGTATCAAAAGGAAGTCATGTCAAGCGGGGGGACCATCTGTTGATTACGGAAGCGATGAAGATGGAAACAACCGTACAGGCTCCAAAAGATGGTGTCATCAAGGAAATATATGCTGCAGCAGGAGATGCCATCTCCACAGGAGACCTATTGATTGAAATGATATAAAAAAAGAGTGCGAGAATTTTCTAACGGGTTCGGTTGATGGGGAGAAAAACGTAAAAAGCAATGTAATTAACAACTCAATTAGCATGTATTTTAACAGTAAAATAACAATGCAAATGGCAAGCAAAAACGCTCAGATTAAACTGAGCGTTTTTCAGTATTATTTTTTGCTTATTTAACTAAAGCATCCGTTAGCCATACATGAAACCAAACTTCCCCACAGAGAATGAAAGCTAATTACATTCTTCCATAGTAGTAGTTAAAGATTATTTATTCTGTTTGTCCTGCCTTCATAAAAACTTGTTTTAAACTTTCTGCATTCCCTTTGGCTAATGTTCCAAAGCCTTCATTCTGATAATCACTAATAATCGTTGCAGTATCGTTTCCTTGGTTAAACCAAATTTGATGATTCACAAGTCTTTCAGGCATGTTTTTATCAAAAGTATAGAAAAATATCGCTTCTACATCAGGCTCTCTAGACATTTTTGGTTCTGCATTCGGTTGCCAATTCACTTTTTGGAAAATATTCTCTACTAAACTTAACTCTTCTTCAAGTTGAATGTGATATTCGATGTCCTTTTCTTCAAACAATGAAATAACATCTATTCTAGTTAATTCTCCTTTGCTTTGTTCAGAACAGGCAACTAAGAACATTGATGCAAAAAGAAAAACAATAGTTATTATTTTCTTCAAACTCATACACCTCCATAAAATTAGACGTTATTCTCAATATAATAGTTACATTTTTTGTTAAAACAACCTACCAATTCGTAACAGTTTTATCAAAGGTTTTAACAACACCGCATAAATTTATGTGGTATCGCCAAATTGTATGTGAATTTGTTTGTTAATTGATATGTTAAAAGCCTTAGATTGTTGATATAACAACAAAAAAGAGGACGCTAATTCATGTGTGAATAGTGTCCCCAATAAAGGTGTTATTTAATGTTTTCTCCCCAGCAACCGAACCCGTTAAGAATTTTCTCGCACTCTTTTAATTTTGCCTACTGCGGTAGACAAGTAGAATCATATAGCAGAACAAACCGAATAATAGAGTGATGAACAGCGAATGCAGCAGTGACACAACCAGATTCAATTTCGTCAGTACGACGAGCATGCCGGCCAGTACCTGGAGGATTACAATCGTAAAGGCGATGATCCATCCCCAATAGATGACGCGCTGCTCTTTATAGTTTTTCACGACATGCCATGTAATATAGGCAATCCAGATAACAATCAGCAATACGGCCAAGCGGTGCCCCATCTGTACCCATTCATACATGTTGTAAGGAAGGGCGAATGGTTCGTCGTTCCGGCAGAAAGGCCAGTCCGGACAGACGAGGCTTGCATCCGTATGCCGCACAAGCGCACCTGTGTAGACGACAAGGTAGGAATAGAGCGTCACACCGATGATATGCCATTTCAGCTTTTTACCGATAAACACTTGATCGGCATCGAACTTCCGGTCAACTTCAAATACAATCAGGGCCAGCAGTAAGACTGCGGTAAAGGAAATGAGCGAGATTCCGAAATGCAGGGCCAAAATGAAATCCCCTTGTCCCCACAATACCTGCGCCGCCCCGATCAATGCCTGCAGGACGAGGAAGAAAACGGCGTTGAACCCCAGGAACTTCACTTCTTTGATATGTCCCATTGCACGCCATGTCCAGAACACTAAAGCAACGATGAAAAGGGATACTACTCCCGTCACGAGGCGGTGGGAAAATTCAATGAGCACTTCCGTTGTGATTTCTTTCGGGATAAGAGAACCGTTACAATCCGGCCAGTTGCGCCCGCAGCCAAGGCCGCTGTCGGTTTTTGTAACAAGCGCCCCGCCTATGAGGATGAACAGCATGCCGATTGTTGCCGCTACGGCAAGCCATTTTAAATATTTATTATGTTGCATGATAATGAGCCACCTACTTCTAATTTCAACATCGCTCCTAAAAAGCGTCTCTAGTTTAAAATGATAGCGAATAAACCAATAAAAGACAATGTTAAACAAGAATACCTTTTTAGGAGAGACTTCCATTTCACAAATTGTTCATAAATTCGTGCCCGCCCATTCACAAATGCTTTTGTAGGATGTATTACTATATATATGATGTTTTACCATGAATTTGCATATCTCTCTTTTCACTAAACTTTCTTTGAAATTTGATGAAACGTCTAGAAATCAATTACAAATTTCGATATAGTTAGTGTTAGCGGAATATGCTTACAAAAATGAAAGGAGGGGCTGATTGTCATTGGCGCCTGATAACGGCGACCAGTTGCTCACTGAACTAGAAACGACATTTATAGTAAATGATCCATCTGCAATCATAACGATTGGAATCGATTATTTTTAGTGACACCATTTACATGAATGTGGTTGGCTTTTCAGTTGTTAAAAAGGTATTTCTTACATAAATAAATGTTGAAAATACCAACTATGAATTGACATGAACCCATTCGAACTGATTTGTGAGTGAAATTTTGTTATTAGCGGCAAGGTGCCGACATGTGGGAGCTGGCGATTATAGTTTCTATAAGATAAGAGCCGTTGAGATAGAGGGGCATGACTGTTGGATGCCATTTGGTGATTATACCTTAATTGGACAAA
The DNA here is from genome assembly GCA_045605545.1 of Lysinibacillus sp. Lineage (GTDB taxonomy): Bacteria > Bacillota > Bacilli > Bacillales_A > Planococcaceae > Lysinibacillus_B. Next base: position 22,062 of record JAZUQF010000186.1, read on the forward strand.
AAATGTTCAATTGTTATAGTAGGCACTTGCAGGATTTACTATTAACATAGCTTATTCAATGATAAGCTATAAATGGGAATTCTTTCTTACAACGGCAAGAATTCATATAGAGCTGAACTGTAGTTCTAGTTGCACATGAAAATACAACAAAGAAAGAGGGGTTTTATTAAGCTATGATGAAAGGGCTTAAAAAATGGCGTCTATTTGCATTGCTATCAGCGTTAACTGTTTTCCTTTCTGCTTGTGGTGAAGAATACATTTCGACACTCAAGCCAGCCGGTCCGGTAGGGCAAGAGCAGTTAAATATTTTAATTTTATCAGTAATCATTATGGCGTTAGTAGTTGTCGTTGTTTCAGTTATCTATTTACTTGCTTTTGCCAAATTCCGCCGTTCGAAAGTAGGCGAGGATTTCAAGCCGAAACAAGTAGAGGGCAGCCATACGCTGGAAGTAATCTGGACAGTCATTCCAATCATTTTACTTCTAATCCTAGCTGTTCCTACACTTACAGCCACATACAAGTTTGCGGATGTTTCTGCAATGGATGCCGTGGATGAAGAGGGGAACAAAACTGCACTTACTGTCAATGTAACTGCAAAATTATACTGGTGGGAGTTCGAGTATCCGGATTTAGGAATCATTACGGCGCAGGAGCTTGTCGTTCCGACTGGTGAAAAAGTATACTTCAACCTGCTTGCAGCCGATGTGAAACACTCATTCTGGGTTCCGGCAGTCGGCGGTAAAATGGATACAAACGTAGACAACCTGAATAAATTCTACCTGGAATTCGATAAGGAATCGGAAGGTTTGAAAGATGGCGTGTTCTACGGGAAATGTGCCGAGCTATGCGGCCCTTCACATGCTTTGATGGATTTCAAGGTGAAAACATTGCAGCCGGAAGCATTTGATACATGGGTAGCGGCAATGCAGGCTACTGAAGGCAACACGGCAGATGCAAACTCATCGGACGCTGGTGAGGCCGCATTCGCAAACAGCTGTCTAGGATGTCACGCGGTATCAGCCGTATCTGGTGCAGGCGTAGGTCCAAACCTGACTACATTCGGAGATCGTAACCGTGTAGCTGGGTTCATGGAGCACTCTGTCGAAGAGACGACTAACTGGATCATGGATCCGGAATATTACAAGCCGGGCAACTTGATGACTGACAAATATACAGTTAGTGAGGCTGACGCGCAAGCAATCGCCGAGTACCTGATGACATTAACTGTCGAAGACTAATTCACACTAGATAGAAACTTTGAAGGAGGTTAAAGTTGTGAGCTCTGTCGCAAAGAAAAAGGGCTTCGGGGGACATGTTTGGGACTACTTGACGACTGTCGATCATAAAAAAATCGCCATTCTTTATTTAGCTGCCGGTACACTGTTCTTCGCAATCGCTGGTTTTGAAGCACTCTTGATGCGTGTTCAACTGATGATTCCAAATAATGATTTCATCTCAGCAGGCCTATTTAACGAACTATTAACAATGCACGGTACGACGATGCTGTTCCTGGCAGCGACACCGTTGCTATTCGCATTCATGAATGCCATCGTTCCTCTTCAAATCGGAGCGCGGGACGTTGCATTCCCATTCCTAAACGCACTTGGATTCTGGTTATTCTTCTTTGGTGCTATATTCCTTCACCTTTCATTCTTTCTTGGTGGAGCACCTGACGCAGGGTGGACATCATATGCGTCATTATCTTTGTACTCGCCTGGCCATGGAATCGACTTCTATGTATTAGGTCTACAAATCTCTGGTGCTGGTACATTGATTTCCGGTATCAACTTCATCGTAACAATCATTACGATGCGTGCACCTGGTATGACTTTCATGCGTATGCCGTTGTTCACTTGGACTTCTTTGGTATCAAGTACATTAATCTTATTTGCATTCCCTCCGCTTACTGCAGGTTTATTCCTCATGTTGGTGGACCGTATGTTCGGGGCTAACTTCTTCGACCATACAATGGGTGGTAATACAATCATCTGGGAGCACTTATTCTGGATCTTCGGTCACCCGGAAGTATATATCCTAGTATTACCGGCGTTCGGTCTATTCTCTGAAATCATTCCGGTATTCGCCCGTAAACGCCTATTCGGATATTCTTCAATGGTATTTGCGACGATTTTAATCGGTTTCCTAGGGTTCATGGTATGGGCCCACCATATGTTCACAACTGGTCTTGGCGCAACTGCCAATGCAATCTTCGCGGTAGCGACGATGGCCATTGCCGTACCAACAGGTATGAAAGTATTCAACTGGATCCTGACGATTTGGGGCGGATCCATCAAAGTTACAGTGCCGATGCTATATGCACTTGGCTTCATCCCGTCATTTGTAGCGGGTGGTGTTACAGGGGTCATGCAGGCGACTGCTCCACTTGACTACCAACTGCACGATTCTTACTTCATCGTAGCTCACTTCCACTACGTAATCGTAGGTGGTATCGTAACTGCGTTATTCGGTTCAGCGCACTTCTACTGGCCGATCATGTTCAACCGTACGCTGAGTGAAAAGCTGGGTGTCATTACTTTCTGGGTATTCTTCATCGGCTTCCATTTGACATTCTTCGTACAGCATTTCTTAGGTTTAATGGGTATGCCACGTCGTGTATTCACGTACATGGATGGCCAAGGTTGGGATCTATTCAACTTCATCTCGACAATCGGTGCATTAATGATGGGTGTGGGGGTAATCCTACTTGTCATCAACGTATTGCTTTCAATTAAATCGGAACCGGTCAACCGCCGCGATTACTGGGGCGATGGACGTTCTCTTGAATGGGCGCTGGAAACGCCGCTTCCATTCTATAACTTCAAACAAATCCCGCTTGTTCGTGGATTTGACCCGTACTGGATTGAAAAGGAAGAGGGTAATAAAGAGGGGATGGTTTATGCGGAGCCGCTAGGCGACATCCATATGCCAAACAACTCTATCCTACCGTTAATCATGTCAATCGGTACATTCATTGCCGCATTCGGCGCCCTGTATAGTCCATGGGGTGACCAGGCGGAAGCGGGTACTGCAGAAAGCGTTTCTCCAGGTCTATCACTGGCATTGATGATCGGTGGTATGGGGCTTACGATTGCATGTATGATCATCCGTTCGGTAAAAGACGATTTAGGCTACCATGTCCATAAGGAAGAGGTAGTGCAAATCGAGAAGGAACTTGCTGAATTCCGTGCAAAAGGGGGTAAACGATAATGGATATTAATCAAAAATTTACTCCACAAAACTGGCCGCAGCATTCTGAAACGGCTACGATGGAAGGGAAGAACAAGTTCGTCGGCATCTGGATCTTCCTTGCATCCGATACAGTTCTATTCGCCAGCGTATTCGCGACATATCTGGCATTAAAGGATCAAGGTCCTGCAGGTATGGAATTCACTGCAAAAGGTCTGTTTGAATTGCCGTTGGCGTTCATCATGACGATGCTGCTGTTGACATCCTCCCTTACATCGGTGTATGCAATGTACCACATGAAGAACCATAATACGAAGGGTGTCATCACTTGGATGGCTATCACTGTTATTTTGGGTCTTGGCTTCCTGGCGTTAGAAATTTATGAGTTCTATCATTATGTACACATTGGCTTTGGCTATACGCAATCGGCGTTCTCTTCAGCGTTCTTTACACTCGTAGGTACGCACGGGCTGCACGTAGTCATCGGCCTTGTATGGATCACGGCATTAATTCTACGTAATGCAAAACGTGGATTGAATTTATACAACGCGCCGAAGTTCTTTGCTGCCTCGATTTATTGGCACTTCATTGACGTTGTATGGGTATTCATCTTCACGGTAGTTTACTTGATGGGGGTGTTGGGATAATATGGCACACGAAACTCATTTTGAAACTCGTTCACAAGCCCAGTATGAATACGACCGCGCTCAGAATGCAAAGCACATGCGCAAGCAGGTAACGCAATTTGCGCTGATGATTTTTCTTACTTTCATTGCCTTTGCAACGGTAGTGGCAGATTTTTCACCGTTTTTCATCAAGCCGTTTATTCTTTTACTGGCTGGAATACAAGTTGTACAACAACTTTATTCTTTTATGCACATGGATGAAAAAGAAGCGCCATTTATCGGTGTCATCCAATTCTTCATGTGGGGGGGCGGTTTCATCGCCTTCACATTCTTTGTAGCATTCTTGACAATCATTTGGTGGTAATCAGAATCATATGGGAAAGACGTCTCCAGCCTGCGCTGGAGACGTCTTTTTTTAGGGGAAGAAGAAAATATCATGTCAAGCCACTACTCGGCCTCCATTTAAAAGGTCTATTGTTGGACTGCACATTCCGCTTTCACAAGGTGTTGATTAAATAAAAAGGAAAAACAACAAATGTAAAAAAGCATTAAACCTAGTTGACTAATAGGGAATCTATAGTATACTGATTATAAAGAAAATTCTTCATACGAAGGGGGCAGGCAGGTTGCCCTTCTAGCTATGGAGATTCATACAATTGCTGACTAGAGGAACTAGAGGCGTGTTAATGCAAGCATCGTGCGGGCGTTAGAGCGCCTTTTTACGTATATAGGGGGGAAAGAAATGTTAACTTATTCTACCTGGCAGCAGCCGGAGCTGGAAATAGAATTGGATGAAACATACAAGGGGGCGCTAGCTGTCCTGGATTGGGCTTATGGGCATTACAAAGAAGAAATCGTGTATGCATGCAGCTTTGGGATTGAAGGGATTGTACTGATTGATTTGATTTCAAAGGTGAAGCCGGATGCCAAGATTGTATTTTTGGATACGGATGTCCATTTTAAAGAGACATACGAAACAATCGAGCGTGTAAAGGAGAAGTATCCGCAGCTGCGTATCGAGATGAAGAAGCCTTCCCTGACACTGGAGGAACAAGCTGAACAATTTGGGCCGGCCCTTTGGGAGAGAGAGCCGAATCAATGCTGTAACATTCGTAAGCTCGTTCCGCTGAATGAAACATTATCAGGGGCAAAGGCCTGGATATCGGGCCTTCGTCGGGAACAGTCGCCGACACGTGCGAATGTAGAATTCATCAATCTAGATAAACGATTCGAGTCGATTAAGATTTGTCCGCTCATTCACTGGACATGGAAGGATGTATGGAGATATGTCTCAAAGCACAATCTCCCTTACAATCCGTTGCATGACAAAGGCTATCCGAGTATAGGGTGTGAAACTTGTACAAAGCCGGCCTTTACAATGGATGACTTGCGATCCGGCCGTTGGTCAGGGCAAGGAAAAACGGAATGTGGCCTGCACGGCTAAAGGGGGAGTTCTATGCTCGAATATATCGCGATTGCCATTGCACTCTTTTTTGCGGCGAACATAGGAGCGAGCGGCGCCGCGGCCTCGATGGGGGTGGCGTACGGCTCGGGGGCGATCAAGAATGCCAGGGTGGCGCTGCTTGTCTGTGCCGTCGGTGTCCTATTAGGGGCGGTGGTAGGCGGGGGGGAGGTCGTCAAAACAATCAGTGGCGGCATCATCCCGGAAAGCATCATCACGGTGAAGCTTGTCATCATCATCCTCATTGCAGCGACAAGTACCTTGTTTATTGCAAATTTAATGGGTATTCCTTTATCGACAAGTGAAGTGACGGTGGGGGCGATTGTGGGGGTAGGAGTTGCCTATCAGGTACTCTTCATCGACAAATTGCTCTATATTATGGCTTTTTGGGTAATCATTCCGGCGGTGGCATTCATCATGCTGTACCTTGGAGGGAAGGTGCTGTATTTTCTGCAAGGGAAGGGCCGTTTGAAGGACCGGCCTCTCTTTACATACTTGCTGATCCTTGCAGGTTTTTTTGAAGCCTTCTCGGCAGGGATGAACAATGTCGCGAACGCGGTCGGACCACTTGTAGGGGCGAGCATCATGACGGTGCCCCAGGGGATCTGGATCGGCGGTATCTTCGTCGGGCTGGGTGCAATTCTTCTCGGGAAGCGGGTGCTGGAGACGAATGGCAAAAAGATTACCCGTTATGAAAAGACGGAAGGGATTTTAATTTCCAGCACAGGGGCGATATTGGTGACGATCAGTTCCATCTTCGGGCTTCCCGTCCCATTAACGCAGGTCACTTCCTCCGGCATCATCGGGCTGGGGGTGGCAAAGAATGGCGCCAAAGTATTTGATAAGAATATCGTCAAAAAGATTGTGAGAATTTGGATTGTGTCCCCGTTGTTCTCGCTGGCGATATCCTATATGCTCGTCAAGGTCTTCGTTGAAAGCGATTTTTATTCACTTGTTGTGCTCGCAAGCATAGCCATCGCAATCATCGGCTCCATGAGCTTGTTGAAGATAGTACGGGAAGAGACAAGGACATTCAATGATGAAGGATCAGGGATTTAAACCAACTATACAAAATTGGAGGAATTAGAAATGAGTTTACAACCACATGGCGGAAAGTTGATAGATGCATATTATCCAGAAACAGATGTAACGGCACTGACAAAGGAAATAGAAATCGATGCCATCTCTTTAAGTGACCTTGAGCTGATTGCAATCGGGGCATACAGCCCAATCAACGGATTCCTGAACAAGGATGACTACCAAGGGGTAGTGAAAAACATGCGTCTAGCATCAGGCATCGTTTGGAGCATCCCGATTACATTACCAGTAGAGCCGGCCGTGGCACAGACGCTTGTCACAGGCGAAGAAGTCAAGCTTGTCCAAGATGGTACGGTGTACGGTACACTGACGGTCGGCGATATATACGAGCCTGATAAGGAAGAGGAAGCGGTGAATGTATACGGGACGGATGACAAGGCACATCCCGGTGTCGCCAAATTATTTGAGCGTCCATCCGTCTATGTGGGGGGATCTGTAAAGCTGATTAAAAAGTCAGAAAAACCTTTCCCTGCCTATACGTTCGAACCGAAGGAAACGCGCCGACTGTTCAAGGACAAAGGCTGGAAGACGATTGTAGGCTTCCAGACGCGCAATCCCGTCCACCGTGCCCATGAGTACATCCAAAAAGTGGCGCTCGAGATTGTAGACGGACTGTTTTTAAATCCACTTGTAGGGGAAACGAAGTCGGATGACATCTCGGCGGCCATCCGTATGGAAAGCTACGAGGTGCTATTGGAGAAATATTATCCACAGGAGCGTGTGCAGCTTGGGGTATTCCTTGCCGCAATGCGCTATGCAGGACCACGCGAAGCAATCTTCCATGCGCTGGTTCGCAAAAATTATGGATGCACGCATTTCATCGTCGGCCGCGACCATGCAGGTGTGGGCGACTACTACGGCACATATGACGCACAGAAGCTGTTTGACCTGTTTGAACCAGAGGAAATCGGCATCATCCCGCTGAAGTTTGAGCACAGCTTCTACTGCACGGAATGTGAAGGAATGGCGACGACGAAAACATGTGCGCATGGAGCGGCGTCACGTGTCATCCTATCGGGGACGAAGGTTCGTGAAATGCTGCGGGCAGGAGAAGTTCCTCCGAGCACATTCAGCCGTAAGGAAGTAATCGAAGTGTTGATTCGCGGACTACGCGAAGAAGCAATGGTTTAGGAGGAAGAATATGAGCACAAACATCGTATGGCATGAAGCCTCTATCAAAAAAGAACAGCGCCGTGAAAAGAACGGCCATTCAAGCTTTATTCTCTGGTTTACGGGACTTTCCGCATCGGGCAAGTCGTCCGTTGCCAATGCCTTTGCCCATAGGCTGTTCGAAGAAGACAAGCAGGCATTTGTTTTGGATGGGGACAATATCCGCCATGGTCTGAACAGCGACCTAGGTTTCGATGAGGCGAGCCGCAAGGAAAACATCCGCCGCATCGGGGAAGTGGCTAAACTGTTTGTGGAGGGAGGCCAGATTGTACTGACGGCCTTCATCTCCCCATACCGGGAAGACCGGCAAGTCGTGCGCAACCTGGTGCAGGAGGGCGAATTCATTGAAGTGTTCGTCAAATGCTCGGTGGAGGCGTGTGAAAAACGCGATCCAAAAGGGCTCTATAAAAAGGCGCGCAATAATGAAATTCCGAATTTCACAGGCATCACAGCCCCATACGAGGAACCGGTCAATCCGGAGATTATCCTGGATACGGAAAACCAAACGATCGAGGAATGTGTGGAGCAGCTGCAGAGCATACTAAAGGAAAAAGGATATATCTAACAGGTCAAGCGGTCGACGCCAGTCGGCCGCTTTTTTTGGGGATGGTCAATATTAAAAGAGTAATAGAAGGGTGGTGAATCTATCCTGCGTCAACTAGGAACCGCCCTTTCTTCCTCCAATGCTTTCTAGTAATGCTAGAAGTATGCAATTGTCATAGTATGTTCATTGAAGTCTTTATCCAAGAACTCTATAATGGAGATATTGAAGTTTAAAGGAGCGCGAGTGTATGTCGTTAAGTATATTTGGTTTCCAGGCGCTGTGGAGCCCTTATCTGATGGGCATTATTGGATTTTTGACGGTTGTATATTTTTTAACGACGATTGTTTGGCGAAAAGATTTTAACGTGAGTGAACCTTTAAAAAAAAGTGAGGCAACTTACTTTGTTCTAGGGATGGTTTCCCTTTATATTATCAAAGGGTCCCCGATTGATCTGATGGGGCATATTACATTCACCATGCATATGACGCAGATGGCGCTGCTATTGTTGTTAGTGCCCATCTTCATCATCAAAGGGATTCCGTGGTGGGTATGGAAGGTTGTAGTGGAGGCCCCTGTAGTGCGCACGGTCTTCAAAATATTCACGAGGCCTTTAGTGGCGATTCTTATTTTTGTTTTCATGTTCAGCTTCTATCATCTGCCATCGGTTTTTGATGTCATCAAGCTGGATATGACATTACATGGCATCTACACGTTCCTTCTGTTTATTAGCGCCGTGTTCATGTATTGGCCGTTGCTTAACAAAGTGGAAGGGCAGCATAAGATGAAAAACATCAATAAGCTGGCGTATATCGCTGGAAATGCCGTATTGATTACACCTGCTTGCGCATTAATCATTTTTGCGAGCCATCCTTTATACGCCACATTTTCCGAAGCGGATTCTTGGCTGAAGGCGATGGAGCTGTGTGTGTCTGGCGATACGCTGGCAAGCCTGAACTTATCGGGTCCTGAACTATTCACGAATATGGATGCCGTGAGCGACCAGCAGGTGGGCGGCGTATTGATGAAAATCATCCAGGAAATCATCTTTGGGGTCATTTTGTTCCGCGTATTCCGCGTATGGTGGAATAGTGAACGAGCGAATTCCGAGGATATTACAGAAAAGGCGCTGCAAGACTTCCAAAACCGCACAAACTACAACTAATCTAGAGAATGAATAGGAGAATAGGAAATGAGCGTACCAATTTTACCGACGATTAGTACAGCATTCATCGTACTAAGTGCCATTTTAGTAGCGATTGGATGGGGTCTGATTGCAAAGAGAAAAATCGAGGCACATAAGAAGGTCATGACTGCAGCTGGCGTTGCGGCAGTTATATTCTTCATCATCTATGCTTCTCGCACAGTATTCGTCGGAAATACTGCATTCGGCGGCCCTGAGGAATTGAAGGGCTATTATACGTTCTTCTTGATTTTCCACATTACATTGGCGACGACTGGGGCCGTCTGTGGAATCATCAGCCTTTGGACGGGGTACAAAAACAATTTGAAGGTCCATCGCAAAATTGGTCCGATTTCTAGTATCATTTGGTTCTTCACAGCAATTACAGGCGTAATGGTATACTTGCTGTTATATGTAATCTATGAAGGCGGCGAAACGACTTCGGTCATCAAGGCGATTTTAGGGTTCTAGTGCAAGAAAAGAGGCGTTTGGAAAGACGGCGCCTTTTTCAATCACCGCAGGAGCAGGGCTTCTTAAAGGGTGAACATCAAGAAAATGGGCTATTCAGAACGTGCTTTCTGGATAGTCTTTTTTAGTGGACAGGCTTTTTTGGCCATCGGCGGGGGAAGGGAACAAAAAAGGCAACCTTGAGGGGTTGCCGTTGATTCACTATTTCAGTTGTTCGACGCGTTGTTTTGGAACGTCCTTTACAGCGGCATTCGAAGTTTTTTCGCTTTCTTGAGCGATGATGCCGTATTTTGATAAGTCTTTTGCAACAGCTTCTAGAATTTGTTCGCAATCCTTGACAAGGTGTGATGGGAATACTTCATCAGTGTATTCGATGCCGTGCGGATAGTAGTATTTACCGATCGCCGGCTTTAAGATTTTCAATGTCGCATCGTGGGCACCTACATCGCCGGAAATTGCATCACAGAATACACGTAGATAGAAACGGCCTTCACGTACATCGAAGCGGCGGTCAAACGTCATGCGGTCGTAGTCCCATGCTCCGTGGCATTCCAGACCGTGTTTTTTTAAGATGTCCGTCAGGAACTCCTGATCAATAACAATATTTTCAATTGATGTGTTTTCAAAATACATTATTTTATCCTCCTTTACCAAATCGTACATAATCATGTGCTTCATTGTTAATAATAGATTAAATAAACATTTGTTGCAATGACAACATTGTGTCAGCTACTGACAAATTGATATAATAATATACAGTAGAAACAAAAAAGGGGGGCATGTCCGTGAAGGCGCTATTCCGTATTTTAATCGTTGCGACCGTTGTAGGCATTGTTTTTTATTACTGGGCGGCAGACAACGAGCATGTCCCGCTGGAAGGTCCGAATACAGTGCAACAGGCGATTCCCTCTGAACAGTATATCAATGACTATAAGGAAGTGCTGTCAAGGCCGGCTGCAGGAATTTCGACAGTTATTGGGCAGCCTGTTGAAATATTGATGCAAAGTTATGGAGAGCCTAGAAGAGTGGATGCGTCTGCTTTTGGCTATGAATGGTGGGTCTATGAACAGGCGATGTTCGGCATTGAACAGGGGAAGGTCATCCAGGTCTACACCAACTCGGCGGATGTGGACGTCAGTCCTTACAAGATTGGTCAATCCATTGAGGAAATCTATAGGATGACAATCCTCGATGCGGAAGTCTCCGTCACAATAGGAGACAATATCTACATGTTCACCATGAGCGAGGAAGATACAAAAAACCGCCTTCTAGCTAAGTTTGACACACTGTATGCGCAGTTATACATAGACCAGGAAGAGGGGGAATTGGCAGGCATCCGTTTTACGGACGGCAAGACGCTGGTTCTTCACCAGCCGTATGAAATGCAATTTGTCGGTGAATTGATTGTCAAAGAGACGCCTTCTTCCTTTCAGCAATTTGAAATCAATGAGGCGAGTGCAGAACAGTTTTTCGAATTGACCAACGTCTATCGGAAAAAATACGGAGTTGCGCAGCTGATGCCGTCTGAACAATTGAATAATACGGCTATGACCCATAGTGAGGATATGTTTTTGCAGGATTTCGTCTCCCATGACTCCCCGACATATGGTTCCCTGGAAAAAAGACTGGAGGCTAATTCGATTTCCTACGAGGAGGCGAATGAAAATGTAGCAATGGCCTATTATGATGCCATCGAGACGGTACATGGCCTGTTAAATTCTTCGGACCATCGGGAAATCATGCTGAACGACGTATATACCCACGGAGGGACAGGTGCCTATTATGATTATTATACGCAGATTTTTATAAAGAAAAATATTCAAGAAGAAAACGGCCTGCAATAGCAGGCCGTTTTTGTGTGTCAAAAACATTGAACCGTTATGAAATGCCTGTTGGACGAGCCTGTATTTGCAACAAAAGCGGAGAGGCGGGAGAAGGCCGTTTTTTGTGTCAAAATCCAAGCGCCCACATACTGTAAAGGCAGGAGGGTGTAACGTGCAATTAGCAGAGTTATTAAAAGATTGGCCGTGCACAGTAAAGGGTTCAATTAGAGAAGAAGTGGTGCGTGTCGAGGATGCGTTGGAGGAGGTGCGTATGGGTGATTTATTCATCGCACGAAAAGGAAAAAAATATGACGGAAAAAAGTGGATCGCCCAGGCGCTTGAACGGGGCGCAAAAGCCATTGTAGTGGATGATGAAGTTTTCTTCGATGAATTTTCATGTGATGCGCCCGTGATCTGGGTGCCGAATATATTGCAATTCAGCGCATATGCAAGTGCCAAACTATGCGGCTTTCCATCCGAAGTGTTGAAAATAGTCGCCATTACGGGGACGAACGGGAAGACGACAGTCAGCCATTTCATCGGACAGCTGCTCCAGAAGATGAATAAGCGCGTGCTCGTCATCGGAACGAACGGCGTTTATCTAAATGGTACGCCTTTCGATGCGAATATAGAACAACTTACGACATTACAGCCGAAACATTTACACCCGCTATTTTTGGAAGCAATCCGGCAAAATGTCGAATATGTGATAATGGAAGCCTCCTCTATGGGATTGGCTACGTATCGGCTGGATTATTGCGATATAGATATCGGTGTGTTTTTGAACCTGACGGAGGACCATCTGGAGGATCATGGGTCGTTCGAACAATATAAGCTGGCAAAGCAGCGCCTGGCCGGATTGAGCAACAAGCTCGTCTTGAACGGCGATGATTCGTTTTGCAGGAGTGTGGGGGTCCTTTCGAAGCGTGAGAAATGCTATTTCGGTCTGAAGGGACGCGTCGATGTCCTGCTGCAGGCGTTGGCGGAAGGGAAGAATGAAAGTACATGCTGGGTGCAGACGTCACATAACGAGCGGGTCGTGACCATCCCGTTTATAGGGGATTACCAACGTGCAAATATAGCGGCAACAATAGCGGTGCTGAATATGTTCGGGTTCTCCTTCGACGATGTGATGGAGTTGATTCCTAGCATGACCTTGCCGGAGGGGCGCATGCAAACATTCCACAGCAGGCAGGGCTTCCAGGTCATCGTCGACTATGCCCATACGGCCGATGCATTGAAGGCGGTCCTGCAGACTGTAAAGGATGCCTCCACGCGGAATCTTTACGTCGTCTTCAGCTGCGGCGGGGAAAGGGATGTTGCCAAACGTAAGGAGATGGGAACAGTTGCTTCTAAATATGCCCACTATATTATTTTGACGACCGATAATTGCCGCAGCGAAGATCCGGAAGTGATCAACCGCCAGATTGCCGCGGGTTTTTTCGCCACACAAAGCTACGAAGTCATATTATCACGTGAACAGGCAATCGAGAAGGCGCTGCGTCTGGCGAAGGAAGGCGATGTCGTCGTCATAGCAGGAAAAGGGCATGAGCGCACCCAAATCATCGGGAACGTCACGATGCCATTTTCGGATATTGATTGTGTGACCACCTTACTTGCGCGGCTCGATGACGAAAAAAGTTGCGGTAGCCGTAGCTAACTTCCGTCCTGTTTCATCTTCAATGACGCACTCCATGACAAGCATCCGCCGCCCCTTGCTGATGAAGTAGCCTTTCGCAATCAATTCTTTATTGCTTGTTGTTGCGATATAATTGATGTTCAAATTCGTCGTGACAACGTTTTTCCCCGGTTCGATGGCGCGGGTGGCAAGTTCACCCATGGCGGCATCGGCAATCGTCGCCAAAATCCCGCCGTGTGGATACTTGATTGTATTATGGATGACCGGCGTGATGGGTATGCGGATGACGCTATGGTCTGGAAAAAATTCACCCGTCATATGGAGCGCCGCATTAATATAGCGTTTATGGATGCCTGTCTGTTTGTCACGCAGTCCTTCGAGAAGATGCATCAGCACTTCCGCGTCTTCCGTCGTGCCATCGAGGAGAATCTGTTGTAAAAGCTCCTCCACCTTTTCTTTTTGTGTGGTAGTCATGGTGCCTCGCTCCATTTCCATAATCTTATTTATACCAAATGTAACATAATTTCTGTTATGATAGGGGAGAGAATGGAGGAATTTTCGATGTTGATGACTTCAGAATGGGCGTTCATTTTAGACGAAGCCGACATGTTGAGTGCAATGATTCTTTCATCTGAACAGGCCCAGAATCTGCGCATCGCCTACCAGGCGGTTTACGGGGATGAGGAGCTTGCTGCACAAGTGAGGGCATTCAGCCGTCTAAAGGAACAATATGAAGATGTACAGCGTTTCGGGAAGTACCATCCCGACTATCATACAATCATGAAAAAAATCCGTGAGCAGAAGCGTGCGCTGGATATGAATGAAAAGGTTGCACAGCTCAAGGTCGCGGAAAACGATTATCAGGACTTGCTCGATGAGATAAGCCTGATTATCGGCAAATCTGTTTCGGAGGCTGTAAAAGTACCTGTAAGCAACCCGTTCTTTTCAACGGGCGGTGGCGGCTGCAGTACAGGCGGCTGCGGATCAGGCGGGTCATGCTCATGTTCGGCATGAATGATGCAGCAGGGAAATTCCCTGCTGCATTTTTATTTGGCGTCCATTAACAAAGCGGGACTGCCGACTGATTATGAATAAGTTTACGACTGAAAAAATCTTATATAAACTTTTGACTAAATAGTTTTATTTTCCAATAATTTCATTTACAATGGACGATAGCATGATAGCAGAGGGGAATAGACGTTGTTGGGTTCGAATGAAAGATTCATATTTCGTTTGAGGTTTCTGGTCATCGGAGTCGTCATGATGGCCTTTGTTTCAACGATTGCAAGCAGTTTATGGGGTGTTCATCAAATATCCAAAAATATATTAATAGAAAATACATTGGAAACGAACCGGGTGTATGCCCAGAAGCTGGCTACTACAGCCAATACCTATCTGGAGGAAACGTTTAAAACGCTTCAGTTCAGCGCCCTCTATATTTCCGAGAATTATGGAAATGAAGCCTTGCTCCAGCAGGAAGTGGAGCGTTTACGGTATCAGACGGATGTATTCAACTCGGTTGCCATTACCGATGATGAAGGGATGGTTCTCGCCATTTCTCCTCCTACATTGGAGCTGAAGGGCGTTCAATTGAGCAGCGAGCAGACAGGAAAAGCGCTGGAAAAGAAGGAACCGGATATATCCAAACCATATGAAGGGATTACGGGGCGGAAGCTCATCTTCATTTCCTACCCTATTTTCAATGATGGGGGCGAGTATATCGGGCTTATTGGTGGAACCATTTATATCGAACAAGATAATATATTCCACAAATTGTTGGGAGAACATTTTTATGATGACGGCTCATACGTATATGTAGTCGATGAGGATGGGACGGTCATCTATCACCAAAATCCAGGCAGGATTGGGGATGATGTGGCTGGCAATGATGTTGTTGAGCGGTTGATGGAAGGGGAAAGTGGTGCAGCGCAAGTAAAGAATACAAAAGGTGTGGAAATGCTGGCGGGCTATAGCTCGGTCGAACTTCCACAATGGGGCATCGTTTCTCAGCGGCCGCTTGATGTAACATTGGTTCCATCTACAGATCTGGTGAAGAAGGTAGCGTTGATTTCCATGCCTTTCGTAGCATTGGCATTCATCATTTTGCTTGTTATTGCCTCATTTATTACAAAGCCGTTGCAACAGATGGCGTTGCTTTCAATGAATGAGCAGGGGAAGGTGAAAATAGAGGATTTCCATAAAGTAAAGAGCTGGTATTTTGAAGCCCGTATTTTAAAAGAATCGCTCGTCCATGCCTTTACCCTTCTGCAAAATCGCATCAGCCATTATCAAACCCAGTCTGCGACAGATGTGCTGACAGGGCTGATGAACCGTCGTACTATGGATGAAACGCTCATTCGTTGGACGGAGGAAAAGCAGGAATACGCAGTAGTGCTTGTCGATTTGGATCATTTTAAAAGCATAAATGATACATATGGGCATGGTGTCGGGGATGAAGTGCTGAAATATCTCGCGCAAAGCATGCGGATGCATAGCCGTCCTCAGGATATCTGCTGTCGCTATGGAGGTGAGGAATTCATCATTCTTTTACCGAAGACAAACGAAGCGGAGGCATATGCAGTAGCGGAGAATTTACGCCAATACCTGCAGGATACAGACAGCCCTTGCGGCAGGCCGGTGACGATGTCCGGGGGGATTGCCATGTATCCCGAAGCGGGAGATTCTCCGCAGGCCATTATAGAAAGGGCGGACCAGGCGCTCTATAAAGCGAAGCATCAGGGGCGCAACCAGTTGCAGCTTTCTTCTGCAATTGGGATTGTTCAGTAAAAGAAGCCTGGCTCTATCAGGGAGCCAGGCTTCTTTGTTATTGGACATATTTTTTCAGTAATGTTTCAGCAATGTCAGGGCGGTCTGTAATAATGCCGGCTGCTCCTGTGCGAACAAGGCGGGACATCGTTACTAGATCGTTTATGCCTGTATATAATACATGGCAGTTCAAATCGCCTAAAAACTTGACGAATTTCGGAGAATCGAAGTTCATGACGTTCAATTTCAATGGCGTTTCGAATACATCTACCTTTGGAGAGTACAGGTGCCCGAATTGGCTAGTCAAAGATGTATAGGCCTTTGTAAGATCAGCATCGCCTGCGCCTAATGCCACCCGGTCCTGTGCATACAGGTTGAAACGATCCGTTTGCTCGCTGTAGTTCGAAGATACAATGACGCGGCCTGTTGCTTGCAGCTCTTCTAGCAGGCGCCATAGCTTGGACGGCATCAGGCTGCCTTCATAGGTATCGGGAGCATCCTTGATATCGATGGATACGAGCTTATCGGGAAATGCTTCAAGTAATTCACGCAATGTAACGATTTCTATTTTTCTACCTTTATATGGGTGATTTCCTTCTAAACATACGAAGTTTTCACCGATGTTCAGTTCGCGCAAATCAGTCAATGTGAGATCTTTTACATCGCTTGCGACGCCTGTCAGACGTTCCACAGATGCATCATGGAACAAGACGATTTCTTCGTCCTTCGTCAGACGGATATCGACCTTGAATCCATCAACGCCATATTCCGCCGCCTTTTCAAATGCCAGCATGGAATGTTCAGGTGCTAGATGGCCACCACCATGGCGTGCTAGTACAATGGGGCGTGTAAAATTCAGAACATCTTTATCTTCGCGTTTTTGTGGCTTTGCTACTGCTTTTGTACCTGCCCAGACAGCTGCACTGGCGGCTGCAATGGCAAGCGCGACTTTTGTTTTCTTTCCCATACTTGTCCTCCTCTTACGTACTGTATTCCTCTGTAAAGCTTCAATATACACATGTAAGACACGAATAGAGCGCCGTTTTACAATCATCTTTCGAGGAAGCACTCTACTGTTTTCCATTATAACGGAAAATCCTCCCTCCTGTCAGCTAAACTCTGTTGCTATCATTTTTGAGTGTATGGTATGCTCTTATCAAGAAATGAGGGATTTATCATGACAGAAAGGCAAGGAATCATCGTCTATGTGCATCAGTTGAAGCATGCGAAATCGCTGCGCAAATATGGCCATGTCCATTATATTTCACGCAAATTGAAATATGTCGTCATGTATTGCAATCAAGAAGATGTCGAGGCGGTCAAAAATAAACTACAACGCCTTCCGTTTGTGAAAGGCGTTGTCGAATCATTCCGTCCGTTTTTGAAGACCGAGTTCGAGAATGCGAAACCGGATAAGGCGAAGGAATATGACTATAAAATAGGGCTTTGATTAGTGCATCGGCGGAATATAGCGGCTCATGCGCAATATGCCAATCAAATATTGATAAAATTGTTCCGGCTCCTTGAAAAAGGAGGAGTGCTTGATTTCAAGTGTAACCGCCTGTTTTTCGATAGCGGCCAGGGCCTCTTCAAACAGGTCCACCCGTTTAGCACGCTTGTCCTCGTTGTAAGGGATTCCCTCCCGGCATATATAGATGGGCATGAATTTGCTTTCACCCACAGGCTTTAATGAGACAGCGAGCGAACAAACTTTCTGCCCGTCCTTGTGAGAGGTGAAAATGTATGCGCCATGGAAGCGTGCTTCATTCGTCTTGATGAGCTCACATAGCTCATAGACATCGCCATAGCCTCGACCAAGTTCTATGAATTGTTGAATCAAATCTTTCACATCCTTTCCATTCAATATAGTATCATGATGCAGGAGGAACGGGCACATGAAAATTGCAGTAAGTTTGTTTGGCGCGCTTTTAGTTGTCATCGGGGCTATGCTCTTCATGCAATATCAAGTGTATTCAGACCAGGATATCCCGACGAATGAGGCCTATACGTACTCCCAGGAGATTGAGATTACGTATCGTTCAGGCAGCCTGGACATTCGCCATCACTTTAAAAACCTGCCGAATGATGAGCTGGCAATTGTTTGGCCGGATGCGGCGGTGGATAAGCAGTGCTTTTTGGAAGCAGAATATAGTTGTGCACGGCTGAGCGAGGATAAATCTGTCTTCAAGGCAGGGGAGAACCGTTCACAGTCCATCTCCTATATCATCCCGGTCGAGGGAGGGCTGGCGGCTCAAAAGCTGATGAAAGACGTCTATGCATCACTGAAAAGCGGGGGCGTCCAATTTTCGACGGTACATATTTCGACGGACAGCACCGTGAATGGCCAATGGGTGACGGGGCTACCGATGATTGGGCAGCAAGCGTTGGCCCTTGTCAATTATTCCATGTTCAGCGGAACAGGGCAGGTTAGGGATTTATACTGGCAGAAGAGCGGTCTTGCATTGCAGAAGAAGACGGACGCCCTGTCGCTTTATGCAGGTGCAGGCCTTCCGGCAGATGTCTCTGGGGCCGTGGATGAACTGCCTTTATTGGGTGGGGAGCACGTTGTCGTCGTCAATGGCGCAAAGCCGGCGCAGCCAGAAGGGTTTCGCATGCTGTTCATGCCCGTGCTGACAGTAGATTCCTTAAAGAAGGAAGTGCTTGTAAAGCAAGTTGAATCGATGTATGACTTTGGAGATTCCCCACTATGGCTGAAGCATATGGTCGCCATGCATTTGTCCGGTGAAACGTTTGGGACGCCGCGTGCCAAAGTGGTGGTGGAGGAATTGAAAGGCCAGTTGTCTGATGGCCAGCTGTCCGAGTGGAAATCCCGTCTGGAAAATCTGATGGGAAGCAAGGTCTCTCCAGCAGTCTTGGACGAAGAGTTATCCGAGATGGTGGGTAAATATACAAAATACTTCTCTATGAATGCAGATGCGGAACAAACGTATCCATTTATCTATAACGACAGGAGAAACGTATATGTAGGAGAAAAGGAAATGGAAGATGTGGACGTCATCTTCTATGAAGGGGAAGTATTATATACGGCGGATGCATTGTTGCAGGCACTCGGCTATAAGACATCGGTCGGCTCGAACGGCTATTATGTCAATAGCGAGACGCGTGCATTCCGCTTCCCGGACGATGAACACGGCTTCTACGTGTTCAATCAGCGCCGCTATAATACGGTGTCTCCACCGTGTTCAATCGTGGCAGGCACTTACTATATTAAGGAAGCGTGGCTGCAGCGCCTGTTCTTGGTGGAGCTGCAAAAGGACGAGGAGTCCATTCGTGTTGCTGCAGCAGCACAATAATAGAAAGTTTGGTGAGATGTATGCGTGTTGTAGCAGGTGAGCGTAAGGGCATGCCGTTAAAGGCGATTGCCGGTACGACGACAAGACCTACAACAGATAAGGTAAAGGAATCGATTTTTAATATGATAGGCCCTTTTTTTGAAGGTGGGATTGCACTCGACCTGTTTGCCGGCAGCGGCGGTCTGGGAATCGAGGCGCTCAGCCGTGGGGTGGATAGGGCGATCTTCGTGGAGAAGGACGGAAAAGCCTTCGCCACCCTGCAGGAGAATATCAAAAAATGCCGCTACGAGGACGATTCGGAAAGTTTCCGTACAGATGCCGTCCGGGCGGTGAAGGGGCTACTGAAGCGGGACATACAAATAGACTACCTGTTTGTCGACCCGCCTTATCATAAGAAAGATTATTATGATTTAGTGGAAACGCTTATACAAGGGGAAAAATTAACGGCAAATGCGACGATTGTCTGTGAGCACTCGACAGAAATACAGCTCCCTTCAAATTATGGCGCATTTGTCTGCACTCGACAAGAAACGTACGGTAGCACCATCGTCTCAATCTACCGTAGACAAGAGGAAGAGGGAGAAATCGTTGTCTGAAAAAATTGCAGTAGTACCAGGAAGCTTTGATCCAATTACAAACGGGCACCTGGATATCATCAAACGTGCTGCCGACGTATTCGATACGGTCTATGTAGCAGTATTGAACAATTCATCGAAAAACCCTTTGTTTACTGTGGAAGAACGGATTGATCTAATTGATCAGGTAACGAAGCAGTTTACGAACATCCGTATTGAGAGCTCGACGGGCCTGTTAATTGAGTATGCGCAGGAAAAGAACGCTAAAGCCATCGTAAGGGGCCTGCGTGCAGTATCCGACTTTGAATATGAAATGCAGATCACTTCCATGAACCGGGTGTTGGACGAAAATATTGAAACTTTCTTCATCATGACGAAGAATCAATATTCTTTTCTAAGTTCAAGTATCGTCAAAGAGGTGGCGAAATACGGCGGTAATGTAAGTGAGCTTGTGCCTGTTATCGTGGAAAGAGCGTTGAAGGAGAAATTCAAGACGAAATAAGGGAATGAGGGCTGTCCGTTTATCGGGCAGCCCTTCTGTCACGGGGAGCGTCTCAAAATGACTTTTCAGACGCTGTCTTTTCATGTAAAGATGAGGAAATATAAAAACGGAATAGCTATGGAGTAAAAGGTGCGCATCCATACATATGTCGAAAGTGGTATGGAGGCGGATTTCGCGATGACGGCCACCTGCATATGGATGCTCAGGCTCTGCATCGTCAGGAACAAGACGATGACGACCCGCAGCAGATCTCCATCCATCAGTGTGTGGGCAGCATGGAGTCCATTCGTCATTTCGAGCCCTGCTGCCAGGAATAGCAGCTGGCCGGATGAGAGGAAGCCTTCCGCCAGATTGTAGAGCACCGTATAGATGGTAGAGAAAAAGATAATAGTGGAACCGACGACCAATACTGTCGGCACACTTTCTTTGACGCTGGATGTGAAAGCGTTCGGTATAACTGCTGAAGCTTTGGCCTTTTTAGAGTGGACAGGCAGGAAAAAAAGCAGTATCAATGAAAATACATGAAGCAGAATTAAATACCGCACACTAAAGGCTACGTCGCCAAGTAAATCTTGTCCTACAAAGCCAATGACAAACA
Organism: Lysinibacillus sp.; assembly: GCA_045605545.1. GTDB lineage: Bacteria > Bacillota > Bacilli > Bacillales_A > Planococcaceae > Lysinibacillus_B. The sequence continues at coordinate 43,013 of JAZUQF010000186.1, forward strand.
GCGGGCTGGGACAGTGGCAGATACCAAGCAGGATAGAGGCTTGTCTTTCTGATAGTTCGTCTCGTTCTCTCAATTGAGCAATGATGGAGGCGCCGGTAGGAAAGCCTCCAAGTGCACTTAATATGTATATTTTTAAATAGTTGAGACGACCACTGAGTGGTATCCGTGACGTCAGTTTCAATAGCCAGCTTACTAAAATCAAATAGGCAAGCAAATACGGGAATAATGAATCCATGAAAAGCGCCACGCCGATATCGGCACCTTCATGGGCTACTCCCGGAAAGAGGAGCAGCAGCACCAGCAGAAGGGAACAAACAATCAATTGGAAGGTTAAAATTATAAAAATCCGCTCTTTTCAATATTTTGTCATCTAAAGTATGAAGTGCTAAACTAATATATGCACATCACCAACTATTTACGGTGGCCAACATGCAGGGGGTACTCGAACAGTGAGAAATAATAAATTTTCTTTTCTACTAGCAGTCTTCATCGGCGTTATTTTGGCGGGCTTCCTGGCGCTGTATCCATTGGATCTGTACGTAATGAAGCCGGGGCATGCCTATAACGTTTCGGAATACGTAACGGTCCAGAATGGCGACGAGGATGAGGAGGGCTCATTCAGCCTGATGACGGTCTCCATGGCGAAAGCAACCCCACTAACGTATGTATATGCCAAATTCAAGGACTATTATGAGCTGTTATCCATGAATCAGGTCCGGCAAGAGGAAGAGGATGATGAAGAGTACAATATCCGCCAGTTGAAGCTGATGACGGATTCACAGTTCAATGCGCTCTATGTCGCCTTTTCGAGGGCTGGATTGGAATATCAAGTTACATTTAAAGGTGTATATGTCCTGAACGTCATTACAGGGGGCGCGGCAGATGGATTGCTGAAGGCCGGAGATGAAATCAGGGAGATAGAGGGGCAGCGCATTGAAAGCCAGCTGATGCTTTCAGAGAGCATCGAGAAGCTTCAGGAGAAAGGGCAGAAGGAAATCGAGCTGGTCATCAACCGGAATGATGAACTGCTTACCAAAAAAATCGCCCTGAAGGAGATTCCAGGAAGTGAAGGGCGGATTGGACTCGGCATCGTATTTACCGAAAGCAAGTCTATTAAAACGGATCCGAATGTCAATATCCAGACAGAAAGCATCGGCGGTCCATCGGCGGGCCTTATGTTCACGCTTGAGGTGATGGACCAGCTATTGGATGAAAATCTGACAAAGGGCTATGCGATTGCCGGGACAGGTGAGATGCATGAAGACGGGACTGTCGGCCGCATCGGAGGCATAGAGAAAAAAGTAGTGGCTGCGGACGAAGCGGGCATGGAAATTTTCTTTGCTCCTGATGATGAGGTGACAGAGGAAATACGCAGGGAGTATCCGGATTACATGTCCAATTACGAGGCTGCGGAAAAAACGGCAAAAGAAATCGGTACGACAATGAAAATCGTACCGGTGAAAACAATCGATGATGCGCTCGAATATTTGGAGCAGCTGGAACCGAAAAGTTAAAATCGGATGGGCGGGGTTTTTATATCCTCGCCTATTTTTTGCTTACTGAACAATTGTACACCCATTCCGTACATCGTCGTCGCCTGTAGGTCAAGGGCCAGCATGTCGTCCTTGACGGAGGCGACGCGGCTGATGAGCGGCAGCACAATGAGCTTCTTGTGCATCGATAAATAGCGCTGGCCCTGTTCGGTCATGCCGAGCAGGCGGATGTAGGACGGCGCCTCGTGAGCCTGCAGCTGCTCCTTTGTTATTCCTGTATAAATATGTGACAGCATACGCTGGAGCCTTGTCCATGTATAACGCTTGGACTTGAGACCAGTCATGAATTCCTGATAGCTGTCGCTTGCCTTTGCGTGCTTGATGATTGCATTTTCAAGCCCTTCCTGCACATCTGCATAAGCCGTCAGCTGTTTAGGCGTGTGACGAAGAATCGCAAATTTCAGAAGTGGCCATATTCTTTCCCAGGACATGAATCCCCCGTGGGTCTCCCGCCAATCCTGCAGCAGTTCCCGTGAGGAGGCAGGGAGGAACTGGGCGACGTCCTGTCCTTCTGCCAGCGCCTTGCGGATGCCTGTTGCGCTGGCAATGTGCTTTTTACGATCGGCATCGTCATGGTAGCCGGCCTCGATGCGCTGGATTGTCGCCGGCCGGATATCGCTTTTCAGCTGATGGGCCGCTTCAATGTAATGAAAACCCAAAATATTGTTCGGCTGCGATAAATCGATAGTATCGGCCGGATGCGTTGCCTTTAGTTCCTCGTATGCACGATGGAGCGCCTGCGGATAACTGATGCCCGTCTTCATGGCCTGCTGGATGGCGGCATCATATTGCGGGCGGTTTGAATCAATCAGTCTGAATGTATTGAGAAAGGGTGTAATGGCTCCTTGCTCGCTTCCGAATGCAAATGAGGCGCATTTCATCGCATCGAGAAGTGTGATGGCACCCCGGGCAAACTCACCGGCCAGCGCCGTGCTGTATACATATGGCAGCTCGATGACGATATCGACACCACCGGCCAGCGCCATTTTTGTACGCGTCCATTTGTCAACGAGGGCCGGTTCGCCGCGCTGCAAAAACTGCCCGCTCATGACTGCTACTGCAATATCAGCGCCTGTCTGATGTTTTGCCTCCTGCACGTGGTGGAAATGGCCATTATGGAATGGATTATATTCCACTACAAGTCCGACTGCTTGCAAATGAATGCACCTCCCTGTAGAATTAGTGTTTATGCGAAGTAACTATTCACCACCCTATTTTACATGAATTTGGGGCGAATAATTATAAGACATAAATTTATACTGATTATACGGGCGTTTTTTAGTAGTGACAAGAAATTATCTTGACATCTATTTTTGTTAGCTATATAATCAACATTGTTGTCTCGAGGTGATTACGAATGAAATGGTCAATTCATCAATTATCGAAGTATCGCCAAAATGGGATGCCGATTGATGCAGAAGTGCAATTGGATGAAGTGATGAAGCGTAACAGCGACATTCGCGACATTTCACCCGTTCATGTAAAAGGGCTTTGTACTTTTGGTGCATCGCAAATGACTTGTCAATTTACGGTTGAAGCAACACTTACGCTTCCGTGTGCACGCACATGGGAGGACGTTGAGTATCCGGTCGAAATCGATGCAGTTGAGGTGTTCAGCTGGATTGATGAAGAAAAGCGCGGAGATGAGGACGGAGATATCCACTATGTGGATGGGGACGTCATCGATCTGAAACCAGTGCTGGAGGAATTAATTCTTCTGGAAATCCCGATGCAAGTATTCAAAGAGAATACCGAAGGACAAGTGCAAGGCGGGAAAAACTGGTCCTATTCAACGGATGAAGAAGTGCAGGCGAAACGTGAATCTGACGAACCAAAATTGGATCCAAGACTGGCTGCTTTAGCTAAGTATTTTGATCAAACAGATGAATAGATAATCTGTAAGGAGGTGCCATAATGGCTGTACCATTTAGAAGAACTTCTAAAACTGCAAAAAGAAAGCGTCGTACGCATTTCAAATTATCTGTACCTGGTATGGTAGCTTGCCCGAACTGTGGAGAAGCGAAACTTGCTCACCGCGTTTGCAAAGCTTGCGGACACTACAAAGGTAAAGAAGTAGTAGCAAAATAATCCAGTATTTTGCGCTTATAAAGGCGATATAAGAGGCCATGGCTCTTATATCGCCTTTTTATATTAGGGTCGACAGGACGTCGGTCACAAACCCGTTGCCACACGACGTGGCGTCCTTAGGGTTTGTTCCACCAGGTGGGGCGTCCATCACAAACCCGTTGCCACACGACGTGGTATACTATACATCCCCCTTTCACAAATGAAAGGGGGGGATTTTTTGCTTAGTATAATGAATATTCAAAAAGCTTTATTGTCAAAACTTTTTATGTCCGATACTATTAAGGATAGAGTCTTATAGTAGGATAATAGTAAAGGGGATGGCGATGGTGGCTTATTTAATCGACAAGAAGGACGGTATTCTGACGTTCACAATCAACCGCGAGGAAAAACGTAATGCGGTCAATGATGACGTGATGGACGGCCTGAAGGAAGTAATTACATATGTAAGAGAGCATGATGATGTCCGTTTCCTTGTGGTGACCGGGGCGGGGGAAAGATCCTTCTGTTCAGGAGGGGACCTTTCTGTTTTTCATGCCCTTGAGACGGAAGAACAGGCATTTGGCATGCTGAGCAAGATGGCGGGTATACTCTACGACCTGGCGACGCTGCCTGTGCCGACTATTGCGCTGATCAATGGGACGGCAGTGGGGGGCGGCTGCGAAATAGCGACCGCCTGCGATTTTCGCTTGCTGGCATCACATGCGAAGGCGGGCTTCATCCAGGGGACGCTTGCCATTACATCCGGCTGGGGAGGCGGGACGTATCTCTTTGAACGTGGTCTGCGCCATGACCGGGCGTTGAAGATGCTTGTCGATGCAAAGCCATATGATGCGCAGACGCTCTATGAGATTGGATGGGCGACGCGTGTATACTTTGAAGGGACAAAGGAAGAAGCGCTGGACGACTTTATCGAGCATATGAGTAAAATCCATCCATCAGTTCATCAAGCCTATAAAGAGATTGAGCTACGGAAATGGCGTGAGCGTAATATGTATGAAAGAGTAATGGAAGAAGTGCGGACGTGCGCCAAGCTTTGGGAAAGTGAAGCCCATCACGAGGCCGTTAATAGCTTCCTGACAAAAACGAAAAAATAGCCCGACTAGATGGATTGTCTCTAAAAAGAAGGAGACAATCCGTTTTTTTATTCTAATTTTATGTATCTAGCATATAGTAGTAAAAAATGCGAGGTGAACAAATTGGGAGAAAAAAGACGTAAAGATCAATGGACGACTGCCGATGATGAAAAACTAGCGGAAATTGTAATCGGATTCGTTCAAAATGGAAAGACGCAGTTGGAGGCGTTTTCCCATGCCGCCGAGGCGCTTGGAAGAACGAAACAGGCATGTGGCTTCAGATGGAATAAAACGCTTCGGCTACAATATGGCCATGTATTGGATAATGTTCGCAAACGTCCAAAACAAATGATGCGCAGCCACTTGAAGCTGGCGCTGACTAATTTTGAAGAATTGACCGAAGCATATAATTCGCTTGATTTGAAATACCGTGAACTGCAGGCGGAGTATGATCGGGTAATTAAATGGCTGCAGCAGGGGGCCAGTTTCCTGAGCAAGGACTAGCAACGTTAAAATAGAAAACGGATGTCTCGAAATTGAACAAAATTTCCTTTATAATAAACGAAGGTCTGTCACAATGACAGACCTTTTCATACGTTTTGCAAGGTGGGGGTTTACATGACAATCCAAATTCTTGGCGGGGGCTCTGTCGGGTTATTGATAGCTAGTTTTTTGATAGAAAAGGGTTTTGGTGTTGAAATAGTCGCTAAACGGGCTGAACAAAGAGAGGCTCTGCATACATATGGCCTTGTCCGTCAAGGTGCAACAGGTGAAAGAGAGGTCTTCAAGACTTCGGCTTCGGCAAACATTGCACAGCATCCGGAACTGCTTATTGTGGCGACGAAATATGATGCGCTTGCAGGACTTTATCCGGAGCTCGCCAAATTACCGGCATCCGTCCCGCTGCTGTTCGTGCAAAATGGTCTGGCGCACTATCAAGAGGCGATGCGCCTGCCTCAACGGCATATTGCATTCGGCAGTGCACAGTTCGGTGCCCAAAGAGCGGAAGACCATCTTGTCATCCATCGTGGCATCGGCGTGCTGAAGCTGGCTGTAGCACGTGGAAGCGTGGAAGAGTTTGCAGCGGTGGCCACATTGGATAGTAAAGCATTTCCTGTCCAATGCGAAGAAGAAGCGGAGAAAATGCTGTTGGAAAAGGCGTTGTTGAATTGCTTCATCAACCCGTTGACCGCTATCTTGCAAGTGAAGAATGGGGAACTGCTGACGAATGGGCATGCCTATTCTTTGTTGGAAGCATTGTATGGGGAACTGATGGAAGCATTTCCGGACATGCGTACGCAATTTCCGTTCGATGGGGTCAAGGCGCTTTGTGAGAGGACTGCTGCCAATACTTCCTCCATGCTGGCGGACCGGCTGGCGGGGCGGAAGATGGAAATTGATACAATTGCAGGGGCCGTCATCGAAAAAGCTGCAGACAATAGCCGACAGCTGCCTACTTTACGCACATTGTATGGAATAATCAAAGCGTTGGAACAAGTGGAGGGGGGATGAGTCGTGAAAGCATTCATTGAAGTGGTTGGCGGTGCAATTCTGGTTTGTCCGCTGATTGCGCTCATATTGATTTATATGATCAGCAGGAAAATGCGCATGAAAAAAATACATGCCGTCGGGTTTGCGGCGGACATTACAACTTTCATCCTCTTCTTCTCGGTGCCGCTCGCCTTCAAGAGCATCTGGGGAACATCATTCTCCTACCATCTCATTATCGTTGCACTGCTCATCGCCCTAGGGCTGACATTTCTGGATTGGCGCACGAAGAAGGAAATCGATGTGCTGGTCCTGTTGAAAAAGATTTGGCGTATTTATTTTATTATGCTGAGTATTTTATATATTACTTCCTGGGTTGTCGGGCTTGTGTTGAACATAATCGAATATCTCAAGGGGAGTTAGAGCAAAAAATTTTTCGTTGGCGAGTAAAACATATACAATAATACATATTCAAAAGTAAAAACATGTTAGCATAGCAAACAAAACCGCTGGACGATAGAAAGTACATAGTCGGATTAGAAAGTAGAGGCGTTTATTTCATGAAGCTGGAGCAGATTGCAATACCAGTGCACAATAGAGTATTGACGGATTACTGGCAGGGGGATACAGATATCCATTCTTTCTTTACGTACCCCTATGAGCAGGCATCCTTTAGGAAGCGTGCCGCAAAGATTACTGGGCATGACTATAAGCGGAAGGCATTGGTGAAGGTGATCCGGTCTTATATGGAGCCTTTTGGTGTATCGGAACGGGCGGCTGAGCACTTAAGGGAGCTTGAAGCAGGTGCCCTTGCGGTTGTCGGAGGCCAGCAGGCAGGCACATTTACAGGGCCGTTATTTTCTGTCTATAAGGCAATTACTGTGATTTTATTGGCAAATGAGCAACGGCAGGCATTGGGGATGCCGGTAGTACCGATTTTTTGGATTGCGGGAGAAGACCATGACCTGGATGAAATCAACCATACATTTACAATTGTTGATGGCGGTGTGAAAAAGCATGGCTATGGTAAACGTTCTCCTCAAAAAACAATGGCATCGGCTACCCTGATTGACCATGATGAAATGGAACGGCTGGTTCGGACGGTGTTCACCGATTATGGGGAAACCGTCTATACAGAGGCGCTGCTGCAGGAGGTATTGAATGCCAGTCGGTCGAGCGAGACATTTACCGACTTCTTTACGACTTTGATGAACCGTCTGTTTACCGAATACGGTCTGCTGATGATTGATGCGGCCTACGGTCCCTTCCGGCAATATGAGAGCGAGTATTTTGAACGGCTGATTGAGAAAAGTGAAGACATTGCCGGGGCGGTCGCGGTCCAGGAAGCTGCCTTGGAAAAAGCGGGGTATGGAAAGCCGATAGGTGCGACGGAGAACAACGCCAACCTCTTTTATGTTAAAGATGGGGAGCGCTTCTTGCTGGAGCTGCAGGAAGGGTATTTCATCAACTCTTCGGCGTCATTAAAGCTGACAAAGGAGGAGCTGCTGCAGACTGGCAGAAATGAACCGGAAAAGCTGAGCAATAATGTAGTGACCCGGCCCTTGATGCAGGAGATGACATTACCTGTACTCGCTTTCGTCGGAGGGCCGGGTGAGCTCGCTTACTGGGCGGCATTAAAGCCTGCTTTCGGCCTGCTGGATTTGGAAATGCCGATTTTCGCCCCGCGTCTGAACATTTCGGTGGTATCACGTAAAATCCAGCCTTTGCTGGAGCGTCATCGTTTGACATTTGATGGAATAGTCCAGGGGGAAGCGACAAAGGAAAAGGAGCGGTTCATTGCCAGTGTCCAGGACGAGGATGCGCTCGCGCAGGTAGAGGCAATGGAAGAGGCGCTTTCTGCCCAATATGATGTGCTTTTCTCCCATCTGAATCACGGTGGTCTGCAACTGGAGCAAATCGTTCAGAAAAACAGAATGTACCACAGCAAACAGTTTGCCTATTTGAAGCAGAAGATAAAGGAGCAAACGGTTGAACGACATACGAATGTCATCCATCAGTTTGATTTGATGGAAGCCGAGCTCTTTCCGAATGGCGGCCTTCAGGAGCGGGGCTACAATGTCTACCAGTATCTAAACCAGTACGGACCGACATTTGTAGACGATATAATCCGTTTGCCTCTGATGGTAGGTCCGCAACATTACTTAGTAAAATATTAGTAGATGGAAGTTGGCTCTTTAGCGAGTCAACTTCTTTTATTTATGACTATTGTACCGTGTCTAAGGTAATGGTCAGGGCCTAATATCCCAAATCCCTTTAATGGCGCGGTAAACGCGGGATATTAGTGGAGGAAAGTGGGGGGATGTGGTACATTATTATCTAAAGTGGGGTGAGTAGCATGTTCATGGGAGAATATCAACATTCTGTTGATGCCAAAGGACGCCTAATCGTGCCGGCAAAATTCCGCGAACGTCTGAATGAGACGTTCATCATTACGCGGGGGCTCGATAACTGTCTTTTCGGCTATCCTATGGATGAATGGCGAAAACTCGAAGAAAAGCTAAAAGAGCTCCCGATGACGAAAAAGGATACACGCGCTTTCGCGCGGTTCTTCTTTTCGGGAGCAACTGAAGTGGAAATAGACAAGCAGGGCCGCATCAATATTCCCGCAACGCTCCTTTCGCATGCCCATATTACGAAGGAGTGTGTCATCATCGGGGTGGCGGCACGCATAGAGATATGGGCGCGAGAGGCTTGGGAAGATTACTTTAAGGAATCCGAGGAATCCTTTAATGAAATTGCTGAAAATATGATAGGGTTTGATTTTTAATTGAGCCAAAAGGAGTAAGTTTTATGTTCAATCATACAACCGTGCTATTAAAGGAAACCGTTGATGGGCTGAACATCAATCCAGACGGCATCTATGTTGATTGCACACTGGGCGGGGCCGGGCATAGCGAATATTTAGTGAAGCAGCTATCCGAAAAGGGGCGGCTCATTTGCTTTGACCAAGATACTGTGGCAATTGAAAATGCCAAGGTACGCTTGGCCGGTTATCTGGATCGTGTGACATTTGTACATTCGAATTTCCGTTATATCAAAGAAGAGCTGTACAAGCTGGATATAGAGGAAGTGGACGGGATTTTATACGACCTGGGCGTATCCTCGCCACAGCTTGATACACCGGAGCGCGGGTTTAGCTATCATCATGATGCACCACTGGATATGCGCATGGATCAGACGGCTGAGCTGACTGCGTTTCATGTCGTGAATGAATGGGCATATGAAGATTTGGTGCGCATCTTTTTCCGTTATGGGGAAGAGAAATTTTCAAAACAGGTGGCACGCAGGATAGAGGAAGCCAGAAAGAAGGCACCGATTGAAACAACGGGCCAGCTGGTGGAACTCATCAAGGAAGGCATTCCCGCAGCAGCACGCCGCAAGGGAGGCCACCCTGCAAAACGCATTTTCCAAGCCATCCGCATTGCGGTAAATGATGAGCTTGGTGCAGCGGAGGATTCATTGGTAGATGCCATCGAGCTATTGAAGGTTGGCGGGCGTATCAGCGTCATTACCTTCCATTCGCTGGAGGACCGACTATGCAAGGCGCTGTTCAAGGAAGCCTCATCTATTCCGGATCTTCCCCCAGGGCTGCCGATCATCCCGGAGGATATGAAGCCTACATTAAAGCTGGTTACTAGAAAACCGATTTTACCGTCAGATGAGGAGTTAGCGGAGAACAATCGTTCACGCTCAGCAAAATTAAGAATAGCTGAAAAAATCAACGATAAAGGACGTGTTTAAATGGCAGTTCGTGCTAGACAACAATCATATATCCAACAACCTATGATACCGGAACAGCCACCCCATCAACAACCGTTGCCTCAGAAGCAGAAAAAAGCCGGCAGACAGCCGCTTATCACAGGAAAAGAAAAAGTGCTATATATCACATTCATCATTGCAGTTGCCATATTTGTAGTATCGCTTTTACATACGCAGGGGCAAATCCAGACAACGACAATGGAAATACAAAAAATAGAATCAGAAGTAGAAGAAGTAGCGAAACAAAACGAAGACTTGAAAGTGCAAGTAAGTGAACTATCAACCTATGAGCGCATTTGGGAGAAAGCGAAAGAGCTGGGCCTGACTTTGAATGAGAAAAATGTAAAGGTTGTGCCAGGTGAATGAAGAAGCTCAAGTTTCGTTTTCAATTAGGAGCCTTTCTAATGTTTTTATTATATGGAGGGCTCTTTTTGCTATTATTCTGGCGATTTTTCTATATACAGTCAAACGGAGAAGTGCATGGATACAATCTGCAGGCGGAGGCAGCCAACAAATATTCACGTGAAACCGTAATGTCCGCAAAGAGGGGACGCATCCTCGATCGGAATGAAAACGTAATTGCAGAGGACACATTGAGCTACAGGCTCATTGCCATTGTACGGGAGTCGGTCACGGAGGATCCAAAAAAGCCCCGGCATGTAGTGGACCCGAGGGAAACGGCGCGCATTTTGGCGCAGTATATCAATCTGGATGAAGAGAAAATCTACAAGCTGTTGACGCCTGAAAAGGATTTGTACCAAGTCGAATTCGGCTCTGCCGGACGCAGCCTCAGCCATGAGGTGAAGGAGGCGATTGAAGAGCATAAGCTACCGGGCATCACCTTCGTCAATGATAAAAAACGTTATTATCCCAACGGCTCCTTTGCTTCCCACTTGATTGGCTATGCCGTCAAAGAAGAGCAGGAGGATGGCACATTCAAGACGGTCGGGCGAATGGGACTGGAATCCATATATGACGAGGAGTTGACGGGGGAGGACGGTACGGTCTCCTATGACAGCGACTTCTTCGGCTATTTGCTGGCAAACAGCGAAAAGATGGTGCAGCCTGCAAAGGATGGAAGCGATATTTACCTGACGCTTGATAAGACCATTCAAAATTTTCTGGAAGATGCAATGAGCCGCGTGGAGGAAGAGTATGGACCGGAATCCATGACGGCGGTAGTAGCAAATCCGAAAACAGGCGAAATCCTGGCGATGTCACAGCGTCCAACATTCGATCCAGATACAAGGGAAGGCCTGGAGGCGGGTTGGCTGAATAAAGTGGTGGAGGATGTATTGGAGCCGGGTTCTACAATGAAGACATTTACGCTTGCAGCGGCAATCGACTCGGGGAACTGGCATCCGAACGCCACCTACCAATCGGGCCGCTATAAATTATATGACCGGACGATCAATGACTGGAACAACGGGCGAGGTTGGGGGACGATCACTTATTTGGAAGGGATACAGCAATCCTCCAATACAGGGATGGCCAAACAGCTGGAAATCATGGGTGGTGAGACGTTCAGCGAATATCTTGACCGCTTTGGTTTCGGTGAAAAAACAGGAATCAATCTGCCGAATGAAGCAACGGGAACGCTTTTAACAAAAAACCCCGTCGACCTGGTCATCACGTCATTCGGACAAGGGTCGACCGTAACCCCGCTTCAGTTGATCCAAGGTATGACGGCTATTGCCAATGACGGGAAGATGATGCAGCCGTATGTAATCGATAAAATCGTTGATCCGAATACGGGAGATGTATTGCTCGATGAAGAGCCGAAAGTGAAGGGGGAACCTATCTCGGCCGATACGGCAAAGCAGGTTCGTGAAGTTCTCGCTTCTACTGTAACGGCGGAATCGGGAACTGCCAAGCGCTATCAGATTGATGGCTACGAGGTGGCAGGGAAGACAGGGACTGCCCAAATTCCAAAAGAAAACGGCTCGGGCTATTACTATGGCGACCACCAGTATATCTACTCTTTCCTCGGCATGGCGCCGGTGGACGATCCGCAGCTCATCATGTATGTAGCAGTGAAGAAGCCGGACATGAGCAGTACGATATCGGGATCGGAGCCGGTATCTGAAGTATTTAACTCCGTCATGGAAAACAGTTTAAAATACCTGAACATCAATCCTGACAATACAGTGGACGTGGAGATGGAGACGGTAGGGGAGCTGGAGGGCGGCCAGTCTGAATCAATCCAGCTGGAGCTTGCAAATGACGGCTTTACACCTATTGTCATCGGTGAAGGTGGGACCGTGACGGAACAGTATCCAAAGAAAGGCACGCCGCTATCAAAAGGTAGTCTAGTATTTTTGAAGACAGAAGGGGCGGTCACCCTCCCGTCGTTTACAGGCTGGTCCCTGCGCAACATGCTCGTCTATAAAACGATGTCGGGCCTGCCGATTGAAATTGTCGGAGAGGGCTATGTATACAGCCAGAGTGCCTCTGCAGGGACAACGGCCGGAGATTCTTCTCCAATTGTCGTGAAATTAAGTACACCGGAGGAAAGCTTCCAACCGGCACCGACAAACCCGGAAGAGGAAGAAATGCCGCAGGATTAAGCCGTCCATTTGAAGGATTGGCTGGAGAAATAGAATACACGCTTCATTTACAACATAGGCTGATATAAAAAAATGGAGCGTGTTGTCGAATGAAATGGATTTTTAAACAAGCCCAGGGGCGTTTAAAAATCATTATAGTTTGTTTCCTGTTATATGGACTTGCCATACTCATCAGGCTGTTTTATGTGCAAATCACCCAGCATGAGGAGCTTACGGAGTTGGCGAAGGCCAACTGGGACAGGGAAATCCCCTTTCAAGAGGAGCGCGGTGATATAACGGACCGGAACGGGGAAGCCATCGTCACGAACAAGCTTGCACCGACCCTCTATTTCATGAGGGCGCAGAATGACAATGTCGAGGGGGTAGCCGATCAACTGGCTCCCATTTTAAAGACCGATAGGGAGAAGCTGCTGGAAAAGCTGTCGAGGCGTGCGTATTTGACGAAACTCGCTCCCGAGGGGAAGAATATAACGGCAGAGCAGGCGGAGCAGGTTCAGCAGATGCAGATTGACGGGCTCTACAGCGGGGTGGATTATGTACGCCACTACCCATACGGGACATTATTGTCCAGGCTGCTTGGTTTTACAGGATACGATTCCCAAGGACTAGCAGGCATCGAATATGAATATAATGATGTATTAACTGGTCAAGGTTCGGCTATCCGGCTATTTACAGATGCCAAGGGAAATGCAATGCGCCAGACGCCCGACGAATGGCGGCAGGGCGAAGGGGGCGCCACAATCGAGCTGACAGTGGATGTCCGACTGCAGCAGGTAGTGGAGCGTGAACTGGCTCAAGCGATGAAAAAGTATAGTGCAGAACAGGCGCTGGCCCTTGCGATGAATCCGAAAACAGGCGAAATTTTAGCCATCTCCTCCTATCCTACCTATGACCCGACTGACTACCAGAAAGTGGATCAGTCGATTTACAATCGGAATCTACCGGTTTTTATGACCTATGAGCCGGGTTCGACATTCAAGATCATCACGCTGAGCGCAGCAATCGAGGAAGATGTAATTAATCTGGAGAATGAAAGTTTCCATGATCAAGGTTTTACAATGGTGGAAGGTTCGCGGCTGCGATGCTGGAAAAGGCAGGGGCATGGTCACCAAACATTCCTCGAAGTCGTCGAAAATTCCTGCAACCCGGGCTTCATTGAGATGGGGCAGCGGTTGGGCTCTGATAAACTGCTCAGTTATATTCATAAATTCGGATTTGGGGAAAAAACAGGCTCCAACCTTGCAGGTGAGGCGAGTGGCATCCTCTTCTCCAAAGAAGGTTTCGGCCCGGTGGAAAGTGCTACAACCGCCTTTGGCCAAGGGGTATCAGTGACGCCGATTCAGCAGGTACAAGCGGTTGCGGCGGCCATCAATGGAGGGACATTATATAAACCATATATCGTCTCCAGGATGATAGGCTCCAATGGCCAGGTGCTGCTGGAAAACAAGCCTTCAGCCAAGCGCCAGGTAATTAGTGAGGAGACATCGAAGAAGGTTCGTGAGGCACTTGAATCAGTTGTGGCAAATGGCTCGGGCAAGCATGCATACCGTGACGGGCTGCGTGTCGGCGGGAAGACGGGTACAGCCCAAAAGGTGGAAAACGGGCGTTACAAGGACGGGGACTATATTGTGTCGTTCATTGGATTTGCACCGGCCAATGATCCGGAAATCCTCGTTTATGTCGCTGTCGATTCCCCGCAGGCCCAGTCCGTGTTTGGAAGTACAATCACCGCTCCAATCGTCGGTCAGATAATAGAGGAATCGGCCTCTATTTTAGGGCTGCCCTATTCTTCCGACCAGCTTCCCAAGAAGTATGTGTGGGGTGATGAGGTGACAGAGGCGATGCCTGATTTTATCGGACAGAAGAGGGGCGAAGTGACGGAGCAGCAATATACCTATAAAATAGAGTGGCATGGGAAGGGCGACAAGATCATCGACCAATTGCCTATAGCGGGAAAACAAATCAAACAAGATGAAATTATCCATCTGTACTTAGGGAACTAATCCTTTCAAAATGACGGTAAAACAACTATTATAGTGAAGGATGTTTATACATTTAATAGGACAGTTTAAAGGAGTTTTTTTATGACATTGGCAACAACGGTGGCGATTTTAGTTACATCATTCATCTTGACCGTTATTTTGGCGCCGATCGGCATTCCGATGCTGCGACGTTTGAAGTTTGGTCAAAGCATACGCGAGGAAGGCCCGCAATCGCATATGAAAAAGGCAGGGACGCCGACGATGGGCGGTATCATCTTCTTGCTTTCCATCATTATGACGACGGTGGCCTGCGGACTTTTGTTTGATGTATTTACAACACAGACGGTTGTTTTACTGCTTGTTTTTGTTGGGTTCGGGATTATCGGCTTTTTGGATGACGGCATCAAGGTTATTTTTAAGCGCAACCTGGGCTTGACATCATTGCAGAAGCTAATCGGACAAATCGTCATTGCAATAGCGGCATTTTTATTACTGCGTTTGGGCGGGACATTTGATACGGCGATCGCCATTCCTTTTACAGAATGGCAGCTGGATTTCGGCGTATTTTACATCGCCTTCCTGATTTTCTGGCTTGTCGGCTTCTCCAATGCGGTGAATCTGACGGATGGTTTGGATGGTCTGGTGGCAGGGACGGCTTCCATCGCCTTTGCGGCCTTCGGTGTGATTGCACTGTTCAACGACCAGGCGGACATTGCATTGTTTGCATTTGCTGTGACAGGGGCTTTGCTCGGTTTCCTGATTTTCAACGCAAATCCTGCGAAGGTCTTCATGGGAGATACAGGTTCCCTGGCTCTAGGTGGTGCGCTGGCGATGCTGTCTGTACTGGTGAAGCAGGAGCTTCTGCTGTTGCTAATCGGTCTCGTATTTGTCATCGAGACGTTATCGGTTATCTTGCAAGTAGGCAGCTTTAAGCTTCGCAAAAAGCGTATCTTCAAAATGAGTCCTATCCACCATCATTTTGAACTTTCGGGATGGTCCGAGTGGAAGGTCGTAATCGTATTTTGGTCGACTGGCCTTGTTATGGCATTAATTGCAGTCTTATCGGAGGCGTTACTATGAAAAAATATACAGCATTACAGCATAAGAAAGTATTGGTTCTGGGGCTGGCGAAAAGTGGGGTCGCGGCGGCGGAGCTTCTGCATGAGCTTGGCGCATTCGTCACGGTGAATGATGCAAAGCCCTTCGACGCCAATCCGGAAGCGCAGGAACTCTTGACAAAGGGCATTACGGTAATCTGTGGACGACATCCAGAAGATTTATTGGATGAAGGGTTTGAGCTTGTTGTGAAAAACCCGGGGATTCCATACAGCAACCCGATTGTCGCCGATGCACTTCAACGGGATTTACCGGTCATTACTGAAATGGAGCTTGCCTATTTGGTAAGCGAGGCACCGTTTATCGGCATTACAGGGACGAATGGGAAAACAACGACGACAACGCTGATTTTTGAAATGCTGACTGCCGGAAAGCGCAATCCTTTGGTTGCCGGGAACATCGGCACGGTGGCATGCGGTGTAGCCAAAGAGGCGGCACCCGATCAGGTAATCGTAACGGAGCTGTCGTCATTCCAATTGATGGGGACGCGGGCATTCAAGCCGCATATTGCCATTTTGACGAACCTATACGATGCACATCTGGATTACCACGGTACGTTTGAAAAGTATGCGGATGCAAAGTTTGGCGTCACACGGAACCAAACGGCAGAGGACTACTTTATTTATAATAACGACCAGGAAGTTGTACGCAGCTATGCTGAAAAGTCAAAGGCACAAAAAGTTCCATTCACGACAAATGGACGTGCTGAAGAAGGCATCAGTGCAGACGACAAGGCGATCTACTGGCATGGGGAGCATATTTTAAACCGTGATGACATCGCGCTTCCTGGCAAGCACAACCTGGAAAATATCCTATGTGCCGTTGCGGCATGTTTGCTGCATGGCTGTGAACTTGACGCGATAAAGGAAGTGTTATCTACATTCAGTGGTGTCCGTCACCGCTCTCAATTCGTCCGTGACTGGAAGGGCAGAAGAATCTATAACGATTCCAAGGCGACGAACTGCCTGGCGACGAAGAGTGCGCTTGAAGCATTCGACAAGCCGATTGTCCTGCTGGCCGGTGGATTAGACCGCGGCCATTCGTTCGAGGAATTGCGTGAGGCAATGGGGAATGTCAAAGCGGTAGTAGCATTTGGAGAAACGAGCATGCGCCTCCTGGATTTCGCCAAGTCATGCGGGGTAAAAGAAACAGTGGCCGCAACGAATGTAGAGGAGGCGGTCGTCTATGCGGCAAAGCTGTCGGCAGAAGGGGATATCATCCTGCTTTCGCCCGCCTGTGCAAGCTGGGACCAGTACGATAGCTTTGAAATTCGTGGAGATGTATTTATCGATTGTGCAATGAAGTTATCCTAAAACGATAGGAAAGGATTTTTTCGCTGATCATATATAGACGGTTGTTTGTAGGAAGTGCTTTATTACTTAGCTGTATAGGCATAGTCTTTATTTATTCAGCGAGTGCCTACTGGAGTGAAGTGCATTATGCAAATCAGATGCCTTTCTACATGAAGCAGTTGATGTATCTTGTAGTGGCGCTGATAGGTTTTGTGTTCGTCAGTAAGAGTAAATGGCTACTGCATGAGAGTTGGTGGAGGCTGCTCTATATCGTATCAATCATATTATTGATCGCCGTACTGATACCCGGCATCGGGGTATGGCGTAACGGTTCACGAAGCTGGCTTGGAATAGGGCCTTTGACATTCCAGCCAGCTGAATTCGTGAAAATAACGACACTCGTGTACTTGAGCGCCGTGCT
Organism: Lysinibacillus sp.; assembly: GCA_045605545.1. Taxonomy (GTDB): domain Bacteria; phylum Bacillota; class Bacilli; order Bacillales_A; family Planococcaceae; genus Lysinibacillus_B. The sequence continues at coordinate 60,373 of JAZUQF010000186.1, forward strand.
TGCGAAATGGAAGCGCGGAGAACGCGTAATTAAGCTAAAGCATTTTATCGTGCTCTTACTGCCAATTGCACTTATTATGATGCAGCCTGATTTCGGCTCTGCATTCATCTTGATTGTCGCAGCGTTTATTTTGTTTTTCATCGCAAACTATCCCCTAAAATTTTATGGGATGTGCATCATGCTGGGGATTACCGGTCTAGCCGCCCTGATCATTTCTGCACCATACCGGCTCGCCCGCATCCAGGCATTTATCGACCCATGGCAGGATCCGTTGGGAAAAGGATTCCAGGCGGTGCAATCGTTGCTCGCCATCGGGCCGGCCGGACTATTTGGACATGGCTTCTTAAAAAGCAGACAAAAATACTTATATTTACCAGAACCGCAGAATGATTTCATTTTTTCTATCATATTAGAGGAAACCGGCTTTATCGGGGGGCTTTGTATTGTATGTATTTTTGCGTGCTTTTTATATAGTGGCTATAAACTAGCTACGCGTGCTATCTATGCCCGCTATTTTTATATAACTAGTGCGCTAGTTTCAATGATTGCTGTACAGGCCGCCTTGAACATCGGAGTGGTCATCGGGCTGCTGCCTGTCACAGGGGTCACACTGCCCTTCATCAGCTACGGGGGGACGTCACTCGTTATTTTATGGTTGACAGTCGGCATCATCTATTTATTCGGAGCTACTACAGAAGGAGAGGAGGACGCAACTTGGAGAAAGTAATAGACTTAGAAGACCGGATACCCACATTCAGGAAGAAGCGCAGAAGAAGGACCAATTTCAAATTCATCATACTGACAGCATTGTTCCTTTTTCTGTTGCTGTTGCTCCTCTACTTCCAGTCCCCGTATAGCGAAATCAAGAAAATCGATATTACGGGTGCTGAGTTGGTAGACGGTACATACTATGAAGAGCTCTCCGGCCTGAATAAAGGGGATTCCATGTGGAATATAGACAGTGGAGCCATCACCAAGCGTCTAGAAGAGCTGGAATGGGTAAAGTCTGCGGAAGTGGGGCGGAAATGGCTGGGCACGGTAGTCATTAAGGTGGATGAATGGCAGAAGGTAGCCTACCTGGCACAGGATCATGCATTTTATCCGATGTTGGAAAATGGTGTTCTGTTTAAAGAAGTGAACGAAAAGTCGCCGATTGATGCGCCGATTTTTCATGAATTTGAGGATGAAGGACTGCGCAAGCGTCTGCTGAAGGAGCTTGCAAAGCTGAATCCGGAGGTGGTTGCGCTTATTTCCCAAATCAATGCAACCTCGTCCTCTGCCAATCCATATGCCATTACGTTGTTTATGAATGATGGCTATGAGGTGAGGGCGGAAATTACATCGCTTGCCGAAAAACTGAATTATTACCCTTCCATCATCGCCCAAATTGAAAG
>JAZUQF010000187.1:0-15602 GCA_045605545.1 Lysinibacillus sp.
GTTTCTTTAAAAACGGTTTGAATGAAGGCTGGCCGTGCACCACCTGTCAGACCGGTGATCAGCTGTTGGTCGGCACTGTTTTGCGCCATTTGTTCTAGCAGTGCATTTATATGTTTATCTTGCGAGAATAGTTGATGAAAAGCTTCCATTTAAAAACCCCTCTCATTTAGAAAAAGAATGTGCATCCACCCCTCAGCTTCGCTCCACTTCCCTACTCGCGAAGGCTGAAAGATTCCTAGATGGATGCAATGCCATCGTTATGGCTTTATAAAAGAATCCTTCCCTCTAGATTAAAACGGAAAAAGCCTTGGCACACTGGACCTTTCAAGGGTTTCATGTGCCAAAGCAACCGCTATTCTTGATTGACCTTTTCTTTGTTATTGTAACCAATTTTTCAGCGCATAATAATCGGGAAATTGACGGAGCGAGTCCTCGCAGTGCTCGCAGATTGAGTGAACCACCGTTTCACCATGAGAATCTTTTTCGATATAATCATCTATTTCCCCTACTTCAAACTGGTGCAGCTTACGGATTGTTTCCTCTGCATCAAACGGTAAAGTTCCAATTTCTGTTTCGCAGTGTCTGCAGCGATAACGTACCGGCATATGCGCCCTCCTTTGAATACATGTGTATTCAAAGTATAGACGTTCCTCTATTTTTTTATGCGCCATTAAATATATTCATGACTTCTAAAAACGGTTTGGATAGCGAAGCTTCCACCGCCTCGCAAGATTTGTCTACCGCTTCCCTTATGACCGGCGCATCTTCCTTCGAAAACTTCGACAGTACATAGTCCGCCACCTTCATACCGGCTGGCGGACGGCTTACGCCGACACGGATGCGGTTGAACTCCTGCGTACCGAGATGATGGATGAGTGACTTGATGCCATTATGCCCACCGGCACTGCCTTTTTGACGCAGACGTAGCTTTCCCGTCTCCAAATCCAAGTCATCATAAATGACAACGATATCCTCTACCCGAATATCGAAATAATCCATCATCGGACGCACACATTCGCCCGATAGATTCATGTATGTCAGTGGCTTCAACAACATCACTTTTCCTTCTGGACGATGGAATGTCGCATACATGCCGTTGAATTTCGTCTGATTCAATGCTCCGCCCCATTTGCCGGCTAAGGCATCAATGATATCGAACCCTATATTATGGCGTGTATGTTCATATGGCTTCCCAGGATTCCCTAGACCAATAATTAATTTCATATTCATAAACCTCATTTGAATTTTTTATCGTAGCTTATTTTACCATAACCATCGCAAAAGTTCTTTCAACAGGAGAACCCATTCTGGCAAAACCGATTTTCAAGCAGGAGGGCCTGTTTGCCTTTAAGCTTCCCAGCCACATATAAGCCCATGCAAAAAAGCTGTCTAAATTCATTTCAGACAGCTTTTTTTGCAATAGCTCTGTATATAGAGGACCACCCGTTCATTGGATGCCCCTTTTTTGTTAATCCTCTCGTCCTGGTCTTTCCGGGTCGAGCTTTTCTCCTGTCGCTTCCACATCGTCCGCCGTCACCTCTGCAGCATCTGCGTCTGCAACCTCGCTGGCCTTTGTTGGAGGGGTGATGGTAGCAAGTGTATAGTCATCATCATTCAATACTTCAAAACCGATTTCCTTCTTTACATCAGACAATGATAATGTATCGCCGATTCCCAGATTGGTTACATCGATTTCGATGGCTTCCGGAATGTCTGAAGGCTTCACCTTGATCTTCAATTCCCGGTTCGGCTGCGTCAACACGCCGCCTTCCTTGACACCGGCAGCATCTCCAACGATGGAAACCGGTACATCGACCTCTATCTCCTGCTTCATGCTGATTGCCTGGAAGTCCACATGTTTGACAAGTCCCTTTAACGCACAACGCTGCATTTCATTAATGACCACGTTCACCTTTTTACCTTCAACACTTAATGCGAAGACGGCATTTTGACCGTTTGTCTGAATTTCCTTCAACAGGTCCTTAGCGTTCACGCTGATTGCTGTCGGCTCTGTATTATAGCCGTATACATTTGCCGGTATGCAGCCTTTATTTCGTACTTCGGTTAAAATCGAACGAGCGCCAGTTTCGCGTTTTGTTGCTTCCAATACTGTACTCATATCTCACATTCCCCTTTTCCGTAAATTATTTCGCTCTATTCTTTACCCTATTTAGGAAATAGATAAACGAAAGATGCCATAATCGGCATATCCCTAAACTTTACGCCATTCGGGATGAAAGCGGCCTGTCATGCAAAAAGGCCGCTCCCCTACCGGAAAGCGGCCCCTGTCTATTCAATTAATCAAACAGTGTACTTACAGATTTATTTTCATATACACGAGAAATAGCATCAGCCATCAAACCAGCCACTGAAAGCTGCTTGATTTTCGGAGATTTGCGGTCATCCGTCAATTGGATTGTATTTGTGACAACCAATTCCTTAATCACCGAGTTTTCAATACGCTCAATCGCAGGACCCGATAAGACAGGGTGTGAACAGCACGCATAGACTTCTTTCGCACCCGCCTCGACCAGCGCATTCGCACCAATCGTAATCGTGCCGGCTGTATCAATGATATCATCGATCAAGATAGCCACCTTGCCCTCAACATTACCGACAATATTCATTACCTCTGCTACATTCGGCTTTGGACGACGCTTATCGATGATGGCAATCGGTGCCTTCAAACGCTCCGCCATCTTACGGGCACGCGTAACACCACCGTGGTCAGGTGATACGATTACGACATCATCCGGATTGAACCCCTTCGTCTTGAAGTAATCAGACAAAATAGGAACTGCCACCAGATGGTCGATTAAAATATCGAAGAAGCCCTGGATTTGTGGTGCGTGTAGATCCAATACGATTACACGAGTAGCACCTGCAGTCTCTAGAAGGTTCGCTACCAATTTTGCTGTAATCGGCTCACGAGCCTTGGCTTTACGGTCTTGGCGTGCATAGCCATAGTACGGCATTACGACGTTTACTGTACGGGCTGAAGCACGTTTTACCGCATCGACCATGATTAATAGCTCCATGAGGTGTTCGTTTACAGGTGCAGAAGTGGATTGAACGATGAATACGTCGCAACCGCGAATACTTTCTTCAATACTAATTTGAACCTCGCCATCACTGAAATGCTTTACAGATGATTTACCAAGCTCACAACCCATTTCCTTTGCAATTTCTTGTGCCAGTGGATTGTTCGAATTCAGCGAGAAGATTTTTAATTTTGAGTCAGCGTATTGATACGGCATGATGGCCTCCTGTTTTTTCTAAATTAATGAGTTTATTTTAATTTGTTACTAACGTAATTTAGTTTATTTTCCTGGCGTGCGCGCGCAATCGCCAACGCATCACCCGGTACATCCTTCGTCACGGTTGAACCAGCAGCGATGAATGAGCCGGCACCCAACGTCACCGGAGCTACTAGATTCGAGTTGCATCCTACAAATACATCATCTTCAATCACCGTCTGGAATTTGTTCTGACCGTCGTAGTTGACTGTGATGGTACCGCATCCGATATTGCAATTATCCCCTACTTCAGCATCGCCTATGTAACTTAAGTGCGATACTTTCGTATGGTTGCCTAAATGGCTCTTCTTCACTTCTACAAAGTTGCCGACCTTCACGTGGTCGCCTAATGAAGAAGCTGGTCGAAGGTGTGCAAATGGACCGACGGCTGTTTCATGGCCGACTTTGCTTTGCAGGACAACAGAGCTGTGGATCGTCGTCGCATTGCCGATTTCGCTATCTACGATATGGCTGTTCGGACCGATCATGCAGTCCTCTCCAATCACCGACTTCCCTTCAATCATGCAACCTGGCTGAAGGACCGTATCAGAGCCGATGATGGCATCTGCACTGATATAGGTTGTGGATGGGTCGATAATTGTGACACCGTTGCGCATATGGCGCTCGTTGATGCGGGCACGCATGATCGCCTCTGCCTGTGAAAGGGCAAAACGATCGTTCACGCCTAACGTCTCGTCAAAGCTCTCTGTTACATAAGCCGCTACGCGTTCCCCCTGCTTCTGCAGGATTTCGATGACATCCGGAAGGTAGTACTCTCCTTGTGCATTGTCATTGTTCACAAGCTTTAAAGCTTCAAATAGCGCCTTGTTGTCAAAACAGTATGTACCTGTATTGATTTCCGTCACTTTCTTCTGCTCTTCCGTCGCATCTTTTTGTTCTACGATTTGCGCTACATTTCCTTCGGCATCACGTAAAATGCGGCCATAGCCGGTCGGGTCTTCCGCCACGGCTGTCAAAATCGTCGCCTTAGCATTTTGCGAAGTATGGTAGTCAAATAGGGCTTTCATCGTCTCAGGGCGGATTAATGGCGTATCACCGCACACCACTAATGTTGTACCTTCAAGTTGACCAAGTACAGGTTCTGCCTGTTGGACGGCATGGGCAGTCCCCAGTTGTTCCGCCTGCAGCACATATTCGCTTTGCTTTCCTAACTGTTCCTTTACCTTTTCTGCTCCATGTCCGACGACCGTTACAATCCGTTTCGCATCCAAGGATCCGATATGGTCTACAACATGTTGAACCATTGGCTTTCCGCAAACAGGGTGGAGCACTTTATATAATTTGGACTTCATACGTGTTCCCTGACCAGCTGCTAGCACGATAGCAAAAATATTAGTCATTCTTGAGTCCCCCAATTCAGCTCATTGTCTCTTATGACTATATAGTAAATTCACGCGATTTTCAAGGCATTCGGGGTGGACAAAACATCTACATATCCACGTTTTTCAAACCCTGTCGTTTACGCCTCGAAAACTCTTGTTCGAGTGGGATTCTGCTTTTGGCCATATAAAAAGAGTCCGCCCCTTAGCAGAGCAGACCCCCTTTATATGAAAATTAGACATTCGCTTCTTCCAATTCCAGAACTTCCTCTTCATTTTCCTCATCCGACGCATGATAAGCAGCCAAAACGATTTCCTGAATCTTATTGCGTGTTCCAGAATTAATTGGGTGAGCAATATCCCGGAATTCTCCATCCGGAGTACGCTTGCTTGGCATCGCCACAAACAGGCCGGAATTCCCATCAATCACTCGGATATCATGGACGACGAATTCGTCATCCAATGTGATGGAAGCGATTGCGCGCATCCTGCCATCAGTTTGTACACGGCGTAGTCTTACATCTGTTACTTCCATTCTTTCACCCCTCTCATCTAAGATGTCACCTTTTATGAGAGTTAATTTCTTCAAAAAATCTGAAATTCCTTCTTTCTACACTATAAAATTAGAAATATTTTAAATTTTAAAGCTATTTACCGTTTCCCAGCATAGAATCCGCCTTGTCTATAATTGCAAAAGGCGCTACGTTTGCGTAGCGCCTCATACTATTTAACTAATGCAATTACTTCAATCTCCACTTTTACATCCTTTGGCAGACGCGCTACCTCCACTGCTGAACGTGCCGGCTTATGATCACCGAAATGGCTGGCATACACTTCGTTCATCTCCACAAAATCATTCATATCCTTCATGAATACAGTAGTCTTTACAACTTGGCCAAGCGAAGTGCCTGCAGCGGCAAGCACAGCCTTCAGATTTTCGAATACCTGATTCGTCTGCTCCTTGATGTCTCCCTCCACCAGCTCTCCCGCTGCCGTCAATGGAATTTGCCCAGATGAATAGAACATATTGTTTACAATGATTCCTTGTGCGTATGGCCCGATTGCTGCCGGGGCGTTATTTGTAGATACCGTCTTCATGCTTTTCTCTCCTTTAAGAAATAATTCCCTTCGCTAAGTGCGATGGTGCGGTCCTTCTCATTCACTTCACAAAGCTTCACTAATGAATAGTAATCATCGACAAGCGTTTCATCCGCATGCTCCGCCTCCACCAGCACGGCAATCCCTGCAAGCTTGCAATCGAACTCCTCCAGCAGGCTCTTCATGCCGTTCATCGTACCGCCCACCTTCATGAAGTCGTCCGTAATGAGTACACGCTGGCCGCTCTTCATGCTGCGCTTCGACAATACCATCGTCTGGATGCGGCGGGAAGAACCCGATACATAGTTAATGCTCACTGTAGAACCTTCCGTCACCTTGCTGTCGCGTCGGACCACCACCACAGGGACATTCAGATGGCGGGCAATCGCATGGGCAATTGAAATCCCCTTCGTCGCCACCGTCATGATGACATCGATTTGCTTGTCCGCAAATGCGCTGGCAAATACTTTTCCTACACGATTCATCAAGTCCGGATTCCCAAGCAGGTCCGTCATGAATAAGTAGCCGCCCGGCAACAGCCTATCGGACTGTCCGAGCTCTACAATCAGCTCATCAATAATGCGCTTTACGTCTTGACTGGACGTTTTGGGGATATATTTTACCCCGCCAGCTGCGCCAGGCACTGTCATCAGCAACCCGATTCCTTTTTCTTCGAACGTTTCCTTCACAATCGACAAATCTTCACTAATAGACGATTTTGCAGATTGATATAGAGTAGAAAAATAAGTTAGCGGGATCAGCTGATGTGGATGCTCAAGCAGATAGTAAGTCATATCAACAAGGCGTTCACTGCGCTTCCATTTCATTTGATCCTCTCCCATATAAGAATTAGACAATTTAAAACACGAACTTTTACTACGTAAATTACCACAAATATACGTATTTAAGCAAGTGGATTCCGCTCACCTAACATACGTACGACATAAACCTCTTCACAGAATCCACGCAGGCCGTTGTAGATGCGGGCAGCGCGTGATTCGGAATCGACGAGTCCAAAGACTGTAGGGCCACTGCCGCTCATCAGAACGGCATCCGCACCAAAGCGCTGCATCTGCTCCTTGATGGTCACCACTTCCGGATGAAGGGTGAATGTTACGGTTTCCAATACATTCCCCACCGACTGGCAGACCAGTTCATAATCCTGCTTTTGGATGGCCTCAATCATTTGCTTAGTATTTGGATGCCTGATGCCTTCCAGTTTCAAACCGCCATATACATCCGCCGTAGACACACCGATTTTCGGCTTCGCCAATACAACCCAGCAGGCAGGTGGGGCAGGCAGTTCGGTAATCTTCTCTCCACGCCCCGTAGCCAGCGCCGTTCCGCCATGCACACAGAAGGAGACATCCGAGCCTATTTTTGCACCAAGCACCGCCAGCTCATCCATCGTTAGATTCAAGCCCCACATTTCGTTCAGCCCTCGCAGCGTGGCGGCTGCATCACTGCTGCCTCCCGCCAATCCCGCAGCTATGGGGATCTCCTTCTCAATTTTGATGGATACGCCCTCCTCGATGCCATATGTATCCTTCAACAACTTTGCCGCCTGATAGGCAAAATTCCGTTCGTCATCCGGCACAAACCGATCCGCCGAGATGATTTTGATGAGCCCATCCCCCCGGGGCTCCAAACCAATCCGGTCGGCCAGATCCACTGTCGTCATGACCATCTCCACTTCGTGATAATGATCCGGCCGTTTATATAAAACATCTAATGTCAAATTGATTTTAGCGGGCGCCTTCACATAAAGCATGGCAAAATCCTCCTTACACCTCGCAGGTTGCGAATATCGTTGCCCTCTATTTTACCATACTAGGGAACAAGGCACTTATGGAAAGTATAGAAACTTTTCAGCAGGCAAACCGCCCTCATAAAGGAGGGGCAGTCACTACATCGTCTTTTCGCAAGCATTTTGCTGTCCCCTGCAGCATCATTAAAGGGAGCCATCTGAAAATCTTTTCAGACGCTCCCTTTCATCAGCCCTATTTCTCTTTTTGGTTCAACCTAGCTAAATATTCTTGTTGCGGTTTTCCGCTGCAAGACTTTCCTCTGCCATTTCAATGGCGCGTTTGACCATATTTCCGGCGTCGCGGGCTTTAATCCCGCCCCAGCCTTCTTTTTGTACAACATCATAAAATCCGAGTTCCTTGGCTATCTCTTCTTTTAGACGTGCTGACATGATCTTTTCTTTAGCCATGCTTTCTGCCTCCTTTTGAATATAAGGCTGACAACTGTATTATGTGTGGTTCCATCCCAGTTATGCATTCCTCATGCCTCACCGGCCCACCGAGCAGGGCCATGGATGCAACTCATACCTTTCCTTATTCGTTCATCAAAAATAAGAAGCACCCAAATGCTTGGGTGCTCCATTAAAACATATAAAGAAAACTATACCCTATTTAGCGACAACGATTGTATCATCTAAAAAAGTAATTTCCACTGCTTCTGTCAAAATATCTGTGTAGCTGTAAGACACACGCTTGCACGCATTGTCCTCCTGATTAAGCTCGACAACGAATACTGCGCGGTATGTTTCGCTCAGCACGCCTTCACACTCAACCGTTTTCTTGCGACCTCCGTTTGCTCGTAATTGCAAACGTTTACCCAAATGACCCTCTAACGACTTTTTAATGTCAGCTAATGTTTTTGGCATTTTCGCATACACCTCACTATGCAACAGTATATCACGAATAGCCTTCATTGTCAATAAAATATAATATTTTATCACCATACAATAAATCCCGTCAACTTTTTTTTGAAAAAAACATAAGATTTTTTTATCGAATTCGGATTATTGACGTTTGCAAAATACCGAGTGCAATGCATCAGCCAAGCTGCCGAATTCTTGGATCGTCAGTGTTTCCCCTCGGCGCGATGGCTCGATGCCGGCCGTCTCAAGCGCGCTCAGGATGGCCTCCTTATTCTTCTTGCCTTCTGTCAGACCAGCCTGCAGGTTGTTGAGGATTGTCTTGCGGCGCTGGGCAAAGGATGCGCGCGTCACTTCAAACAGGAAGTCCTCATCTATGACCTCTACAGGCGGCTTTTCATGCCTGATGAGGCGGATGACTGCCGAGTCCACATTCGGCTGCGGCATGAATACCGTCTTCGGTACAACCATTGCGACTTCCGCCGTGCAATAATACTGGATGGCGATGGATAGGGAACCGTATTCCTTCGTCCCCGGCCTTGCCGTGATACGGTCCGCCACCTCTTTTTGCATCATGACGACGAATCCCCGGATCGGCAGGCGGTCGTTCAATAATTTCATCAGGATGGGCGTCGTCACGTAATAGGGAAGGTTCGCCACCACCATGATATCCTCGATGCCCGGCATCTCTTCCTCGATCACTTGCGCTACATCAGCCTTCAGGATATCGGAATGGACGATCTTCACATTGTCATAGGGGCTAAGCGTATCCTCCAGAACCGGCAGAAGGCGCTGGTCGATTTCAAACGATACCACTTTTTTTGCAGCCCTCGCCAAGTGCTCGGTCAATGCACCGATTCCCGGCCCTACCTCTATCGCCCCGCTGTCTTTCGTAAGATTTGCATGACTGACGATATTGCGCAGAATATTCGGGTCGATCAAAAAGTTCTGTCCCAGGCTCTTTTTGAAGGAGAATCCGTATTTATTCAAAATTTCCTTCGTGCGAATTGGTGTTGCAATGTCTTTATACATGTTGTTCCTCCTGATCTAACTGTGCTACTGCCGCCCCGAACTGCTCCTCCGAGATTTCGAACATGATGAGGCGCTTGTGCAACTGCTTTCCGTTCGTCATGCCTATATTCAAAATGTCGCCAATCCGATTGCGGCGTTCCTTCGACCTTGGATGCCCGATCAGCCTGGCCAGCATCAGATCCTCAAGCGTGATCCGCTCCTTAAAATGCCCGCTTGCATTCACTGTATAGACATTGCGCAAGGCATCCCGGATATCCTCGTCACTGGCATGCTCGATGCCGAGGCCCCGTCCATTTTTGGCAATCGTCTTCTCCTTGGCCAAAAAGGCATGCTTTACACCCGGAATGCGCTCCTCGATGATGGCACGGATTCGGCGACCCGGATAATCAGGATCCGTAAATACGATGACGCCCCGCTTCTGCTGGGCATGCGCAATCCTCCGGAGTGTCTCATCCGAGATGGCGGAGCCGTTCGTTTCGATTGTATCGGCACCGACTGCCCGCTTAATCGCAGTCGTATCATCCTTGCCTTCCACGACAATGATTTCTTGTATGTTCAAACTGTATCCTCTTTTCCCTCAAGCTTCTTTTCGTATTTTAACACATCCACCGGCCGCTACCCACCTGAAAGGCATCCGCCTTCCAAAATACGCCTGAACACATAGCATATGCCTTCCATATAGGCCGTATTACAAGATGGCGGCAGTTCTTCATCCGCAAATAAAAAAGCCTTCCCGCCAGTCAAAAACGGGAAAGCTCATTCATTTTGGAATGCTACTAACTCTAGTTCAACACTTTGATGCGCACCTTTTTACGTCCCCAGCTTGATGCCTGGGACTTGGAAGATACAAAGACATCAATTTTTTTACCTTTGATGGCACCGCCTGTATCACCGGCGATTGCATAGCCGTATCCCTCTACCCATACCTTCGAGCCGAGGGGGATGACGCTCGGATCCACTGCAATGACCTTGCTGGACGGATTGGCCTTCAAATTCAGGCCTGTTGCCGTCACACCCGAACAGCCCGAGCAATTTGCCGTATAGGCGGTTGCCGTCACATAAAATTCATTCCCACTAGCGGGAGCGGGCGAATTATTACGTGAAACGCTGGCCGTTATCACCTTGGTTCCGACTGCCACTATCTGCTTCTTCGGTTCCTGGACGACCTTTTCGGACTGCAATGTTTTGGAAACGACCTTGCCGTTTTCCTTCACGACTTCATATGTACGTGCAACCGTACCCTTTTCCCCAGTCGTTACTACTTTCTCTTTTCCCTTCAACAAAGAAGAATCATTTTTCTTTTCAATTGCGAAATCGATTGATTCTTCCACTACATCGGTAACCTTTTCTACGCGAACAACTGCGATGCGATCATCTGGAGCAATAACCTCCTCCATCGATTTGCCGACACGATCATATTCGCCTAATGTAATCCCTTGTTGTTTCAAAAAGTTAGCGACCGTAGTCGAAGTGGACCATACTTGTCTCTCTTTCAAACCATCGACAAGCGTTAACTGAAACGCTTTTTGAATATCGATTTTGTGATCTGCTCCTACTTCTGTATCTAAGCTGAGTGAAATCTCATCATGCTCCGTTACTTCAATATTTGCCTCTTCCAAAATGTTCTTCACTCGTTTTTCAGTTGTCCAAACATTTGACTGATTTCCATCAACTGAAATGATTATTTCTTGTGCCTGTTCCCAATCGATTGTCATTCCGCTGACAACCTCGGTATCCAGTGAGGGTGATACTTTATCATATTCTGAAACAGCAATGTCTTGTGCTACCAATACATCTTCGACTGTTTTTGCGTGTGTTGCCAGTTCCAGCTGCTCACCATTTGCATTGATGACCACCGAATTTTTCGTTCCCTGGTATAGAACAAATGCAATAACTGTAACAAACAGGCCAAGGGATAGAATCCTTACCACTGTTTGCTTACTCCTCAATGAACCAAAGAACAGGTTTTTCCTGGTGTCATTTGACATGAAAAAACGCCTCCTTAATACTCGTTGGATTATACGGACTCCTTTTTAGGCTGTCAACATAAATGCATATTCGAACAATTTTAGCGACAGCCTATAAGCCTTACCAAACGCAGCACCGTAGAGGGTTCCGCACCTTAGTCACTAATTTTGAAAAAACGTTTTGCATTTTCTGTTGTAGCCTTCGCCACTTCTTCTACCGATAGCTCTTTCAGGCGCGCAATTTCCTCTGCAACGAGGGGAACCAATGATGGTTCATTGCGCTTTCCGCGATGCGGATGGGGAGCAAGATACGGAGCATCCGTCTCGATCAATAGATGCTCGAGTGGAATTTCCTTCGCCACCTCTTTTGGCTGCCGTGCATTTTTAAATGTCACGGGACCTCCGAGGCTGATCATGAAATTCATGCCGATGCATTCGCGGGCCGTCTCCACGCTGCCGCCGTAGCAATGCATGATACCGCCAACTGAAGCGGCGTTCTCTTCACGTAATATCCGTACCACATCTCCGGTCGCATCCCGGTTATGGATGATGATCGGCAAATTCAGTTTCTGCGCAAGCTGTATTTGCTTGCGGAACCAGTACTCCTGTACATCTTTCGGAGATTTATCCCAGTAATAATCAAGTCCCGTCTCTCCTATACCTACCACTTTCGGGTGTGCCGCCAGCTTTTCAATCCATTCCAACTCTTCGTCTGTACAGTCAATGGCATCTACTGGGTGCCAGCCAATGACAGCGTATAAAAAGTCGTAATCCTCCACCAGCTTCATGGCACGTTCAATCGTCTTGCGGTCGAATCCTACTACAACCATTTTTTCCACTTTCGCTTCAACGGCTCGATCGATCACTTCCTGCAAATCATCGTCATATTGGTCTGCATTAAGATGTACATGTGTATCGATGTATGATGTCATATTATTTTTCTCCTACTTCCGTATTGTAATGGATTAAATCATTTCTTATTTTTCATCTATATTTCATTTATATTACTGAAATACCCCTTTTGTAACAACCTGTCCCCCGCGAGCTCCCCCAAGGAAGCACTATGGCCCCTCATATATTCCGTTAAATGGTATTTTTCTTTATTCCAAAATAATATTGTGATGTAACATTGAAATAAAGGAAGCCTGTCGAACTAGTAATGTTCAACAGGCTTATCAACATAGCTTTATACTCCATACTCTTGATTCAGGGGTCGGAAGCAGTCTAAACGCCCCGACACAAGATGAATCAAGTCGAAAGCACGGGTTCTCCTGCTGATTCCGATTACTTCACCTTTGCTCCGTTTTCAAGCTTTGGATCCACCGTCGCAAGCGTCAGCACGCCCTCATGCGAGCCCGCCAGAATCATTCCCTCGGATAGTTCACCGCGCAGTTTCACCGGTTTTAGATTTGCCACTACGATTACTTTTTGCCCTACCAGCTCCTCAGGCTTGTAGTGCTCAGCAATGCCGGATACCACCTGACGTTGCTCATAGCCCAGGTCCACCTGCAGCTTCAGCAATTTTTTCGCCTTCGGTACCGGCTCGCATGCCGTCACTGTAGCGACGCGCAGATCAATCTTCATGAAGTCGTCAATCGTGATTTCAGGCACATCTTCTGCTTCGGCAGCTTCCTTCTTCGCTTCTTCTTGAGGCGTCTTCACACTCGATTGCATCTGCTCGCGAATATAGGCAATTTCTACTTCCGCATCGAGGCGTGGGAAGATTGGTATTCCTTTTTCCACTACTTTTGTGTTTGCCGGAATCACATTTCCGAATACAGCGATGGAATCCCATTGCAATAGCCCTTCCTCCAAACCAAGCTGTTCAATGATCCGCTTCGGCGCAGAAGTCATGAAGGGCTGTAACATTACTGCAATATGGCGTAGACTTTCTGCCAAATTAGCCATTACAGCACGTAATTTAGAAATATTTACATCATCTTTTGCCAATACCCATGGCGATGTTTCATCGATATATTTATTCGTTCGGGAAACGAGCGACCATACTTCTGCCAGAACGACACTAAACTGCATTTTCTCCATACTTTCTTCATATTTAACACGGACGTTTTCTGCAAATACTTTTAATGCCGCATCAAATTCGGTAGGCTCCATATCTTTTGTCGGGATGACACCGTCAAAATACTTGTTCATCATGGAGACAGTCCGATTCAGCAGGTTCCCCAAGTCATTGGCAAGATCGAAATTCGTACGCTCTACGAACGACTCAGGCGAAAATACGCCGTCTGAACCGAATGGCAGCTCGCGCAGAAGGAAATAGCGTGTCGCATCCAGGCCATAGCGCTCCACAAGCATTTCTGGATAGACGACATTCCCTTTGGATTTCGACATTTTTCCATCTTTCATCATGATGAAGCCATGGGCGAATACCTTTTTCGGTAATGGCAAATCTAAAGCCATCAGGAAAATCGGCCAGTAAATTGTGTGGAACCGCACAATATCTTTTCCTACTACATGTACATCAGCCGGCCAGTATTTATTAAACAGTTCTTCGTTGTCAGAGCCATAGCCGAGCGATGTAATATAATTGGATAGCGCATCCACCCATACGTAGATGACGTGTTTTGGATCTCCCGGTACTTTAATCCCCCAATCGAATGAGGTTCTGGAAACTGATAAATCTTCAAGGCCCGGCTTGATGAAATTATTGATCATTTCATTTTTACGAGATTCCGGTTCAATAAACTCTACATTTTCTTCATAGTAGCGAAGTAATTTATCGGCATATTTTTTCATATTAAAGAAGTAAGACTCTTCTTTAACCGTCTGCACATCACGACCGCAGTCCGGGCACTTTCCATCCACCAGCTGCGTCTCTGTATAATAGGATTCACAGGGAACACAATAAAGTCCCTCATATTCACCTTTATAAATGTCGCCATTTTCTAGAAAACGTGTAAAAATCCTCTCGACGCTCTTTTTATGACGGTCCTGGGTAGTTTGAATGAAGTCATCATAGGATATATCCATTAGGGACCATAGTTTTTTGGCAGCATCTGCTATTTCGTTTACGTATTCCTGTGGATGCTTTCCGGATTCCTGGGCCTTTTCTTGTATTTTCTGCCCATGTTCATCCATTCCAGTAAGGAAACGTACATCATATCCGCGCAGACGCTTGTATCGTGCCATCGTATCCGATGCAACGGTCGTATAAGCCGTACCGATATGGAACTTACCGCTAGGGTAATAAATAGGGGTTGTTATATAGAATGTTTTTTGTTCGCTCACTAGAACTGCCTCCATTTTGTTTCACAGTATAGTCTCTATTCTAACGAAGTACCAAATCTGTTTCAATGAAAGATTATTGAGACAGGCTTTTGTCGAAAAATCATTACCACATAGTTTATCCGTTCCTTGAATATTTAGTCGAATATAGGCAAATGATAATAAAAATCTTTAATTTTTGCTTCATAATTGCCGGTTTTGACGAAAAATTCACATTCGAGGTGCTATTTTCGGTGCTAATTTATTGACGTATATGGTATTAGTTGGTATGATTTATCATAGTCAAGTTATCGATGTCGAATTTTGACGAATTATAATGACAACCATTTTAGGAGGAAAATATTATCATGAAATCTACAGGTATTGTTCGTAAAGTCGATGAATTGGGACGCGTGGTCATTCCTATCGAGCTACGTCGTACATTAGGCATTGCTGAAAAGGACGCATTGGAAATTTATGTTGATGACGATAAAATCATCCTTAAAAAATATATGCCTAACATGACTTGTGCAGTGACGGGCGAAGTTTCCGACGATAATTTACGTCTTGTAGGGGGCAAACTGATCTTAAGCCCTGAAGGCGCAGAAATGCTGATGAAAGAAATTCAAAATAACCTAAAATAATTACACAGGTATTTTAAAGGAGTCATCTGGAAGGTCAACCTTTTCAGATGGCTCCTTTTTTTCTGAATCCCCCTACCACCAGTCCTTCTCCTATGATGGTCAGAGGAGCTTCCTTAATCTCCTCATGCTACTCATAGAACAAGATTTATTCAATCGTGCCCATACTGCAGTCGACAATTATTATAGAATACTTGTCCAATTCAATTCCCTTTATGCGAGGGCAAACCCTATTGCTGTTGATGGTATGCGTTATATACATCCCTTTTTGGCATCCCTCTTAATTTGGCCACTTCTTTTATCGCTTCTTTTGAATTGGCCTGAGTTTCTTCCATTAT
>JAZUQF010000188.1:0-5572 GCA_045605545.1 Lysinibacillus sp.
CGCACAGGCAGTGGCGAATACTGCCTGTTTTTGTTATGATAGGGTTGAATGTTTTCTCGTAAAATATTTAGCATCCCTAAGGAGGACTTTCATCATGGCATTAGTTTCAATGAAAGAAATGTTAATCAAAGCAAAAGCTGAAAAATATGCAGTAGGTCAATTCAACATCAATAACCTGGAGTTTACACAGGCAATCCTACAAGCGGCGCAAGAGGAGAACTCACCAGTCATTCTGGGTGTTTCGGAAGGCGCAGGCAAGTATATGGGCGGCTTCGTGGCAGTCGTACATATGGTGAAAGGCTTGATTGAAAGCTACAAAATTACTGTTCCGGTAGCAATCCACCTGGACCACGGTTCCTCATTTGAGAAATGTAAAGAGGCGATTGATGCAGGCTTTACATCCGTAATGATTGATGCCTCCCATCACCCATTCGAAGAAAACGTACAAATCACAAAACAAGTAGTGGAATATGCACACGCACATGGTGTATCGGTAGAAGCCGAACTAGGTACAGTAGGCGGAGAAGAAGATGGCGTCATCGGCGGCATCAACTATGCTGATCCACAGGAGTGCAAAAAACTTGTCGAGCAGACAGACATCGACTGTCTGGCGCCGGCACTGGGCTCGGTACACGGCCCTTATAAAGGCGAGCCGAACTTGGGCTTCAAGGAAATGGAGGAAATCTCGCAACTTGCAGACCTTCCATTAGTTCTCCACGGAGGCACTGGCATCCCGACACATGATATTCAACGCGCCATTTCCCTTGGCACAGCGAAAATCAATGTAAACACGGAAAACCAGATTTCCGCTACGAAAGTAATCCGTGAAATTCTGAATAATGATCAAAAAGTATATGATCCACGAAAATATTTAGCACCTGCTCGCGAAGCAATCAAAACTACGGTTATTGGTAAGATGCGAGAATTCGGTAGCTCTCAAAAAGCGTAATAAGCAATGGATATTAGCAGGAGAAGTGTCTGATTACAGACCTTCTCCTGATTTACGATAAGGAAATAGCTAGGCATCAGGAACTAGGAGGAAAACAACTATGAAATTTTTCATCGATACAGCCAATTTTGAGGAAATTAAAGAAGCCTATTCTTGGGGCATTTTATCAGGCGTGACAACAAACCCGTCGCTGGTGGCAAAGGAGACGAACATTTCCTTCCACGACCGTCTTCGTGAAATTGCGGAATTGGTCGATGGCTCTGTCAGTGGAGAGGTCATCTCTTTGGACGCAGAAGGCATGATCAAGGAAGGATTGGAGCTTGCCGCCATCCACCCGAACATTACAGTGAAGCTGCCGATGACGCCGGAAGGATTGAAGGCCTGCAAGTTCTTCACAGAAAAAGGAATCAAGACGAATGTAACGCTGATCTTCTCTGCCAACCAGGCATTGATGGCCGCTCGCGCAGGCGCTACGTATGTTTCGCCATTCCTTGGCCGTCTCGATGATATCGGCCACAATGGTGTGGAGCTGATTTCGACGATTGCGGACATCTTCACTATCCATGACATCAAAACGGAAATCATCGCGGCATCCATCCGCCACCCACAGCATATTACAGAAGCGGCATTGGCGGGGGCACATATTTCAACGACACCATTCAAGGTATTAAAACAATTATTCAACCATCCATTAACTGACAAGGGGATTGAAGGGTTTTTAGCGGATTGGTCGAAGCGTCAAGGACAATAATAAAGGAAATACGCTTTCTAAAGTGATGAGGAGATAACGCTTCATGGACGTTTATAAAATAAATGGGGGCCACCGCTTGCAAGGTACCATCAAAGTCAGCGGTGCGAAAAATAGTGCTGTCGCTTTGATTCCTGCATCGATTTTGGCGAATTCCTCGGTGACAATCGGAGGGATTCCTGAAATTTCAGATGCCTGGACATTAAAAGCGCTGCTTGAAGAAATAGGCGGTGAAGTGTCATTCGAGGACGGGATGATGACAATCGATCCAGCGAACATGATTGCAATGCCGCTTCCGAATGGCAACGTAAAAAAGCTACGGGCCTCCTATTATTTAATGGGAGCTATGCTCGGACGGTTCAAAAAAGCGGTGATCGGTCTGCCGGGCGGATGCTTTTTAGGCCCGCGTCCGATCGACCAGCATATCAAGGGATTCGAGGCGCTCGGAGCAAAGGTGACGAATGAGCACGGTGCCATCTATCTGCGTGCGGATGAACTGCGCGGGGCGAAAATCTATCTGGATGTGGCAAGTGTAGGAGCGACAATCAACATCATGCTTGCTGCTGTGCTTGCAAAAGGGCGTACCGTCATCGAAAATGCGGCAAAGGAGCCGGAAATCATCGATGTAGCGACGCTGCTTTCGAACATGGGCGCGAAAATCAAAGGAGCCGGCACGAGCGTCATCCGCATCGATGGCGTAGAAGAGCTGCATGGTACGAATCATGTAATCATCCCGGACCGAATCGAGGCGGCGACATTCATGATCATGGCGGCTGCCATCGGTGATGGGGTGACCATCGATAATGTCATTCCGCTCCATCTGGACTCCGTTACGGCAAAACTTCGGGAGATGGGCGTCGTGGTGGAGGAGGATGAAGAGAGCATCTTCATTCCGAAACAGGGGACGCTGCAGGCCGTCGATGTCAAAACGCTTGTATACCCCGGGTTTCCTACGGATGTACAGCAGCCGCTGTCGGTCCTGATGACGCAGGCGGTCGGTGCATCGAAAGTGACGGATACAATCTACTCGGCCCGCTTCAAGCATATCGACGAATTGCGTCGTATGAATGCAAAAGCCCGGGTGGAGGGCAATACGGCAATCATCGAGGGCCCTGTACAGCTGGAAGGGTCGGTTGTCACCGCAACGGATTTACGGGCTGGGGCGGCACTCGTGCTTGCAGGCATCCTGGCTAAGGGAGAAACGGAAATCCACGATATCCATCATATCGAGCGGGGCTACAGCTCGCTGATTGAAAAGCTTTGTGCGCTTGGCGCCGACATCCGTCGCGAAACGGTTCTGACATCCGATAAGACCGTCTAGATGGTCCGGACTATGAATATGTTACAATGGAATAGTAAGCAATGAAATTCAAGTTAAGGTTTTGGTTTAGGCAAGTGTATAGCTGTCTAGACATTTGCACCGGGTCCGACCGGTGCAAATGTGCTTTTCTAAGCTAGCCGAAAACAGGAGGCAAATTTACAATGGAACGTAGTTTATCAATGGAAGTCGTACGTGTAACAGAAAGTGCAGCAATCGCTTCAGCCAAATGGATGGGGCGCGGACTAAAGAATGAAGCAGATGACGCAGCAACAACAGCAATGCGCCAAATGTTCGATACAATCCCGATGCATGCAACAGTCGTAATCGGTGAAGGTGAAATGGACGAAGCACCGATGCTCTACATCGGTGAAGAGCTAGGTCTGCGTAATGGTGGACCGGAAGTGGATATCGCGGTGGATCCCTTGGAGGGAACGAACATCGTAGCCAAAGGAACGAATGGTGCCATGACGGTGCTTGCGATTGCAGACCGTGGCAATCTGCTGAATGCGCCGGATATGTATATGGAGAAAATCGCCGTCGGTCCTGAAGCGGCGGGAAAAGTGGACATCAATGCTTCCGTCACTTACAATTTACTTCAAGTGGCCAAGGCGAAGAACAAGGACATTTCGGATGTTGTAGCGACATTGCTCGATCGCCCGCGCCATCAGGCCATCGTAGATGAAATCCGGGAGGCTGGTGCCCGCATCAAGTTCATCCAGGATGGTGACGTAGGTGCTGCAATCAATACTGCATTCGACGAAACAGGCATTGATATCATGTTCGGCATGGGCGGTGCTCCTGAAGGCGTCATCTCTGCGGTAGCATTGAAATGCCTGGGTGGAGACTTCCAGGCGAAACTTGTACCGGAAAACGAAGAACAGCTTGCCCGCTGCAAAAAAATGGGCATTGATGTAGATAAAGTACTTTATCTGGACGACCTGGTGAAAGGCGACGATGCGATTTTTGCGGCCACTGCCGTAACAGACAGCGAGCTTTTAAAAGGTGTTCAATATAAAGGCGGCTATGCATTGACACACTCCGTCGTCATGCGTGCCAAAACAGGAACAGTGCGCTTCATCGAAGGACGCCACAGCTTTGAGAAAAAATCATCAATCAGTCAATAACTTCACAATCTACTTGCCCGGCACACTTCGCCGGGCTCTTCTAACAATGAAAGTTCTCCATATTCAAGATATTCCGAGACCAAATAAAAATAAATAGATAGGAGAAATGTTAATGTCGGCTCTTACCATTGCGCAGCTGGAAAATATGACGCTGAAGGAGTTATATACCCACGCGCGTGAATTTAAAGTTTCGTATTATAGCAAGCTCAACAAAAAAGAACTGATTTATTCCATTTTAAAGGCACAATCAGAGCTGGAAGGGTACTTCTTTATGGAAGGTGTACTGGAAATCGTGTCGCAGGAGGGATTCGGATTCCTTCGCCCGATCAACTACTCCCCTTCAAAAGAGGACATCTACATTTCAGCATCGCAAATCCGCCGCTTCGACCTGCGAAACGGGGACAAGGTAACAGGGAAGGTGCGCCCTCCAAAGGAGAATGAACGTTATTACGGGCTTCTTCAAGTGCAGGCAGTCAATGGAGAGGATCCTGAAGTGGCAAAGGAACGTGTCCACTTCCCGGCGCTGACTCCACTATATCCAGACCGCCAAATCAAGCTTGAGACAGAACCGAACAAGCTATCGACGCGCATCATGGACCTGGTGGCACCTGTCGGATTCGGCCAACGTGGCCTGATTGTAGCGCCTCCAAAGGCAGGGAAGACCTCCCTGCTAAAGGAAATTGCCAATGCCATCACGACGAATTATCCGGAAGCGGAACTGATTGTCCTGCTGATTGATGAGCGTCCGGAAGAGGTGACGGACATCGAGCGTTCCGTAAAGGCCGATGTCGTATCCTCCACGTTCGATGAAGTGCCGGAAAATCATGTGAAGGTAGCCGAAATCGTACTGGAGCGTGCCCGTCGACTTGTCGAGCATAAGCGTGACGTCATCATCCTCATGGACTCGATTACACGTCTTGCCCGTGCGTATAACCTGGTGATTCCGCCAAGCGGACGTACGTTATCCGGCGGTATCGACCCGGCAGCGTTCCACCGTCCGAAGCGCTTCTTCGGATCGGCGCGTAATATTGAAGAAGGCGGAAGCTTGACGATATTGGCGACAGCCCTCATCGATACAGGCTCTCGTATGGATGAAGTCATCTACGAGGAATTCAAAGGGACGGGCAACCTGGAGCTGCATCTGGACCGCCATCTGGCAGAACGCCGTATCTTCCCGGCGCTGGATATCCGCCGCTCGGGTACGCGGAAGGAAGAGCTGTTGCTGGAGCCGGAACAGCTTGAAAAGCTATGGGCCATCCGCAAGACGTTCAGCGATGCACCGGACTTTGCGGAGAAATTCCTGCGTAAGCCCCGCACGACGAAGACGAATGAAGAATTCTTTGAAAAGCTGAATGAAGATATGAAGAAGGCAACGAAGGGGAAAGGCCTCCTGTAGCAGCCTAGCGGTGGGGGAGTCTATCAAGTGCCGA
>JAZUQF010000189.1:0-3411 GCA_045605545.1 Lysinibacillus sp.
ATTATTCGAGGGCAGGGATGTAGCCGTAATCGGCGGCGGCAACTCCCGCGTGGAAGCCGCCATCGGCCTGGCCGGTATTGTGAAGCATGTAACCGTCCTTGAATTCTCTCCGGAGCTGAAGGCCGATACAGTCCTGCAAGACCGTCTGAACAGCCTTCCCAATGCAACGGTCATCAAGAATGCACAAACAAAGGAGATTACCGGCACAGATAAATTGACCGGCATTACCTACGTCGACCGCGAAACAGGGAAAGAGCATCATCTGGAACTGCAGGGTGTGTTCGTCCAGATCGGGCTTGCGCCGAATACCGAATGGCTGGGCGATACGCTCGAGCGCACGAAAATAGGGGAAATCGTTGTAGACAAGCGCGGGGCCACGAGCATCCCAGGCGTATTTGCTGCAGGGGATTGTACGGATAGCCCCTATAAGCAGATCATCATCGCCATGGGATCGGGTGCTACGACGGCACTTGGTGCATTCGACTACCTCATCCGAAATTAGACCGTCGAATCCAGGCAGCAGCCGATTTGCCGCCACTGGGTTTCTCCGGATGCCTGTTTCATCAATTACTGAACCCCGAATAGTGGACCTATTCGGGGTTCGTTTCGGATTGGTGCCTCTTCTATTTTTCATCCATCCCTCAGTTCGTTTCCTTCCTCACCGCGCTTTTGCTTTATTTCCCTTGATGAACGAAAACCCAAGATGGCCTCGATCCGACCCCTGTTGTACCGCTGCGTGATAATGAACGGCACGTTTGCGATGAGCGCATAGGCGATGATGATCCAGCCTGCCCAACAAGGGTTCCACAGGAAAAAAAGGGGGGCAGGCAACATCAATAGCCAGTGGGTCAGCTCGGCCCGCTTCGTTTCCGCTGCAAAGACTTCCAACTCCTTCCGGCCCCACCCATGCAGATGGCTTTTATTATAGCTTTTCTTCGCAATGGAGGAACCGTCTATCAGGTACCTCTTCCATTTCTTCACGAAAAACAACCTGTTCCATACCTTCCCGTTTCCCTCCCACTGCGCAATCCGGAGAAATGCCGTGTCCTTCAGGAAATGACGCACCGGAATATTGAAGCATAGGGCTGAAACTACATAATGGATGATCAGCCAAGCCACGATATTAATAATAAGAAGCCACAACGCTTCTATAACTGTCATATCCCTCTCCTATTACACTTTGATCTTTCTACCTTTCCACGTCACTGAATGCAGGACGTGCGTACGGAATAGTGAATACAAAAATACTGCTGTAAAAAACAAAACAAATACCGGATAGATGAAGAGGACGATGAGTCGAAAATCCCCCGCCCTTCTCGCAAGAAGATACACATGGGCCCCGTACAGCAAGTAGACCACAGCACTCAAGCCGAGCGCCGCATAGGACCCCGTGAAGAAAGCAAGGACCGGGGCTGCAGCCGCCATGATGACGCCAAATATCCATAGTTGAATCAGGAACATGATGAATCCATGGGTCGACTTAGAGGCGGTCGCCATATTCTTTGTCCACCCTTCGACCAATTGCTTCGCCCCCTCTTCATACATCCGCATGTTGATGATTCCCCTGCCCAAATAATTCGTCACAGCCAGGTCCCTTGCCAGAAAGACATCGCTCAGCGCGAAGTCATCCATGATGGATTCTTCCGCAGCTTCATGACCGCCCGTCGACATATAGCTCTCCCTGTCGCACAGAATGCAAGGCCCGAACGACCCTGCCGTCCTGAACCTGCCTTTCCACACGGTGAATACATTCATCCCTGTGAGGACAATGATGTTGAAGATGACGGATAAATGCTCGTACGGCCTTACAATACGATGATACGGCTGGATGGACAGGATGCCTCTGCCTCCTTGCCTGCTGAAGCCGGCAAGAATCTTCACAAGGCTGTCCTCATCCGCCAGCTGCACATCCGCATCTAAAAAGAGCAGCCATTCCCCTCTTGCACAGCTTGCCCCGTAGGCACAGGCATTGGATTTGCCAGGCTTCATTCCGCCTACCTGCCTGCTTTTCACAGCCTTCGCTCCGTGGGTCGTTGCCACTTCGGCCGTATGGTCCGTGGAGCCATCGTCGACGACAATCACTTCAAACTGCCGCCAGCTTTGCGCCTGCAGGGATTGCAGCAATGGAGGAAGGCGGAGCGCTTCATTCCGAGCCGGTATAATGATCGACAATGTGGGCAGCGGCTCGCCTGCCGCTTGCACCGGCGGCCTGATGACGGACCAGAACATGAGCAGGCCGCCCAACAAACCGAGCAGGGACAGCATCTGTACGATAATATATAAAACTTCCATCGTGAATGTCCCTTCCATTAGAATAGCCACTTCCGCAGCCTTTTCACCCATGCAAATGCCTTTTCGGAATAGGGAGGGTACTTTGCATTCATATAGTTGTAGTTAAACACCCTATACTCGGTCTGCAGATGGCTACAGGCGAAGAACCCCTCCTCCCCATGATACGCACCGAAACCGCTCGACCCAATGCCGCCAAAAGGTACCTGGCTGCTTCCTGCATGGTGGATGACCTTATTGACGCTGACCATGCCCTTTACCTTCCGGCGGAGCAGGTCCATCTGCTCCTTTTTTCTGGTGAACAGATAGGTGGTCAGTGCATCCTTTTGAATCAAATCGGAGGCGAGCAGCTCCTCCAGATTGGCATAGGGGACGATTGGCAGGACGGGGCCGAAAATCTCTTCTTTCATCAAGGCACTCGATTCATCCACATCCACCAATACGGTAGGGGAAATGAAACACCGGGAGGCATCGGCCCTGCCACCATGCACAAGGGTGCCCTGGGATAGGAGGGCATGCACGCGGCGGAAGTGGGCATCATTCACGAGCCTTCCGAAATCCCCACCCGCATCGGGTGCCTCCCCATAGAAGCCGACCAGCACTTCCTTCACCATATCGACCGCTTCATCGTAAATGGATGCAGGTACATAGAGCGTGTCGGGGGCGATGCATGTCTGGCCGGCATTGAGGAATTTCCCCCATACAATATCCCGTATATGTTCCTTGGTGAAAGCAGACTCATCCAGAATGCATGCATTTTTTCCACCCAGCTCCATGATGGCCGGTGTGAGGGTTGCGGCGGCCTGTTCGTACACTTTCCTGCCGACTTGGGCACTTCCTGTGAAGATGATCAAGTCGAAGCCGCTGGCAATCAGTTCCTGCGCAGTTGCTGCATCCCCTGTCAAAACCCCGATTTCCTTCTCGGGAAAATGGGTATGGATGGCCTTTTTCAGCAGTTCGCCCGTGGCTGGGGCATATTCGGACGGCTTGATGACACAGGAATTCCCGGCTGCAATGGCATTGACTGCAGGCAGCAAAGCGAGCTGGAGCGGGTAGTTCCAGGGGCTGATGACGAGCACCTTCCCATATGGCACAGGACGTTTGATGACCTGTGCGACATAG
>JAZUQF010000190.1:0-13728 GCA_045605545.1 Lysinibacillus sp.
CATCATGGCATCCAGTTTAAAACGCCCAGCTGCCTTTACGGAAAATCGGCTCGATTGTACCGTCAGCCAGCTCCCCGTCTATATCCATCTCTGCACTGCCAATCATGAAATCCTCATGTGTGATGGATGTATTGATGCCCAAGGCTTCCAACTGCCCTTCCTCCAATGTACGGCCACCTTCATAGCACGTCGGATAGGCCTCGCCGATCGCCAGGTGGTTCGAGGCATTTTCATCGAACAGGGTGTTGTAATATAGAATATTCGAAGCGGAAATCGGCGATTCATGCGGGACAAGTGCGACTTCCCCCAGATAGCTGGAACCTTCATCGGCTGTGATGAGCTGCTGCAGCAGGTCGTTTCCTACCTCTGCGTGCGCCTTGACGATCTTTCCGTTTTCGAACGTCAATGAGAAGCGGTCAATGACATTGCCCTTATAGGCGAGCGGCTTCGTATTGGCTACGATGCCGTTTACCCCATGCTTCATCGGCATTGTATACACTTCTTCTGTCGGCATATTGGCGATGAACGTCACACCCTGTGGCGATTTGCTGCCGCCTGTCAGCCATAAATGCTTGTCCGGCAGTTCAATCGTCAAGTCCGTACCCGGCGCCTTGTAATGTAATTTTTTATAACGCTTTTCGTTCAGCAGAGCCGCACGCTTTTCCAGGTTGGCCACATGCTCCCGCCAGGCCTGCACTGCATCGACCTCGCCAATCCGTACTGTTTTGAAGATGGCCTCCCATAAAGCATCGACCTGCTCTTCTTCCGGTAAATCCGGAAATACCTTCGCCGCCCATTCCGGGGAAGGAACAGCTACGATGGACCATGCCACATCGTCATTCATGACAGCCTTTCTATATCCTGCAAGCGCTGCACCTGCCGCTTTTTGATGGGCAGAAATCTTCTTCACGTCAATGCCTTTCAGCAAATCCGGGTCTGCGGCATCGATCCATAGGAAGGCGCCATTGCGTTCAATCAGTTCCCGGCGCTGCTCCACAATCCATGCCGGGTATTTTTCAAGCTCCTCCACTGGCGCATGTTCAAAAAAGGCACGTTCAAAAACGGCATCCGTCAAATTGACATGCACCCGTCCCGCACCCGCTTCATACGCCTTCTTCACCACCTCGCGCGTAAAATCGAGGGCGTCCGTCGATGTATTGATCAGCAGATACTGCCCCTGCTGGATGTTCACTCCGACTTTTACAGCCAACTCCGCAAACGACGCCAATTTCTCCTCGAAAGTCATACATTAATTCCCCTTTTTAAATGTCCTTTTTGCCTTTCCATTTGCGCTTTTCGCTTTATAAGGCGTCTTCCCGGCTTTTCTGCCTTCCTGGCCGCCTTCTCTCTTCACAGCCTTTTCCACTGTTTTTGAATTGCCCTCTATCAGCGCACCCTTGGACCAGATTTTTTGTACTGGCTTGGCTGAAATTTCACGTGTCCATTTTTTATAGGTCTTCTCATCCTTAAAGGATAGAAGCGTCAATACTTCCCCATCTGCACCTGCACGGCCTGTACGGCCCGAACGATGGAGGTACTGCTCGATTGTACGCGGGACATCTACATGGATGACATGTGTAAGGCCGGCAATATCAAGCCCGCGCGCAGCGATGTCGGTAGCAATCAGAATGCGTGCCTCCCCTTTACGGAAGGAATCCAATGCCTTCTTCCGCTCCTCCTTCTTCATGTCGGAATGAAGTGTGACGATCGGCGCTTCCTTATATTTCAACTTCGTTTCTTTCATCAGTACCTGGTCAATATTATTGACGAAAGCCAGCCCATGCATCCCTTCTAGATTGGCCAGGCGACGCAGCAGGTCTGTTTTGTCCCGTTCTTCGACTTTTACGAAGGAATGGACGACCTTCCCCGGATTCACCATTTCCTCAGGCTTGATTTTAATGCGTAGCGGTTCAAACATCATCCGTGCCGCCACAAGCTCGATTTCCTCCGTAACTGTAGCGGAAACCACCACAATCTGGCGTCCCCATGCAGCATCGTCGATGAATGACTTCACAACGACACGATATTCGCGGCTCAACAGCTGATCGCACTCGTCCAGCACGATGGTCTCGACTTCCCTCAGCTTCAGTTTTCCGCTCCGCGCCAGCTCATTCAGACGTCCCGGCGTCCCGACTACAATCGTCGGCTTTTTCTTCAATTTTTCAATCTGGCGCGCCGAGTTGGCACCGCCGATTAATTGCTGCACTGTAATGTCCGTGCCTGCCGTCCATTCGCGGATGACTTCAACAATCTGCATCGCCAGCTCCTGCGATGGCGCCACAATCAAGGCCTGCGTCTGTTTCTTTGTCCCGTCGACCTTGTTCAGGATCGGCAATACATAGGCAAGCGTCTTTCCGGAGCCTGTCGGTGATTCTGCGACGATATCTTTTCCATCCAGCATGGCTGGAATCATTTCCTGCTGTATTTTCATTTCTGATTCAAATGGCCATTTCTTCTGCAACGTTTCATTTAATAATTGGATAACTGACATGATTTATACCTACCTTTGTTTACTTGAGTTTAGTGTAACACATACAAGTAGTAAAATGAGCTGTCCAGAAAGCCTAAAACTTTCCGGACAGCTCTGTTCTTCTTGCTGACTATTCGCCAAAGGGCACGACCTTTAGTGCGGCCGTATCAAGCAGGCCTCCCAAAAGGCTTCTCAGACGCCCCTTGCTCTTTTCTCATTCTGACCAAATGGAGAGGATGCAAGCGATTGTTCCTTGGCTCGCCGCCTCCCTATTTCCCGGCCACTTCATATCCGCACGCCGTGATGGCCGTTTCCGCCAGCACGGTGAGCGAGTCGATGTATTGTGTGCCTAGCTTCAGCTCTTTATTGACAATCGAGAGCTCCGTGCAGCCCAGCACGACAAAATCGCATCCTTCCATCGCCTGCTCAATCGGCTCCCATATGTCCCACGTCATTTCACAGCCGGCCTTTACGTAGTCATAAATCACCGACATCACCTGTTTTTGAATATCCGGCTCCGGAATGACAGGTATCAATCCCTGCTCCTCAAGCGCCGCTTGATAGACGCGCGACTTCAGTGTGCCATCCGTCGCCAGGATGCCAACACGGCCTGCACCGAGCTCCTTCGCCCGCTTGGCCGTTTCGCGAATCATATGGAGAACGGGTACAGACGACGCCTGCTGCAGCTCCTCATAGAACGAATGGGCAGTATTGCAGGGGATGCAGATGATGCCTGCTCCGTATTCAGCGAGCTTCTTTGCATCGCGTGCCAAGTATGGCACCGGGTTTTCCTTTGAATTGTCCAGGATATATGCTGTCCGGTCCGGAATGGACGTATCGTTGTCGATAATTGTATGGACATGCTCCTGGTCCTTTGTAGCTTTTGTAAGGCGTACAATCATTTCACCAATCAGCATGGTAGCCAACGGGCCGACGCCGCCTATAATTCCTAGCACTTTTTTCATTTATTCAGACAGACCTTTATTATTGAAGTATTTTTTGTATTTGCGGTAATAGTTTAAGCTGTTCAGCGTCAGTTTAGTCCAGCGCTTCACATTCATATCCTGATTAAAGAATAACGAATTCGTGTATTTCCCTTCACGAATCAGGCTTTTCGCCTTCAGCTTCAATTTTTCGTTCGATGCATATTTGAACAGTACACCTTTTGGAATGATCATCCACAGATGCTCATTATCGGCATACGTCAGGCCTTGCTTGATATCCAGCATGTGGTCGTCCGCCACATATTTCATCAGGTTATAGCCCGCAGCCGTCACATAATAGCTGGAGCGGCCGTTTCGCAGGTTGATTTCAAACAGCTTGTACTGCTTGTCGCGCACGTCATATTTCATATCGAAGTTCGCAAATCCGGTATAGCCGATATCCTCCAGGAAGAAGCGGACCTGGTCCATCAGCTGCTTATCGTACGTAGTGACGATGGCGGCGTAGCTTCCGATTCCTTCCGGTGAATGCTCCTCCAAAATCGGGTTGCCGAGGCACATCAGCTTCACCTTGCCGTCCTTCCCGACATACGCATTCAACACGCGCATATAGGAGTCGTCTCCCGGTATGAACTCCTGCACAATCATCGTATCCTGGTATGTAGAGCTGTAGATCGCCTTTAGGATGGCCGTTTTCTCCTCTTCATTATGCGCAATGAATACCTTCTTCTTGCCCGGGAATTTGCATGCCCAGTACTCGACGGAGTTCGATGCCTTCAGGATGATCGGGTAATCGAACGGCGGTATGAACGATTCGTAATCCTCAGCCGTCACAGTCGTCGTGCCAGGATATTTGAATTGATACTTCTCACACATCTTGTAGAAGTTTTCCTTCAGCAGAATCTGATCCATCAACGATTCATCGATATATGGAACAGTGAACCATTGCTGCAGCGCCGGCTTATTTTTGATGATCAGCTTTGCATAGTCATCCCCGCAAGCCAGAAGCAGCAGTTTTTTGTCCGGATGCTGCGCAGCCACCTTCTCCATCGCCCCGACGAATACTTCCTGGCTGTTGAGATTGTCGATCTGCTGGAAATGCAGAATGCGGCTATCCTGCGTAGGCGTCAGGTGGGAGCGGCCCAGTACAAGCGGCTTCAGCCCATATGCTTCGTAAAAAGCGCGCGCCATGCCATATGCGTTCATATCCGAACCTAATAATATCGGTAAAAATGGTTGTTCTTTTGCTACCATTATCTATTCAACTCTCTTTGGTTTAAATTTCGTTAATGTCTAGTTTATCACATTTTCTAGTACCGTCACGCGGAAAGTATTGTAATATTCGACGCACGAACAAGCACCGTTGAAAGGCTCCCGTTGAAAATCGGGTCTGCATATCCAAGTACCGTATTCCTGTTGCCTTCATCTTCACCGCAATATAAAAAACCGGCATGATCATATTTTCATCATGCCGGCTTTGTGGCCGGGGGAATCCCCCTATATATGGTTGGTCAAACAGCCTCGATGATGAGCGCGATTCCCTGCCCCCCGCCGATGCAGAGGCTGGCTGCGGCATATCTGCCTCCACGACGTTTCAGTTCATATGCCGCGCTGAGGATGACGCGCGTGCCGCTCGCACCGACCGGATGGCCGAGCGCAATCGCCCCGCCGTTGACGTTCGTCTTTTCACGGTCCAGCCCAAGCTCCTTTTCCACCGCCAGGTACTGTGCAGCGAACGCTTCGTTCACCTCCACAAGATCCAGGTCCTCCATGCTTAGATTCGCACGCTCCAAAGCCTGTCTGATGGCTGGCACAGGGCCAATTCCCATGACAGTTGGGTCGACTCCAGCTACTCCCCATGAAACGATGCGTGCAAGCGGCTTCAGTCCATTTTCCTCAACGAAGTGCTCGCTTGCCACCACAACTGAAGCGGCTCCGTCATTAATGCCGGACGCATTGGCGGCCGTCACCGTCCCGTCCTTCTTGAATGCCGGACGCAGCTTGGCGAGAGACTCCATCGTCCCGCCTACCTTTATATGCTCATCCGTATCGATGACCACTTCTCCTTTGCGCGTTTTGAGCGTCACCGGCACGATTTCCTCCTTGAACTTCCCTGCTTCACGTGCCGCTGCCGCACGGGCGTGGGACAACAATGCAAATTCATCCTGCTCCTCACGGGAAATTTCATACTGATCCGACAGCTTCTCGGCAGTCATCCCCATGCCGTTGCCTGTATATTGGTCCGTCAAAGTCGCCGACAGCATGTCGACGAATTTCAGGTCACCCATTTTCGCCCCGCCGAATCGCTGTTCGAAATTCGAATACGGCGACTGCGACATGTTTTCCGCACCACCGGCCAGTACGACGTCCGCCTCCCGAAGAAGAATCTGCTGGGCAGCGGTCACGACCGACTGCATGCCGGAGCCGCACAGCCGATTTTGTGTAAGCGCCGGCACCTCCTGCGGTACACCGGCATAGAGCCCGATATGTCTCGCCAAATATGCCGAATTCGGCCCCATCGTGATGACTCCGCCATATACGACATGGTCGACCTGCGCCGGCTTCACCCCTGAACGTTTCAACGCCTCCACTGCTGTGGCTGTTCCTAGCTGTACGGCATCCATTCCTGCAAATGAACCGCCGAAAGCTGTAAAGGCAGTCCTTGCCCCATCTACTATATATACATTTGTCATGTTCCATATCCCCTTTGCTTATCTAGACATTTTGTTTTGGACGCAGTGTATGCTTCAGCACTTTCCCCGAGGCATTACGCGGCAGGCTGCCGACAAACTCGACCTCGGCCGGCACCTTGTATTTGGCAAGCTGTGTTCTTGCATACTGCAAAACGTCCTCCTCGGAAATAGACTGTCCTTCCTTGAGGGCAATGAACGCCTTTGCCACCTCTCCATATACTTCATGGGGAATCCCGACGACCGCAGCCTCCAGAACTTCCGGCATCCGATAAAGGACTTCTTCGATTTCAATGGGGTAAATATTTTCACCCCCGCGGATGATCATATCCTTCTTGCGGTCTACGATATACAGATACCCCTCTTCGTCAAAGCGGCCCAAATCCCCCGAATAAAGCCATCCATCGCGTATCGCCATCAAAGTCTCTTCCGGATTCCGCAAGTAGCCCTTCATTACCTGCGGACCTCGGACGCAGATTTCCCCCACTTCCCCGACAGGCACTTCCTTTCCTTCGGCATCGACAAGCTTTACCTCCGTCCTCGAAAGCGGCTTTCCAACAGAGCCGACCTTCGTCAGCGCCGCGTCATCGAGCAGGGAAGTGGCTGCCGGGCTATTTTCCGTCTGGCCGTACAAGTTTTGTACAGCTACCTTCGGAAAGGCCTCCTTCAGCTTTTTGACAAGCTCATATGGCATCGGTGCAGCCCCATAGCAGAGCAAACGGAGATGTTCAAAATCATATGTCTCCAGTTCAGGCTTATTTAAAAGGATGGCATACATGGCCGGCACCCCAAAGAAAATCGTCGCGGATGTTTCCACTAGATGCGCAAGCGTATAATCAGGCGAAAAACTTTCTGCGATGACGACAGTCCCCCCGCGGTACATGGTGGGGACAGCAAATACATGACTGCCGGCGCAGTGGAATAGCGGCGTGCAGATATACATGCGGTCTTCCCGTGTCATATTCATCGACTCCGACCAGATTTCGGCCGTTTCATAGATGTTCCGGTGCGACAGCATGACGCCCTTCGGCTTGCCCGTCGTCCCCGATGTGTACATGACGACAGCTGTATCGTCCGCTTCGAGAGAGACGAAATCATCGCCCGAATAGGAATCATCCTCCAAGATTGCCCGTATGTCCTGGAGGTTCAGCTCCTCTTTGAACTGGGTATTCGTCGCTTCGAGTGTCCGGGCGACGGCATCATCATAGAAGAGGGCCTTCGCCTCCGAATGCATGAAAATATAATCCACTTCCGGCGCAGCAAGTTTTGTATTGACCGGCATCACTGTACACCCTGCCAGCTGGACACCGTAGTAAACGGCCATGAATACATCCGAATTCAGCATGAACTGAGCGATGATATCGCCTTTCTGGTAACCCCTGCTTTGCAAATAGCCCGCAATCTTCTTTGCATTGTGGTAAAGATTGCGGTATGTCCACTCATTGCCCTCAAAAATGATTGCCGTTCCTTCCGGTCTGTCGAGTGCATGCTGCATTAATACATTTGTCATAAACATTTGAAGCCCTCCCCGAATTTCAAGCCTTCAATTCTTTCAACATGTATACCAGTCTTCGAGCCAGCTATTTTAAAATCTGCTTTGCAATGATGCCCTTCATGATTTCCGTCGTGCCGGCATAAATCGCCGCAACAGGAATGTCCCGGTAGCGACGGGCAATCTCGTATTCCTCCATATAGCCATATCCCCCGTGTAGCTGCAGGCACTCGGCAGCCACGCGTTTGGCCATTTCGCTGATCCACCACTTGGCCATCGACACCTCTTTGACGATTTGCTCGCCGGCGATATGCTTTTCGGCAAGGGAATTGACGTATGTACGGCCCATATCGATTTCCGTCGCCATTTCAGCCAGTTTGAACTGCGTATTTTGAAAATCCGCAATGCGGCTGCCGAACGCCTTCCGCTCCTTTACATAGTCCACAGTCAGCTCCAGCATCACCTCCGCCTCCACCTGCACCTCGATTGCCACGATGAGGCGTTCCTGCTGCAGCTTGTCCATCAAATAATAGAAGCCCCGTCCTTCCTCCCCAAGAAGATTCTGCACGGGCACCTTGGCATCCTCGAAAATGAGCTCGCCCGTATCCGCGGAATGCATGCCGATTTTATCGAGCTTCTTGCCCCGCCTAAAGCCCGGCGTCCCTGCCTCCACCACGAGAAGGCTAATCCCCTTATAGGCAGGCTGGGCCTGTGGATCGGTCTTGCAGACGACTACTATATAGTCGGCGTTGATGCCATTGGTGATGAAGGTCTTCTCGCCGTTCAGGATATAATAATCCCCTTCCCTCCTGGCTGTCGTCCTGATGCCGGCCAGGTCGGAACCGGCTCCCGGCTCCGTCATGGCGACTGCTGAAATCAGCTCCCCTGCCACGCTTTTCGGCAGCCACTTCCGCTTCTGTTCCTCCGTCCCGTATGCTTCTATATAGGGCGTGACAATATCAGAATGCAGGGCAATCCCGCTCGCCGGCCCTGCACCGACACGCTCCAGCTCCTCCGTCAGAATCATGGAATAGCCGAAATCCAGTCCAAGGCCCCCATATTCCTCACCAATCATCGGGCATAAAAACCCGTTTTCCCCAAGCTTGCGCCAAAACGCACGAGGGATGTCCCGCTTTTCCTCCCATTCTTCAAAATAAGGATATGCCTCCTTATCCAGCATTCTTCGTAATGATTTACGAAACATTTCATGTTCCTCTGTAAACAATTTCCCCACACTCCGTCAGCCCCTCTGAAATCAGAAAATTAAAACTTATGAATATTCTACCAATGAATGACCATTCATTGCAATGGGAATTCCACCACTTTACAATCAAGGGGTGATTCGCTCGCCTTTTTTTACTAAAATAGAAGGGGAAATGGAGGATGACGATATGCACTATGCATTGCTTGGGGATTTGCATTCCCATTACGCCAATACAAAAGCCGTATTAAAACATATCAAAGAAATTGCACCGGATGCCCAGATCATCGGTTTGGGGGATTTGTTCGAATGTAAAATCGGCAAAAGGAAAGCAGCTTCCCTGACAGGACATGTACCACTGAAGGAAGCAGCCGTCATTCAAAAGAAATTCACCAAGTTGCTTACCTTCCCCTCCATCATCGGCAACCAGGAGGAGCGTATCGCGCAGGTGACGGGGCGGAAGGAATTTCTTCACTACAAGGAGCAAATCCTCATCGAACATGCCACCTTGCTTCATGGCCACCAGTTCCATTGGGATGAAAATTTCGAACCGACCTTTCCATCGTATGAAACACCGCTATTATTTTTCGGACATAGCCACCGGGCGGCGATTTATATCCACAAGGAACGGACGCGAATCGAATACAGCAAACCGTTCCATGTGGGGGACGGCCATACATACGAAATCAATGTCGGTGCCGTCGTGGAATCACGCGACTGGTGCCTATACGACAGCCGGCAGATGACCATCACATTCTTCCAGGCACCTGCAAGCGAATAAGCCCACTATAAAAAGCGATCCGGGAAGATTCCCGGGTCGCTTTACTTATTTCATATGCGTCTTCTTCTGTTCGAGGATGATCTTCTGAAGCTCCTGTAATCTTTCGATGACTATACCGGAAGCATCGGCAAGCTGCTGCAGCTGCTGTTCTGCAGTCCTTCTATCACCGTTATTGTAGGCATTCACGGCCTTGCGGGCGATTTCATGCACTTCCAGGTGCGGCTGTTCCAGCTCCTTGAAGGCCCGCTCGTTCCCGAGAAGCTCTCGGCCCTTCCCGTAGTACCACTGCCCAAGGCGCGATTCCCTAGGCAATCCGACATCCATCTCCGTCATCTTCTCGAAGCCTAGAATCAAGTTATAGATTTTCCATCTCCATAAAAGATGGTCTGTAATCGTCAGCTCGATGATGTCCTCCTGGCTGATGATGAAGTTTTTCGAAATCGTAGTCGAACGGTATCCGTCGATCATCTTGCTCAGTTTATAAATGGCATCGCCCGTCTCAAATGCAATCTGCTTGCTGCGGACCGCGCTTTCCGCGATGTTTTTATTGCGATTCGTAATCTCGGATGCGGATTCCGCCTGATGCCGCGTCGTCAGGGCAATCTGTTCGAACCTTGCCCCTTGCGTCTGCAATGTCTGGTTCAGCTCGGCCAACGTCTTGTATACCTGCATTGCATCTGTGACCCCCTCATGCAGATTATGGGCTGATTCCTTCGTCAACTGGTTGATGCTATTCGTCAAGTGCAGCAGCTCCTGAATATCCGTATGAATGGATTCGACGGATTTCTTCGTTCCATCCGCCAGCTTGCGTACTTCTTCAGCCACGATGGCGAATCCCTTCCCCGCCTCACCGGCACGGGCAGCCTCGATGGATGCATTGAGTGCCAGCAGGTTCGTCTGGTCCGCAATTCCCTTGATCAGCTCCATCAGCTTGGCCACGCTATTGACCCGTTCCACCAGCTGCGCTACATCCTGCTGCACTTTTTGCTGCCCCTCATCCGTCTGCTGCAGAATGGACGTTACATGCTGCAAGGAGGACAAATCACTATTCAATTCCTCCAGGGATGCCTGTGTATGCTGGGAGATATCCCCGATGGATACGGCAATCTCTTCAATGCTTTCATCAAGCCTCTCCATCAGCTCGGAAGCCTGCAGCACATCCTTCTGCTGAACCTCCTGAAACTGCAGGAGCTCCTTGATTTGGTCCAATTGCACATTGTATTTGATGATTTCCCCTAGGCCGTTCACCACCGAACCACCCTGGATTTCAATATAGGTCTCCACGATGATCTGCTGGTCGATGGTCACGAGGCTGTCATAGGCGAGCAGGATATCAAGCATCTTATGGTGGTCGCGCCTGCAAGACTTAACAATCAGTGGGACGATGAGCTGATTGATCAGTGTATAGGCGGAGAGCATCCAGTTGGGCAGGACGCCGATCCGTGCATGTGTATAGGCGATCCGACGTCTTGCGAATACATATTCAATGTTCAATTCGTCCTCGAACAGGCTCATAAAATGGCCATCGAAGGTCTTCTTCAGACGCTCCACCGATGAATAGGTGTTGATGATTTGATTGAATTCAGGTATTTCCAGCAAGCGGCTGTAAAAACTATTCAAAATGTGGTCTCGGTTTTGCATGTAGATTACTTTTAATTGATTGACCGACTCACGGCGTATTTTTGACAACGATAAAAAATCCAACTTTTCTTTAAACCGTTCGTTCGCTTCTATATCAGAAAATGCAGCTTTTGAAAAGTACTCATAGTGTTCTAAATTTTTACTTTTTCTCCCTAGCATTCAATTCTCTCCCCATCGTTTCATTAAAGAAATCACATGACCATCCAGTTCCATCTTTCCAGCATCCCTTCATGCCATCGTCGGCAGCTTGCAGGATAAAAGCCGGAAGCCCCTTTTCCTTTTGCTGCATTTTCCTCTGCGCGTAACGAAAACCACCCCATCCGATTTATTGTTTTTCCACATTTTTCATTTATTGTACGAAATATATCATATAAACATCCAAAAATCACGCTAATTTTTAGTGTCTGAAGGACCATGAACGGTTTCTCTTCATCGACCTTGCAACATGCAAAAACCTCCGAATAAAATGCAAATCCGGTGCCATACTATCGAAGATTTCATTTGTGAATGACCTTATCATGACCGAGGAGGAGATACCGATGAGCAAGCAGGACCACCTAGATCCGAAATCTCAGAAGATCCACCAGAACTGGACGAGTATAAAGCATTCAAAATCCCAGGTGAATGGCGAAACGAAGATTTCCCTACACAACAGGATTTTGAGATCAGAAGCTAAGGCGAGACAGTTTTAACGTGATGAAGGACTGAATGAAATTAAAGCCCGGAAACTCGTTTCCGGTCTTTTTCCTTATGATTGGATAAAACTAACACGTCCCTGTCACGATGTGCTATTAGTGCTCCGGCATGGCAGCCATCACAAATCAGCACCGCTCTTTGACTCCATATAAAAAAGCCGGCCCGGGACGTCTCACCGACGTCTCGGACCAGCTTTCATTTTTTACGGATGACCGCACGGACCGGTGCTCCGTCCGCCCCTTCTACCTTCAGCGGCAGGGCGATGAAGTCATATAAGCCGGGGGCTACCTGGTCCAGCACCAGGCCTTCTACAATCGTAATGCCGTTTTGATACAGCGCATGATGTGCAGCCACCTGCTTGCTGTCGATTGGATCGACTGATGGGTTATCCACTCCGAGCAAAAAGACCCCTCGTTCCTTCAAGTAGCCGGCGAGCTCCGGCTTGATGACCGGAATCACTGCCGGAAACGTTTCGCTGATGGATGGGACCGTTTTCAATAACAGGCGCGGTGCCCCCTGAAAATCGATGTTCTCCATATGTTCCGGGCCGATTTCCGGTACACCGGTGCAGTCGGCGACATATGCATCCCCTATGAAGAGATTGACATCAAGCTCTTCCATCCTCGGTGCAGCCGAATCGAAGTGGAACGGTGCGTCTGCATGCGTGCCTGTATGCATGGACGTCTCCATCCTTCCAATATTGACCGACCCCGTCTGCTCTTTCGAATACGCCACTTTGAATGAAAAGGGCGTATCGCCCGGCCAGTTCGGCATGCCTTTCTTCAATGTCTGCGTAATATCAATCCACATGTTGCACCCCCTGCCATCGAATAGTGAAATAATCCGCTAGGAAAAAGGCGGTCATATTGAATATTAAAGCACCAAATATCCCAATACGATGAGGATGACGACGGGCACAATATATTTCATCAAGAAATAAAATGCGCTGAAATACCCTTCTCCCATCTTGCTGCCCTGCAGCAGCTCCTGCTTCACCAGCTGTTTATCCATTACATGCACGAGGAAAATGGCAATCAATAAATTCCCCAATGGCAAAATGACATTGGAAACGACAAAATCCGTTGCATCAAAGATATTGCGGCCAAATATCGAGACATCCGCAAGCGTACTATACGTCAATGCCGATGGGATGGATGCGATGAAGACCAGGATGCCGATGATTACTGTCAGCTTGCCGCGTGAAATCTGCCACTTCTCCACAACCGCCGCAACGATGATTTCATACATGCTGAAGGATGACGTCAATGTCGCAA
Source organism: Lysinibacillus sp. (assembly GCA_045605545.1). GTDB lineage: Bacteria > Bacillota > Bacilli > Bacillales_A > Planococcaceae > Lysinibacillus_B. Next base: position 13,187 of record JAZUQF010000190.1, read on the forward strand.
AAAGGAAAAGAATCAGGAACAATGCAAGGAATACCTCGCCAAACGGCATCTGTGAAAATGCTGCCGGCAAAACCATGAACAGCAGCGGCGGCCCGCTCGCCACCTCCATATCAAAAGCGAAGACAACCGGGAATATCGCCAGCCCCGCTAGGAATGATACGAATAGGCTAAGTCCTACAACAGCCCCCGCCGAGTTCGGCAGGCTGACATCCTTCTTCAAATAGGAGCTGTATGTAACCAGACATGAGAACCCTACCGCCAAGGCGAAGAACGACTGCCCCAATGCATATAGGATGGACTCACCCGTGATGTTCGAAAAGTCCGGGTACAGGAAGAACTTGATTCCTTCCATCGCCCCGTCCAGTGTCACGGCGCGGATGACCAGGATGAAGAACATGATGAACAGCAGTGGCATCATGAATTTATTCGCCTTTTCAATACCGTTCTGCACGCCCAATGCAATCACGATGACATTCGCTATCGTGAATAGGCCTAGACCAGCCAACACAATCCAAGGCGTACCTGTCACCTCTCCAAAAAAT
>JAZUQF010000191.1:0-1526 GCA_045605545.1 Lysinibacillus sp.
TTTTGAATAGATCGGCAGGAACTGATAGTAGTTGTAGTGGGTGAACGACTGGCCATTTCCAGCGAAATGGATGCCGTCCCAGCTATAGTAGGCGACGCCGCTCTGCATTTGGGCGGGAGCCTTGCCTGAATTATAGCTGCCTGTCGCTTTTCCTTCCGTATTCACCAAGTAGTGGCGCAGTTCGCCGCCTTCATTTTTATAATAGGAGCGGCCCTTGGATGTAGCGAATGGAATCAATGTGACATTGTCTACAGATACATTGCCGACATGTCCGGCCAGGTTCACACGGACAGTCTTGCCATCACTGCCGGAATACTGCATCTCCGTCGCTCCGGCAACAGCGATTTTATCACCGATTGTTTCAGATGCCAGTTCGATGTACTTGTTTGTCACGACATACCCGAGCCCGGATTTCATATAGACGATTTTGTCGTCCTTTGTGATGCCCTGTGTATCATGGTCTGTAATCTGGTTGTAAAGGGCGTCATAGGAAACGGATGTTTTTTCTGTGGAGACAAGCTCCCCGTTTCGAATGGCCTTGATTTCGTACACATCGAACTTCGTATCCGGATCACCCAGGAATTCATTCAGGCGATAGATGAATGCCGACGTTTGGGCACGGTTCGTATTTTTGGCAGGATAGAAGTAAGTACCATCCTTCATCGGCGTTCCTGTCACGATATTCAGGTGCACACCGACGGCAACAGCATGCCGGTATTCTGCCAGGATTTGGCCCTGGTCCTTGAATGTCGTCGGCTTCACGCCGTCTACTGATATATTCAGATGCTTCAACGCACGTTCAATCATGACGACCATATGGACGCGGCTGATCGGGGCATCCGGTTTGAAGGTCTTCCCGCCATAGCCGGTAACAATCCCTGCAGCAGCAGCCTTTTGTATTGATTGATAATAAGGGGAATTCTTTGGAACATCTGCAAAATCAGCCGTCTTATTCGCATTCGGCAGTTTTAATGTAACAGCCAGGTAATGCGAAAATTCGGCGCGGGTCACCATATTGCCGGGGTAATAATTTCCGTTACCGTCAGCCGTTAGGGCCCCTTTTAATATTAAATAGCGCAGGCTTTTTTCATGATAGGTGCCCGTTATATCATCGGCGGCGCTTGCAAAACCGCCAAACGAGACTAGTAGCAATAAGACGATGGGGAACAGCAACAATTTCTTCATTCTCTATTTCCTCCTTCTTTCCATATGTTTATAGTAACAAAAACTAGTTTTCAGAAAAAGGGTAAAATAGACATATATAATTGTATGAATTTTCTTGAAAGGATATAAACTTATAGATTCTTAGGAAACATAGAATTCTTTTACAGAGTTTGGTATCCTTATAAGGTAATAATAAAAAGAAAGGAAAAGGAAATGAAAAAAATAAGCAAAGTCCTAACTTTAATCGTTGCATTAGTCATTGCGCTGGTGCAGGTGGCGCCTGTATCGGCCTTTCAAACTATAAATGAGCAATATCCGCTGTCAGGCGGCGTCATGTATAACAATTATACATATAAAGGAAC
>JAZUQF010000192.1:0-3661 GCA_045605545.1 Lysinibacillus sp.
CCTTGATTTTCTGGCAAAGCTGACTGTCGTGGAAGGAAAAATTGCGGTGTTGGATATCGAAACCGCAGAATGGTTCACTGAGACGTACTATAAGGAAGTCATCGGTTTCTTTATGGATCCCCTGAATGCCTATGGATACGATGTGCTGGCAAAGGCGCTCAAAATAGCGCTGGACAAGGGACTACTCGGTTTGGACACGCTGCTTCAGACGGATAAGGAGGTCATGGAGCTCCTTTGCAACACGGGAGATGCGGAGGTGGATTGTTATATAGACCTGCTTCAACAGGGGAGGGAAGTGAAGGACGCTGACACAGCCGTAAGAAAAGGAAAGCTCAGGCTGATCGACCCAGCCGTAGTCGTGGACGGGGAGCTAAAAAAAGTGTCCTTCCTGTCGATGAAGGTAAGACGGATGACTGAAGAGGCAAAGAGGAAGGCGGAACTATGAAGGGAGGAGAAAGCGATGAATTTTGAAAAAAATACATTGAGTACGAATACGAATAAACAACTGGCCTATACCCACATCAAGCAGGGCTCGCATAGAATCTGCTTCATGTTCTGCGGGCCGGGCTATACATACGATAAGCCGTTGCTGTATTATGCAACGAAGGTGATGCTGGGGAAGGGTATGGATGTTGTGCATGTACATTACAGCTATAGTGAAGCGGAATTTGACCTGCCCTTTGATGAGTTTGCAGACCTCATGGTGAAGGAAGTCGAGCTGGTAGTGGAAAAGGTAGAAGGGGATTATAGAGAAGTCATATTCCTTGGCAAGTCGATTGGCACGATTCCAATCATTTCTCACTATCTAAAGAGTGATCGTCATTCAAATGCGAAGTTCATCCTTCTGACACCACTGCTGAGAAAGGATGTGCTCTTTGAACAGCTAACGGAATGTAACAATGCTACCCTTACCGTCATAGGGACAGATGACGTGCACTATGTACAGAATAGAGTAACAGTATTGAATGAAAAGCAGAATATGACGATAATCGAAATCCGTCAGGCAAATCATTCTTTGGATATCGGACCGGACGATACTTCCGCATCCATCAGGGCAATGGGCGAGATCATGGAGGCCATTGGAGAATTCGTTGGCTGGCTTATGGAGAGGAATGGTGTTATTTCCTCCATGTATATAGAAGAAAAGAGGAGATCGGAGAAATGACGAATGGTTGCAGTGCCGATTTGCAGGTGGCACAGGTCCGCATCGCAAGGCCGACAGACCGGATTGAGGAAGTGGAACGGTTTTATTGTGAAGGGGTAGGACTACAGAAAATCGATTCATTTGAAGGGCACGAGGGATATACAGGCATCATGATCGGCTTGCCGGATGCTGGCTACCACCTGGAGTTCACCCAGCATATTGACGGTAGCCCCTGTCTTGCACCGACAAAGGACAATCTGCTGGTGCTGTATGTACCCGACCTCTATACAATTAGGCGCATAGCAGCGAAACTGCAGGCAATGGGCTATCCCGAAGCGGAGCCGGAAAACCCTTACTGGAAGGAAAAAGGAGTCACCGTCGAGGACCCGGATGGCTGGCGTATTGTGCTGATGAATACGGAAGGGATTTGACTACTGGTTATTATCGGAAACTTATTAACCGGTCATCCCGTCAAGAGAGGAATATATAGCTATTCGTACATATAGGGGGACGGGGAAAGTGAAAAAGCGAATAGTATTACTCCTTTGTTTCGCCCTCATATTATGTGGAGGCTATTTCTCTATCCACTTCTATACAAATGCGAAGGTGAACGCCGCAAAAGTGAAGGTGCTGGAGCGTAACCCTGCCATTTCAATGGTTGAAGAGGTGACAACTATAGGAGCTTGGGGAGAATGGGTTTCCGAATATACAGCCGTTGTTGAAAGGAATGGCCAGATGTATCGAATTTGGCTGGCCAGCGATGGACAAATAACGGAAATGGAAAAGCTTGAATAGTTAAGGCCATGTAGGTAGTAATGTCTCATCCGTATAATGAAAAGCCATTATGTTGGGGAAAGAAAAAGCCGACATAATGGCTTTTTGAATAACTAAGAGTGGAAATCAAGGATGAGAGTGTCTATTCAACTTGAAATGCAAAATAAATGGATGGGAGTGGCTAAATGAGGATGGAGGTGATAACGATGCAAAATAATGAGGCGAAAGATTGGGGCAGGCTCATCAAGTATCATCATCAGCCTATGAAATTCTTCATTGCTATAAGCAGGCAAACGCTTGTTATAGACGAGCATTACTTGCGAGTGAAATGGTGCATCAGCGCATGAGCAGGTAAAGGGGGGATTGTATGCGTTTCTTTAAACAATATGGTGTGTTATTGGGAGGCTTGGGCTTTTCAAATTTAGGTAACTGGATTTACTTAATTGCACTTAATCTGACTGTTTGGCATTTGACGCAGTCACCAGCAGCGGTGGCGGGCATTTATATCGTCGGGCCGATTGCAAGGATAATCAGTAATTTTTTTGCTGGCTCCATCATCGACCGCTACGATAAAAAAAGACTGATGATCTGGAGTGATATTGCAAGAGGAATCATTGTTTGTATAATGCCTTTTTTATCGTCGATTTGGCTTATATACGGGCTCATCTTCCTGGCGAATATAGCGAGCAGCTTTTTCGGCCCGAGCAGTACCTATGTCATTACAAAGCTCGTAAAGGATGAAGATAGACAAAGATTCAACGCGTTGAACAGTACGCTTAGTTCCGGCTCCTTCATGATTGGTCCGGCACTTGCAGGAGGAATAATCGCATTGAGCGACACAAGTGTAGCAATGTGGATTAACGGATTTACATTCTTCGTCTGTGCATGGGCAATTTCCTCGCTACCGACTATTGCAACCGAAGAAGTAGAAGGACGGGGACGCTTGACGTTGAAAATCATTCGTCGAGATTTCAGACAGGTATGGACATTTATACGAAAACACCCTCGGTTGCTGATGTTCTTTTTGCTTTATACTGTTGCCTTGATGATTGCCTTTGCATTGGATTCACAGGAGATGACGTTTTTGAAGGATGTCCTGCAGACAACCGATACAGCATATGGGGTGGTAGTCAGCGTGGCGGGAATCGGTGCCATCCTAGGAGGTATATGTGCAACTTCACTGGTCAAGAAGTTATCCCTTCAGACTTACATCGGTGCAGGCTTTTCGTTGACGATGGCTGGTTATACATTGTTCTATGCGTCCCACACGCTCTGGCTGGCGACCATAAGCTTTGTTGTACTCGGATTTTTCATGGCTTTCAGTAATACGGGCTATGCAACGATTTATCAAAAGATGATTCCGCCGGGACTGATGGGCCGCTTTGGAAGCTCCCTTAATCTTGTGCAGAGTGCAACCCAAATCATCTTTACACTTATACTGGGACTGATGGCCGAGTGGTATTCCCTTCAGATGGTAACAGTGTCCTTTTCACTGGTCGCACTCATGCTGGCCGTCTATTTCAACCTCTATATAATACGTCACGCTAAAACATTGCAGCTGAAGCCTGCATAATCCACCTTTGTAGGAATAATGGACAGTCTGTTTGAATATCAAATAGTGTACAGGACACTACGTAGTTGGAGGGATAGAAAGGTGGAAGGCGCAGAAGCGTTTGGGCTGATGTTTTCGATATTTTTCCTTTTGTTTTACCTGGGGATGATGATTTTCGTCATCTGGTTCAT
>JAZUQF010000193.1:0-16032 GCA_045605545.1 Lysinibacillus sp.
AAGGTGGGCGCACACATGAAAAACGGGAGGTTTTTTTAAAACCACCACCCCTTACTTTTTTATGAACATGATTTATACAACATTTTATACATTTACATAAAAGTCAGTTGCAACAACGGTTTGTGGGGATATGGAACAGTGCTGCATCATCCGTGCTGCTGAATAAAATTGTGCATATTCCTATCATCTATAAATCTATATTGTTCGAAAAGGATTACCAGTTGGAGGGAAATGATTCATCAAAGGACGTCCGGGAATAATCCGGGCGTTTTTCATCGCCGTTTATATAGAGGCTGTACCGTCTAAATAGCACGCGGTCGCCTTGCCCTGGTTGCAGATTCCGCCTTTTCTGCATGCAAAAGCAGCCTGATTCTTCTCTTGTTGCTCCTTACATGTCCATCAGTAGAGCAGATTTCTGCAACGAATCAATCATCGATGGAAAGGTTCATAAAGTTCCTTTCTTCGCATTATATGTACTAAACGATAAAATAAATGGTGAAAATTGAATAGATGACCTGTAAAATGCGATGTTTTCCTCCTGCCGTATGAAATATTTAAAGAAAAAGGAAGCATGATGCCGCATGTTTTAGAAGGGGTGGGCAGTGCCTCATATTGCTTGCCGGGGTAAGCCTGCTGTGGGTTTGCCGGCATCCAGAGGGAAATGGCGGGAGGGGCCTCCGTTTGCCTTCGTGCTATTTTTGGCCCGCGTGGCATGCCAGTTGGAGGAATCCATATACAACTTAAAAATAAATAAGCGCCAAAGCAAGACCTTCTACCTATAATGGCGTTTATTAATAATTAAGTTGTATGTCAAATGCGATGAATGCGAGTTTGAGCGTTTCGAAAGCGGGGCACATCTTTGATGGGCATGCGGAACATGCAAGGCACCTGTAGATAGGGAAGGACTTTTACTCTAAAGACATACCCTTTTTTATCCAATCGTAGAGGGCGAGGGTATAGGAAAACGGGGGGAGGAAAATTTACTTTCCCTCAAAATATCGTTAAAATAAACGAGGTAGAGGTGACCAAAATGAAAGAAACAGCATTATGTCCTCGACTAGCCAAGGCGATGGAGCTGATCGGTAAAAGGTGGACGGCTTTAATTATTTATCAGTTATTGAATGGGCCGCAACGTTTTAATGCCATAGAGTCTGCGTTGCCAATCAGTGGGCGATTACTTTCGGAACGTTTAAAGGAACTGGAAAAAGAAGGCGTTGTCGAGCGTAAAGTATATTCGGAAGTGCCGGTCCGTGTGGAGTATTCCTTGACGGAAAAGGGCCGGGCTTTGGAAGGTGCTGTTCGCGAAATTGAAAAATGGGCACAAAATTGGGCTTAGGGAAAGGAAAAGGCTTACATGACAATAGAGAAATGGGCTGCGGATTTGTCCAGAATCGTAAATCCGGAAAATATCAAGTGCAACGAGCCGCTGAAGCAGTATACGATGACTCGACTGGGGGGCAATGCAGATCTATTCATCATGCCCGGAACGGAAGAGGAGGCACAGGCGGTCGTCAAATACGCATACGAGAATGAAGTGCCGCTCTTGATGCTCGGCAATGGATCGAACATGGTCGTGCGGGATGGCGGCGTGCGGGGAATCGTCCTGAACTTCTCCAAACTGGATGCCGTCGAGATTCAAGGTGGCGTGGTCGTCGCCCAGGCGGGAGCCCTGATCATAGACGTATCGAGACAGGTAGCAGCTAACGGCTTGACAGGCTTTGAATTTGCATGCGGCATCCCTGGTTCCATCGGGGGTGCCATGGCAATGAACGCCGGGGCTTACGGCGGTGAAGTGAAGGACGTCATCGTCGATTGCACAGTGCTGACGCAAGAGGGCGAGCGCCTTGTGCTGTCGAAGGATGAACTGGAGCTTGGCTACCGCAAGAGCATCATTGCGAAAAACGGCTACTACGTGCTGAATGCAAAATTCCAATTGGAAAAGGGCGATCAGCAGGAAATCGATGCGAAGATTGCCGACCTCACACATCAGCGTGAATCCAAACAGCCGCTTGAATATCCTTCCGCAGGCAGCGTATTCAAACGTCCGCCGGGTTATTTCGCGGGCAAGCTGATCCAAGACAGCGGCCTGCAGGGCAAAGGCGTCGGCGGGGCGGAGGTCTCGACGAAGCATGCAGGCTTCATCGTCAACAAGAACAATGCTACAGCGACTGACTACATCCAGACAATCCAGATGGTACAGCGTACAGTAAAGGAAAAGTTCGATGTCGAGCTGGAGATGGAAGTAAAAATCGTAGGGGAAGATTAAGCTTCGTGATTGATTGGCCCGCCAGTTGCTGGCGGGCCTTTTTTGAAGTGGATGGATGCTTGTCCCTCAGAGGACAAGCAAATGGGTTGCGAAAAAGGAGAGAGAAATGAGATTTATTTCGTGGAATGTGAATGGCATCCGTGCTTGTGTAACGAAAGGTTTTCTGGCGTATTTTAAGGAAGTGGACGCCGACTTCTTCTGCATCCAGGAGTCGAAATGTCAGGCTGGCCAGGTCGAACTGCCCCTGGAAGGCTATCATCAATACTGGAATTATGCACAAAAGAAGGGGTATTCGGGTACGGCCATCTTTACCAAGCATGAGCCGATGGGCGTCTGGTATGGAGTCGGTGAAGAGGAGACGGAGGCCGAGGGGCGCATCATCACATTGGAGTATAAGGATTTTTATTTGGTCAATGTCTATACGCCGAATGCACAGCGGGACCTTGCCCGTCTGCCGTACCGGCTGGAATGGGAGGACCGGCTGGCGCTTTACCTGAAGCAGCTGGATGCGAGGAAGCCGGTCATCTATTGCGGCGACTTGAATGTGGCCTACCAGGACATAGATTTGAAGAATGCAAAAGCGAACCAGGGCAATTCCGGTGTCACAATCGAGGAGCGGGGAAGGATGAGGGCCCTGCTGGAAGCCGGATTTACGGATTCCTTCCGCCACTTCTATCCGGACCGCACCGACATCTACACATGGTGGAGCTACATGGCGAAGGTGCGTGAGCGCAACATCGGCTGGCGCATCGACTATTTCATCGTCTCGGATCGATTGGTGCCCTATTTAAGGAAGGCGGACATTCACCCGCACATCATGGGGAGCGACCATTGCCCAATTGAACTGGAAGTAGAGAATTTAGGTATTTAAGTAGAAGAAACCTTCTTTTTGTAAGAGGGTTTCTTCTTTTTTATATAGAATTCATGTAGCAAGGGGGGATGGTGTCGTGAGGAAAAAGAACAAGTTGCTGCGCATCCTATTATGGGTATTCGGTATCATGGCAGGACTCGCCGCAATCGCACTTATCGCGTTTAATTTCTACATGGGAAGCTCAAAGCCCGTTATCGAAGGGGAGCTGACCGTGTCTGTTTTGGAGGAGGATGTGGAGGTAGTGAGGGATGAGGATGGTGTGCCGCATATAGAGGCGAAGTCCGATGCCGACCTCTACCGCGCACAAGGCTATGTACAGGCACAGGACCGGCTGTTCCAGATGGATTTGGCACGGCGGCAGGCGAGCGGGCGTCTGGCGGAGGTGGTAGGAGCGGGCGCGGTGGAGAACGATAAGTTCTTCCGCACCTTCAGCCTGCGTGATGCGGCGGAAAGGTCATGGGACGGGTATGATGCGACGTCGAAGCAGGTGCTGGAATGGTTTGCTGAAGGGGTGAATGCTTTTATCGAGGAGGGGCGCCTGTCCTATGAGTTCAAGCTGCTGGGTTATGAGCCGGAGCCATGGACGCCGGTCGATTCATTGACGATCGGCAAGTATATGGCCTATGACCTGGGCGGGAATTGGAGCCTGCTTGCATTCCGCCATTGGGCAGTGAATCATTTGCCGCAGGAGCAGGTTGAGGAGCTGATTGTCGATTATCCCGAGGAGGCACGCTCTGTCATTGAAGCGAATAAGGAAATGGAAGTGAAGGTGGCGGATGCGTTTCCCGTGGAGCTGATTCCGAATGAGTTCAACGGCAGCAATAACTGGGTGGTTGCAGGCAAGAAATCGGAGACCGGGGCGCCGTTATTGGCGGATGATCCGCATCTCGGGCTGGGTACACCTTCCATCTGGTACCAGATGCATCTGCAGTCGCCGGAACAGAATGTGAGCGGTGTCATCTTTGCTGGGGTGCCTGGCATTATCTTAGGTCATAACGAGGATGTAGCCTGGGGGGTGACGAACGTCAATCCACAGGTGCAGGACCTTTATATTGAAAAGCAGAATCCTGAAGATCCCTATGAATTCCTCTATGACGGGGAATATTATAAAGCACAGGTTCGTGATGAACCGATTCGGGTGAAGGACGGCGAAACGGTCGACTTTGAAGTCATCGTGACAAAGCACGGGCCCGTCATTTCGGAGCTGGTCTTTGATGAGGAGCCGGTAGGGGAGTTATTCTCGATGCAGTGGACGGCACTTGAGCCTACACGCGAGCTGCAGGCCGTCCTCGGGTTCAACAAATCGGAGAACTGGAGTGATTTTGACCTTGCACTGCGTGACTTCATGGCGCCTGCACAGAATTTCGTCTTTGCTGATACGACAGGGACGATTGCCTATCGGGCGAACGGCAATATTCCAATCCGGAAGATAGGCGAAGGAAAGCTTCCCGTACCCGGAGATTCATCCGATTATGGATGGGAAGGGTACATTCCGTATGAAGAGCTGCCGACAGTGATCAATCCGGAGGAAGGCTACATCGCCACGGCGAACAATGAAATCGTCGGGCAGGAATATCCCTACTACATCACGGATTTTTGGGCCCAGCCATATCGCTTCGAGCGCATCGTGGACTTGCTGGAGGCAAAGGATAAGCTGTCCGTCCAGGATATGAAGGACATCCAGATGGATACGGTCAATCTATATGCAGCGGAGTTCCTGCCGCTATTCCTGAAAACAATTAAGGAAACGGATGCAGAAGGGGAATATGACGAGGTCGTTTCTTCCCTTGAAAAGTGGGACTATAATGAAACAATCGATTCGCACGAGGCGCTCATCTTCAATTTCCTGATTGAAGAGCTGAAGGAGACCCTATTTGCTGGGGCGATGCCGGAGGATGTATATAAAATGATGCCAGGAAAATATCAAATGATGGATAACATGCTGCGGGCGGCCTATAAAGGGGAAGAAGGTGTCTGGATCCAGGAAGCTGGCGGCTTGGAGGCGCTTGTCCTCGGGGCGTTTGAACGGACGATGGAGGAATTGCGGGAGGTGTATGGGAACGACTTTGAAAAATGGGCATGGGGGGATTTCCACCAGCTGACATTCGACCATTCCATCGCTGCGGCGAACGATTTGGTCGCCTGGTATCTGAATCCTGAAGCACGGCCGGTAGGAGGGTCGCGGTCCACCGTGCAGGCTGCAGGAAATCGGGTGAATGGCGAGGTCAACCATGGGGCATCATGGCGCTTTGTTGTGGACCTCGGCGATCTATCCAAGGCTGATCATATCGTCGGCCCTGGACAAAGCGGCCATAAGAAATCGGAGTGGTACCATGACCAGGTGGATGCCTGGGTAGAAGGGGACTACCATACGACGAGGATAGATGGACGATATGGAGAGGCACATACACTGATATTACAGGCGGACAAATGATGAGGAGGGGTGTATATATGCCGGTGGGGGAAGTACGGCTTGCTTAAGAAGGTGCATTTTCGAGAAGGACGGATTTACGGGCATCAGCCTGTAGAGCCGTCCCTTTTCATATTCAAATAAATGTTTGAACGTTTTACGGGCGTCGCATATACTAGTAACAATCAAACGACTATTTGAATGAGGTGAAAATGTTGCCGAAAGAAGTGTGTATGGTCACGGAAGTGCATGAGGAGGTTGTCGGGCGTGTGCAACGCCAGCTGCCGGACTTGTCGAAGGTCGCGCGTTTTTTAAAGGCGCTCGCTGATGAGACGAGACTGAAGATTGCTTATGCACTGACGCTGGAGCCCGCGCTGTGTGTATGTGATGTAGCGGAAATCATAGGGGTTTCTGTTGCGACGGCGTCACATCATCTGCGTTATCTGAAGGAGCACGGCCTGGCAAAATCGCACCGGGAGGGCAAGATGATGTACTATGCGCTTGCCGACGACCATGTATTTCAAATTGTCACCATAGCTTATGAACATGCAAAGGAAGTGGACGAAGATGGCGGTAAAGGAGAAACAGCAATATAGGCTGCAGAACTTGTCCTGCGCAAACTGTGCGGCGAAATTCGAACGGAATGTCAAGGAGATTCCCACGGTCGAGGAATGCCAGCTGAATTTCGGTGCGGCAAAGCTGACGGTGGTAGGGGAGGTCACCATCGAACAGCTGGAAGCCGCCGGTGCTTTCGACGGCATCAAGGTGACGAAGGCGGAGGAACGGGTGGAGAAGTCCGTACCGTTTTATCAACGGAAGGAAAATATCCTGGCGGGGATTTCCCTCGTCTTCATCCTCATTTCCTTTTCCTTCAGTCTGGGTCGCGGGGAAGGGAATCCCATTTCGAATGGCCTGTATTTTCTCGCCATCATGATAGGCGGGTTCGAAATCTTCAAGACCGGCCTGCGGAATATAGTCCGTTTTGAGTTCGATATGAAGACCCTTATGACAATCGCCATTATAGGCGCAGCCATCATAGGAGAATGGCAGGAAGCCGCCATCGTCGTATTTTTATTTGCAGTCAGCGAAGCACTCGAGGCATACTCGATGAACAAAGCCAGGCAGTCGATTGAACGTCTGATGGAAATTGCACCACCAGTGGCGCTTGTTCGACGGGCGCATGGAAACCATTATCATGAGGTGGAGGTGCAGACGGAGGATATTGCAATCGACGACGTGCTGATTGTGAAGCCCGGCCAGAAGATTGCGATGGATGGAGTAGTGATCGGCGGCTCCTCGACTGTCAATCAGGCGGCGATTACAGGGGAATCTGTCCCGGTGAAGAAGGAAATCGGCAGCACTGTATTTGCAGGTACGCTCAACGAAGAAGGCGCCCTGGAGGTGAGGGTGACGAAGCTGGCTGCGGATACGACAATCGCCAAGATCATTCATCTTGTGGAAGAGGCGCAGGCGGAAAAGGCACCGTCCCAAAAGTTTGTCGATCAATTTGCAAAATACTATACGCCTCTCGTCATGCTGGCGGCACTGCTTGTAGCCGTCATCCCGCCACTATTTACGGGGGATTGGAAGCACTGGGTCTATCAGGGGCTGGCGGTATTGGTGGTCGGCTGCCCATGTGCACTTGTCATCTCCACGCCGGTAGCGATTGTGACGGCAATCGGCAATGCGGCAAAGCAAGGGGTGCTGATCAAGGGCGGCGTCTATTTGGAGGAGCTTGCACGCGTTCAGGCGATAGCTTTTGACAAAACGGGCACACTTACAAAAGGAAAGCCTGAAGTGACCGATATCGAGGTGGTCTCCTCCATGACAAAAGAGCAGCTGCTGCGCATGATTGGTACAGTGGAAAGGAGCTCCCAGCACCCGCTTGCCAAGGCGATTCTAGAAAAGGCGCATGAGCTCGAGGTGGCATTGGGGGAACCGGCCGACTTCAATTCCGTGACAGGCAAAGGGGCATATGCAACCGTCGATGGCTTGAAGGTATTGGTCGGCAGCATCGAGTGGATCGGCAGCAAGGTCCCGCTGGCTGAAGGCATAAAGGTTCAGGTGGAGCAGCTGGCGAGACAGGGGAAGTCCGTCATTGCGGCCGCCACAGAGCATGAAGTGCTGGGGATAGTGGCCATTGCCGATCAGGTGCGTCCCGATAGCAAACGTGTAATCGGCGAGCTTGCGGGGAATAATATCAAAACGATGATGCTGACAGGAGATGCAGAGCTGACGGCCATGGCGATTGCCAAGGAGCTCCAGCTCACGGAGGTGCAGGCCGCACTGCTGCCGGCCCAAAAGCTTGAAGCGATGAAGGCGTTCCAGCAAAAGTACGGCTCGGTCGCCATGGCGGGTGACGGGGTGAATGATGCGCCCGCACTGGCAGCTGCCTCCATCGGGATTGCCATGGGCGGTGCCGGGACGGATGCCGCGCTCGAAACGGCGGACATCGTGCTGATGGGCGATGATTTGGGGAAAATACCGGCCATCATCCGGCTAAGCAAAAAAACACTGGCTATCATCAAGCAGAATATCATATTCGCTTTAGGACTAAAGGCGGTTGCACTGCTCCTTGTCATCCCCGGCTGGCTCACACTGTGGATCGCCATCTTTGCTGATATGGGCGCTACGCTGCTCGTCGTGCTGAATTCCCTACGATTGATGAAGAAGGGGGCTTCGAAGGAGAGCGGCTAAAGTGAATCCTTGTGGGTGGACATAGAATCAAAATGGTTCCCAATCAATTTTTTTCAAAAAAATCATTTGTCTGGTTGAGTTCTTGTTTTGATAGTTATATGATAAAAGGGATACATTCAAAACAGAAAAAATGAGGCGAAGGAAATATATGGAGCAACCGTTGCTGGTCAATGTTACGGAGGAAATTGTTCGGGGTCTGGTAAGTTTCTTACTATACGGAAACGACTACCAAACTTTTTGTCATTGTGAGCAATGTATGGTGGATGTAACGGCAATCGCCTTGAATGCATTGCCCCCAAGATACGTCACGTCCCCGGAGTGGCGGGATGTCGTATTCGATGAAATGAATACGCCGGTACACCTAGAAGAAATCAATAAGCAAATAATCCATGCGATTCATATAGTAGGGCGCAACCCCAAACATGCAAAATGAGCCGGATCAAGAGAGTTCGGCTCATTTTTGTTTTCAGTTAACTTTTTATCGGAGATTGTAGTAAACTTATACTAGCATTAGGAAAGTGAGGAGACAGGGGTATGCCTACACCTAGTATGGAGGACCACATTGAACAGATTTATTTATTAATTGAGAACAAAGGGTATGCACGTGTGTCCGACATTGCAGAAGCATTATCTGTTCTACCTTCCTCAGTTACGAAAATGGTCCAAAAATTGGATAAAGACGGATATTTGGTATACGAAAAGTATAGAGGTCTAACACTAACGCCTAAAGGGGTAAAACTAGGGAAAAGGCTTGTCCAGCGACATGAGCTGCTGGAACAGTTTTTACGCCTGATTGGTGTGGACGAGAACCGGATTTATCAGGATGTAGAGGGAATCGAACATCACCTGAGCTGGAATTCGATTGACCGGATTGCGGATTTGGTTCAATTGATGGAGGAGCAGCCAGATTTTATTCAAAAACTTGAAAAGATGAAAACGCAGCAAAATGCGTAATGAAAGGAAAGAGCAAATGAACGAATTGAAATCGGGACAAACTGTGTCGCTGACTGTATTGGAAGAGCAAGGCTCGCGCTATATATTGACAAATGGAGATGTAGAAGTGCCTCTGAACAGTTCGGAGGTGGCGCAGCCGCTATCTGTTGGAGATGTTGTAGAGGTGTTCTTATTCGCAGATCGCCGCGGAGACCTGCAGGCGACTGCTGTCCTGCCGACCGTCCGACAAGGCGAGTACGGCTGGGCGCGTGTCCTGAAAGTGACGCGTGAAGGAGCATTTACGGATATCGGTACATCACGCGAGGTGCTTGTAAAGGCAGAAGACCTCCCGGCGCTTCAGGAGCTTTGGCCGCAGCCCGGGGATCATCTATACATGACCCTGCGCGTGGACCGCAATGGAGACCTCTTCGGCCGGCTCGCGACAGAGGAAAAGGTGAACGAACTTTATGAAGGCGCAGTCGAGGGCATGCATAACCAAAACATCAATGCCCGTCCTTACCGTCTGTTGCCGGTCGGTTCGTTTTTGCTGGGGACGGAAGCGCCGTACCGCATTTTTGTGCATAATTCAGAAATGAAGGGCGAACCGCGCCTTGGACAAGATGTAACCGTCCGGGTCATTGATGTGAAAGAGGACGGCTCGCTGAACGGCTCCCTGCTGCCGCGCAAGCATGAACGTCTCGGCGAGGATGCGGAGAAAATCTTCGCCTACCTTGAAAGTGTGGGCGGAAAGATGCCGTTCGGGGATAAATCTTCACCTGAGGAAATCCAGGAGATGTTCGGCATGAGCAAAGGGGCGTTTAAACGCGCGCTCGGTACCTTGATGAAGGAAAAGAAGGTCACACAGCAGGACGGCTGGACGGAAATTTCTTAAGCGTTGCAGGAAGTGCTTGAATAAGGTGAGGCAGGCAGGAGATTCTTGAGGCACAGGATGCGCCGCTACAGGTGTCGTTTTCCTGTTCGGCGTTGTCCTGCCTGCTTCATTCATCTTTTTCAATCGTCAGGCGGGTACTCGCTTACGGTGCCGGCCGCTACCTGCACATGACCGCAACCTTTTGCTGTTTTTTGGCGTATGTATTATCTGAAGGGGGAGGTTTCTTACATGAAACGAAATTATATTACTCTTTTGGCGGCATTTGTGCTGGCCCTGTTTACAATGATTCCGATGCAGGCATCGGCGGCAGTGGGTGAACCAAAGGCGATCAATGAAAAACTCGGCGTACCGATTGTCGTATATGGAGCGAATCTTTCCGAGGCAGAGCGGGAAACTGTAAAAACGGCCCTGCGTGTCAATGAAGAACCGGAGATTGATGAAATTACGGTATCCGGACAGGACCTGGTGAAATATATAAAAAATAGTAATGCAAGTTCCCGTATGTATTCCTCCGCGAAGATTACACGTCAGGATGAAGGGAAGGGGCTCGTCATCAGCATCGTGACGCCTTCAAACATCACTGAGGTGACGGCGGAGATGTATGCAAGTGCGATGCTGACGGCAGGCATTGAGGATGCAATCGTCGAGGTTGCAGCGCCAAAGCCGGTGACGGGGCACTCGGCGCTTGTAGGCATCTATAAGGCCTATGAGGTGAAGACGGGTGAAACATTGGATACCGAGCGTACGGATGTAGCGAACGATGAATTATCGGTTGCGACGACGATAGCCGAAAGCGGAGAGGTCTCAGAAGAGCGGGTGGCCGAGCTATTGACGGAAATCAAGAAAGACATTGCCGAGCAGGCGCCGGCTACGAAGGAAGAAGTCCAGCAAATCGTAGAAGACCAGCTTGCTAGATTCGAAATCAATTTAAGCGAGAAGGATCGTCAGCTATTAGTAGATTTAATGGATCGGATCCGTAATCTGGATATCAATTTTTCGCAGTGGTCTGAGCAATTATCGGATTTAAGCAAGACAATCGAGGAGAAGTTCGGCAGCATCAGCGACCTGGTGCAGGATGAAGGATTCTGGGAAGGCGTAAAGAACTTCTTCAGAAACTTGATTGATACGATATCTTCATGGTTCGGCTCAGGCGACGACACACAAACAGAATAATAGATTGAATGCCCACTCATGTTTATTAGTAGTGGGCATTTTTTTGTTGTGATATAGTAAAAACAGGGAGGGATGTAAAATGGAATTCACTTTGAACAAATCCGGTATTCATAACGCGTACGAATACCATAAGGACGGAGAGCGCCTGGCGGAGATTACATGGGTCGAGAGGGGCGGCATCATGACGATGGATCATACATTTGTATCGCCCCAGCTGCGCGGCCAAGGGGTGGCCAAAAAATTGCTTGACGAGGCGGCCGGCTACGCGCGGGAAAACAATTTGAAAATGAATGCGACATGTTCGTATGTAGTGGTGGCATTTGAAAACAGCGACGAATACAATGATATAAAGGCATAGGTCCATAAAAGCAAAATAAAGGGCGACGCGGCATTTTCGCGTCGCCCTTTATTTAGGGACAAGAGAATTAGAGTATGAGATTTCAATCACTTTTAGAATACCACCGTGTAGATGAACATCGTTAAAATACCTGCAGCACCGACGAAGCTAGTAACTTCCTTCCAATCGTATTCGATATCTTTACTTTTAAACATGTCCATCTCTCCTTTTCGCATCAATATACCAATATATGCCCGTTAAGCCTTCCTTCTAAACAATATCACTGCAAATAGCACAAGAAACGGCCGTGAGTGAAGAAGATACATAGAAGAGATATAAGGGGCATGTATATAAATCTACCTTAATAGCTCCATCTTTCCCCTGAGACCCTGCCTGGATGAGGACAGAGCTTATTAGATGCCCTGGGTTCTAGACATATTCATTCCAGGTGTTCCTTTCCGACCCGCATGCAAAAAAGCCCGGACTGGTCTTAAACAGCTGCTGTAGCAAGCGTTATCCATTGGAAGAACCGCTGATTGGAAGGGTGCCTCATTATTTAGGGAGGCGAAGCAATGTTTAAAAAAAAGGCGCAAGGGTAAATATTCCACATAACAAACATGTGGAGGGATTGGCATGGCAAAGTTAAAAGGCAAAGGAGTTGTGCTTGCCGGATTAGTAGCAGGTGCAGCATCCTATTTAAGCAAAAAAGAAAATCGCGATAAAGCAATGGAATATTTCAATCAGTTCAAAGGCAAGGCAAATCAATTCCAACAGGAAAGCGGCGGAATAAAAGGGTTGGTGAGTAAAGTCACGAATCCATCAGACGCGACCTATACAACAAATCCTTCAAACAAGACAGCCGAGGAGACATTGGCTACAAATCAGACGAATAAAAAGGTCTCCCCTTCTGAAATGGCTGCAACAGGCAATGACGGCCATCTGGACGAGTCCCTGGAGGATATTGCAACAACGGCGGCCGAGCCGGTCGACCTTGTATTAGAGGGCAACCATATGGTGGATGAGGGAGCTCAAACAACTGTTCATCATTTCAATGAAGAGCAGGACCCGCAGGATTCCAAAAATACAAAGCATCATTGATAGAAAAAAGGGCGCCTGAAAAATACTTTCGGGTGTCCTTTTTGGGCGCTGGTGAAGAAAGGCATGGACTGTTTGGAAAGACCCTCTTTCCCGACCGGTCCTCTTTTTTTCATTCCGCACGGGCGGGATGGTAGCTTTCCCTGAATAGAAAAAGCCTGGCAAACTATGTTTGCCAGGCCATAAAAGAATTACGCTTTCGTTGATTCTTTTTTCATTGTTTTATTTTTTGACAGGTTTACGTGCCAAGAAAGGGCTTCCTCAAGGATATGAGGAGTTTGTGCATTGCCTGTCGCTTCAACAGCGCGGTTGTAGTAGTCCCATAACTGCTCTTTGAAGTCAGGGTGTGCACAGTTTTCGATAATTAAAGGTACACGCTCTTTTGGAGCAAGGCCACGTAAGTCGGCAATCCCTTGTTCAGTTACGATTACATCCACATCATGTTCAGTATGGTCTACGTGAGAAACCATTGGTACGATGGAAGAAATCGCGCCGCCTTTTGCGTATGATTTCGTTACGAAGATACCAAGACGAGCGTTACGTGCAAAGTCGCCAGAACCGCCGATACCGTTCATCATTTTCGTTCCAGAAACGTGTGTTGAGTTTACGTTTCCATAGATGTCCAACTCAAGAGCCGTGTTGATGGAAATTAAGCCTAAACGACGGATGACCTCTGGGTGGTTGGAAATTTCTTGTGGACGAAGGCAAATTTTATCGGCATACTTTTCCAAGTTACCGTACACTTTTTTCTGTAGCTCTTCCGTTAGAGTGATAGAAGTAGCAGTGGCAAATTTAACCTTACCAGCATCGATCAAGTTGAATACAGCATCTTGAAGTACTTCTGAAGCAACGACTAGATCTTCAAATTCTGAGTCAGCAAAGCCATCAAGCACAGCGTTCGCTACAGATCCCACACCTGATTGTAGTGGCATCAGATTCTTCGTCAAACGACCAGCTTTGATTTCATCACTGAAGAAATCAAGAAGGATATTTGCCATTGTTTGAGTTTCTTCATCTGGAGGAACGATTAATGAAGGCGCATCTGGCTCTTCCGAAATAACGATTGCCTGGATTTTATCAAGGTCTACACGGATACCAATTTCACCGATACGGTCGATGGCATTCGTCATCGGGATTGGCTCACGCTCACCTTGTTCACCAGGAATGTAGATGTCGTGAATACCGACTAAAGATTCCGGATGGGAGATGTTCAACTCCACAATGATATTTTCAGCATATTGAGCGAAGATAGGCGAGTTACCAACAGAGTTTGTTGGAATGATTAATCCGTCTTCAGTGATTGCAACTGCTTCAAGAATTAAATGCTTGATTGGTCCGATGATTCCTTGACGAACTAATTCAGCGTTATGTGAAAGGTGGGCATCAACATATGTTACTTCCCCTTTGTTGATCAGACCGCGCATAACAGCATCGCCTTGGAAAGGACCACGTTTATTGATTGCACCTGCAGCAGCAAGGTGGTTATCCACTTCAGGCCCTAGAGAGGCACCTGTATATACATCAATTTTAAGTTTTTCGTTTTTCGCGCGCTCCGCTAATGCCATTGGCACCACTTTTGCATCCCCCGCACGAGTGAAACCGGACATACCTACCACTGTACCGTCCTGGATTAATGCAGCAGCCTCTTCTGCAGAAACGATTTTGTCTGCCAGTTCTTTTAAACCTAAGCGCTTCTCAACTCTTGGATCCATACTGAAATCCTCCCCCTAAATTTAAATTAATAAAATGAAATTGTTTTCGGAAAATCGTGTTAGAATTTTCTGTTTATTCGATGGATTGATTTATCAACCATTTAGAGTGATAATATCACTAAATTGTCACACTTTCTTTACATTGTACATGAAAGTGCTTAAAATACGTACAAAAGAGGAAAAAAATGCATTTTCGACCATAAGTCTCAATATGGAAGAAAAAACATTCAATTCAAAGAAGACAAAAAAATGAAAAAAGTCTTTTGCCACTAGGACAAAAGACTTTTTAATGAAAAATAAATGATTGCGAATTAGAAGCCCAGCGAACGACGGAAATAGCTTGCGTAACGCTGAGAAACAGGGATTCTTGTACCATCTTTCATGATTAATAGGAAAGTGGAGTGAGAATCCGGCTGGATTTCATCAATATAATCGATATTTACAATATAAGAACGGTGGCAGCGGATGAATGAATCCGGGGCCAGGAAGAGCTCAAGGTCGCTCAAGTTCAAGCGGTGGTAGCCTTCGCGGTTCATCGTTTTAACAAACGTTTTACGAAGTTGGGTCTCCAAGTAGATGACCTGGTTATGCTTGATCGGGTACCAGCAGTCGTCGATTTTCACCGTAATGTAATTCGTCAAGAATGGCGATGGCTTTTGTGGGAAGATGGCCGTGATGGCACCTTTTGTCTCGCCTTCCTCGATTAAAGGAATACTCATGCCGAAATACGGTACTCCAAAAACATCCGGTTCAATGTATGTACTGATTTTTTGACCATATGTCAGTGCTTTGTGGGCAGCTGAACCTTCCTTAATCGCGTCACCCGGCTTGATTTTCAGGTCTACTTTCTTGCTTGGCTGATAGTAGATGTACTCGTTTGAGTCAGAAATGGCGATGGACGTATTCTCCGGGAAAAATTCTTTGATGACATCCATGATTTCTTCAATTTGTTTAGGATCCAATTTTTAGCACCTCTTTTAAGGATTTTAAATAATTATCTTCTATTCTACTACATAATCAGAGAAATGAAATAGAGAAGATTCATGAATAATGGACAGAAAATTATGGTTAACTGATTTTTTTGTCAAAAATGCAATCAAAAAATTGGCAAAAAGGAATATAATGATATATTTCCAATTTATCCAATTTTCATTAATTGCACCTTTATTCAAGGTGCGCCTTAGCTTGGCGGGTGGTAGCCAAATGGCCTTACTACCTAGTTGTGAGATTTTTGGACTATATGTCGGCAAAATAAAGTTGAAAAAAAATCGCAAAATATGGTAATATTCACTGTAGTTAGTAAGGTACTCATGTTATGGTTATTTTTAAGTTTCTCTAGTATTTAGCATCTCATGGCCAAAAAGATTGAAAAAATAATAATTGAGCATGTTCGTATTTTATTTTTCATTCGTATATCAGGAATGGATTTATGTTATATTTTGTAAATAATTTATGCGGTGAGCATTTAGAAAGATGGGGTAATCTATGCAGCTACATCAACATTCAATATCAGAAACAATTTCAAAGAGGTACTTCCAGGAAATCGACAATATTAATCAGTATCAGGGGATTGAAGATTTTTTTAATATTGAATCGAAGTTGTTGTTTGAGATTTATCATCTGGAGGCAGCGAAAGCGAAGAAATC
>JAZUQF010000194.1:0-9984 GCA_045605545.1 Lysinibacillus sp.
GAGGAATGAGCTGCAGATATTTGGGCGTGAAATCCATCCCATTGATGTGTTCCGTTCCTTTGCGGTCATTTTCCTCGCATTGTTCATGGTGCTCATATCAACGATGATCTTGCTGATTACAGAACCCCATGCGACGACGACGCAAATCATTTTTGAAATCACCTCGGCTTTCGGAACATGCGGAATGAGCCTCGGTATAACGGATGATTTATCAATCATCGGGAAAGTGGTCGTTATGATCCTCATGTTCATCGGACGTGTCGGGCTCATTTCCTTCCTCTATACATTAGGTGGGAAGTCAAAGAAAGTGACCCATCACTACCCGAAGGAGCGAGTAATCATTGGATAAAGAAAAGGGGATTGCCCGACAAGTGTGAGCTTGTCCGGCAATCCCCTTCTTTTTTATATTTGGATATCTGCCATATAAGGAGCTTGTCCTTGGCGGAAATATGTGAATAAATAGCCCTCTTTTTTCATTACATGCCCTTTTTGCAAGTCCTGAACGGAAATGCTTGATGGCAGGATGAGGGAATGCTTGAACAGGTCTTTTTCGCTGACGTTCATTTTGGAAAATTCTTCTCCTGCCACTGCGGCGTCAGCACGGATCGCTTTATAGAGCTCCTTCATCTTGTCTTCAGGCACCCGCTCTTCCCACCATGTCTTACGGGGGATGAATGACATCGGCTTGAAGTAATCAACCAGCATCAATGTTCTTACAACGCCTAAATCGACATGCGGCAAGGTACTTAAAAACTCCAGCAGACGCAGGAAAAGATCCTCCAACTGATGCCCAATCCGGGACCAGCCTCGCTCCTCCCAATATGTTCCGAAGCTTTGGAAGAAGTCGAACGGTGTCTCGAATACATTAGTGACGAGGTGCTCGATTGTCTGATCCATCCGATGGGCATTCCAGTATTTCTCCAGGACATCTTCAGCATGCTTGATGCGCACGATGTCATCGAACGGCAGCACGTTGTTTGAGAAAATTTCATACGGTGCCACGTCAACATATGTGTAGCCGTATTTCTGCGCTTCAAGACGCAGACCTGTACCGCGTAGCAGCTTCAGGAAGCCGAGCTGCAATTCCTCCGGGCGCATGGCGAATACATCATTGAAGGTTTTACGGAAGGAATTATAATCTTCTTCCGGAAGACCGGCAATCAAATCAAGATGCTGATCGATCTTGCCTCCTTCTTTTACCATCGTCACGGTACGTTTCAGTTTGTCGAAATTTTGACGGCGCTTCACCAAATCATTCGTCAAATCATTTGTGGACTGTACACCGATTTCAAACCGGAAAAGTCCTGCCGGTGCATTGTCGTTTAAAAATTGGATGACCTCAGGCCGCATGATATCTGCCGTGATTTCAAACTGGAATACGACCCCTGGCTTATGCTCGTCAATCAGGAATTGGAACATCTCCATCGCATAGCTTCGGCTGATATTGAATGTACGGTCGACGAACTTGATCGTCCGCGCCCCATTGTCCATCAAGAAGCGGATATCCTCCTTGATTTTCTCGCGGTTGAAATAGCGGACACCGACTTCAATGCTCGACAGGCAGAACTGGCATTGGAAAGGACACCCACGGCTCGTCTCGATATATTGAATCCGTTTGCCTAGATGGGGAAGGTCCTCTTCGAAACGGAATGGTGATGCTAGTTCCCGCAGGTCTATTTTTGGAGGCTGTGCATGGATTTTGACTTTATTATCCTCTAAGTAGCAGATGCCGCGTACTTCTTCTAGTGAGAGGTTTCCGTCGAAGTAGTGCAGCAGCTCCTTAAAAGATATTTCCCCTTCACCCATGATGATGAAATCCACTTCGGGAATCTTGCGCAGCCAGTCATGGACGTCATAGGATACTTCTGGTCCACCCAGCACGATTTTCGTGTGCGGAAGTACGGTCTTCAGCATGCGTACAACCTTGATTGTCTCCTCGATGTTCCAAATATAGCAGCTGAAGCCGACAACATCAGGCTTTTTTTGGAACAAGTCGGCAACAATATTGAATGCTGGGTCCTTGATTGTATATTCGGCAAGCTCTGGGTCGAATTCAGGCCGTGCGCTTGCTTTTAGATAACGGATTGCCAAATTTGTATGGATGTACTTGGCGTTGAGTGTAGCTAAAATTGTTTTCATAATCTAATCTCCTTCACGATTCTATTGTAACAGTGTAACCAAAGGGGAACAATATGATAAAAATTACCCATTCTATTAATATCTAAATTATGGAATAATTTATACTACTTGTAAGATATAATAGAAAAAAGAGATATTATGTATAATGTAAGAGATTTAAGCATAAACTACGTTATCTGAGCTTGAATGAAAGGGAGGAATGACTATGATATTAGCCCCCAGCACAGATTTCCACCAAGAGGCACAGCTAGCCCATTGTACGATAATTGTTTCGACGGCTTTGGAAATTGTATTTGTAAGCAAACAGGCGAAAGCCCTACTGGAGCTTGCAGAAGGTGAAGATGTCCTGCCGCTTGCCGCTGATTCCACTGCGAAATGGCAGGAATTTATAGAGCGGGCGTGCCGGCAATCCGGAGTGGTGGAAGAAATACGGGTGGAAACGTCAGTTCCGGCAGTCCTTACCCTTAGTGGGCGTTACGATGAACTACAGGATAGTATAATCGTTACAATTCAAGATATAAAGCAACAGGCTCAGAAGCAGGAAATTTGGTCAAGCATCTCGGTGTTCAACCAGATTGAACTGGGGATGATAGTATTTGATGCAAAGGGGCATGTCCTCGAAATAAACCAAAAGGCTCAGCAATATTTGGGACTTGATAAAAGCAAGATATTATCCGCGCATTTTAAGAAGATGCTAAAATATTTCACTTATGAATATACAGTGGCTACTGAATTTTTTGAAAATATAGAAAAGAGAGTTGCCGCCACCTTGCCTCTTCAAAAAAGTGAAGGTGCAGATATTTTTTATTATGAAGTAAAAGTCATGTACGATTATGACAAAGGTATATATATTACATCGATTTTTGATAATACGGACTATATGAGACTGCAGGACCAGGTCAAGGAGCAGAGCTATTTAAAGGAATTGGGGCAAATGAGCGCCTCCATTGCACATGAAATCCGGAATCCTTTGACGGCGCTGAAAGGATTCATGGAATTAATTAAGAGTGAAGCGCCGGTCAGCCAGGAAAGCTACTTTTCCATCATGGATCAAGAGTTTGAAAGACTGGATTCTATTTTGTCGGAGCTTCTGTTCCTGTCGAAGCCGCGCAACATGAATGTAGAGCAAGTGGACTTGGTAGAGCTTGCAAAAGAAGCGATTGACTTCATGCAGTTTGAAGCGTTGATGCATCATGTCATTCTGCAGCTGGAGGTCGATGAAAAGCTCAGCCACGTCGTTTTAGGAAACGAAGGAAGGCTTAGGCAGATGCTCATCAACTTGGTGAAGAACGCCATCCAGGCAATGGACAAGCAGGGCAGCGTTTGTATACGGCTCCATGCCACTTCTTCTTATGTACAGCTTTGTGTGCAGGATGAAGGAATCGGACTGAGCAAGGAGGCGCATAATAACCTTTTCAAGCCGTTTTTTACAACGAAGGATCAGGGAACGGGCCTGGGTCTGCCGTTGGTTAAAAAAATAATGGACGATGCAAACGGTACAGTGGAAGTGGAAAGCAT
The DNA here is from genome assembly GCA_045605545.1 of Lysinibacillus sp. Lineage (GTDB taxonomy): Bacteria > Bacillota > Bacilli > Bacillales_A > Planococcaceae > Lysinibacillus_B. Next base: position 3,658 of record JAZUQF010000194.1, read on the forward strand.
GCCGAATATCGGAACGACATTTATCCTGACATTTCCTCATGCGTTGGCAAACCAGATGATGCGGCTGCGTGGAAATATGCTGCCGGGGTGATTTTCATTTTGACAAAGCTTTTTTCTACTCGCTATAATAGCATTTATAATAAAAAAGTAGAGGATGATTTGTCAATGATAACAGAAGATGTAAAACAATCGCTTAAACTATTTATTGTATTATCACGGGCCCATAAAGCGATTAGTGAGACGACAAATCAATTTTTCCATCAAAAGGGGCTGAACCCGACAGAATTTGCTGTACTGGAGCTGTTATATCATAAGGGACGGCAGCCGCTCCAGCAAATCGGAAATAAGATTCTGCTTGCGAGTGGGTCGATTACCTATGTTGTGGATAAATTAGAGAAGCGCGGCTTTCTCAAACGCGTATCCTGTCCGACAGACCGTCGTGTAACATACGCGGAAATTTCTGAAGAAGGAGCTGCTTTCATGGGTGAGATTTTTCCCCAGCATGAAAAGGAACTTCATGAATTGATGAATGTATTGACCTCTGAAGAAAAAGATATGGCAATTGAATTATTGAAGAAATTAGGATTGTCCATCAAGGACCTGTCCTATTAAAAAAAGGAGCATGCATCGAGCAGGCTCCTTTTTATTACGTCATTATTTAACTGTCAGACCCATTTTCAATAGGGCATCCGTCACTTCCGATGATGTACGGTCGAATACTGTTAAACGGACGATCTTCGATTCCTTTTCAAAGATGACTGTGACCACCTGCTCTTCATTTTCAGGATATGTCACAATGAATCCCGTGGCATGCTGAACATCTTTATTTTCAGCTACTAAATCCTTCACTTCATACGGCTGGTAATTGCCGTCCGGCGCAGTAACGCCTACATTGCTCTCCGTCTGTCTTGCCATTTCTTCATAATGTGTTTCATCTTTTGAAAATGTCTCGATGCGCATGGAGACTGCATCATTTGCCGCATATGTCACCATGTCACGTCCAGGCTCTTCTGCATCAAGTGTAAACCCTTCTGCTAAAGCAATTTCATAATCCTGTTCGGGACTTGTTGTCCAAGTCGTAGCCGCTTCTTGGGGCTGTCCGTTTTCATCCTTGTATTGAATAGTGGATGGAGCGCTTTCCGTGCTTTCTCCTGCATCTTCTTCAGGTGCTTCAGTGGATGCCTCATCGGATGCTTCATTTTCATTTTCAGTGCCTTCATCTTGCGTCTCAGTTGTTTCACTCTCGGAACCTGTTGTTTGTTCGTCAATTGGAGTTTCTTCTTCCTCCGTAGTATTACAAGCTGCGAGTAGGAGCATTGCTGCCAATGCCGATGTGAAAAGTAAAGTGTGTTTTTTCATCTTCGTATCCTCCTTGTTAATAATTTGACGTGTTGAGAGAAAGTAAGTTCCGTACAATTAAATAATAGGCAAAATTAGAAATAATAACAAGGCAAAAGTAAGGTGGGCTACAATAATCAGCGGCAGGCTCTTCTTCCACTCATACAATGCTCCCCAAATCAACCCCGCCACAATGGCTGCCAAGGCACCTGGTAGAAATCCGCTGATTGCTAGGGAGATGGAGAATAAGAGTGCAGTGATGAACACTGCATACAGGGGAGAAGTGAAGCGCTTTAGTTGCTGCTGTACGTACCCACGCCAAAAAATTTCCTCGCCAATGACGATGATGAAAATCAGCATGAGATAATGCCAAACGTTAGTAGGACCGTATGTTTCCAAAAATTTAGTGATATCTTTTTCTGCCGTGCTATCGATATACGGAAGCAATACATAACCCAGTCTGACGAGGCCGTATGTGATTGTCCCATAGCCTATGCCATAGATTAGATATTGCCAAGTCGGAAGTCTGTCTTCGAATTTTCCAAAAAGCAGAGAGACGGCAATTCCTATCAAAAGGGTGAAGGCATATAGATACCAAAAAATCGCTGTCTCTTCGAACGTATAAATCAGCATTGTGTAGACGAAAAACAAAGACAGAAGGAGCGCGATTGTTTGTTTATGTTTCATCATTTTCTAGTTCCCTCCTGACATACAGTGTAACAAAAAAACACCCCTTCATCATCTTTTAAGATGATAAGGAGTGAAAACAATTATGTATCTTTATTTTTGCAGAATCTTATATCTCTTGTGGTTGATGACGGTTTTTTCTTCAATATCCATGTAGTGGAAATCGTCCATGATTGTCAGGTTGACAATGACAGAGTTCTCATTCACCTTTTCGACAAGTCCTTGCAAACCATCTTTAAATTCGACAATATTCCCAACTTCAGCTATTTTCATAAGCAGTCAGCTCCTTTATCGACTAATACTTAACAGTTTGCAATAAATTTTAGGAAAGGTAAAGAGTTTTTTGAATAATTAATCATATTGGGGTAATTTTTTTATTTCCTGCAATGAACTTTTTTTCCTTAAGTGCTACGTGTATTATGGATGTGGGCTTTTTTGAGAGGTTCCTTCCCTTATCTAGCCGTGAAAAGGAAATCTGTTACTGGATGCTCTTTTGGAGGAGGGGGTCGTTTATCCAGGCTCATTGACGAAATTCCACCGACTTGGCCTACAGTGTATGAATCTACTTGTTTTACATATTGATAATACCGTTGAAATGCCATTAAAAAGGGCATACTGCCAAGAGAAACAAACATAGTTGATGCCACCCATTCAGAAGTTCGCTACAATCAAAAAGCACCAATAGAATTTTGGTAGGAAAAATCAAAAATGCAAGCAAAGCCGTTTATCAGCTTGATGGAGGAGACTCTGTGTAGCGGGAAGCTGCTTTCTTTCAGGATGATGCTATAAATGGTAAATTGCCACGCGCGAGAAGAAACCTCCTGAAAAATGATTCGTCAGTTAATGGGAGCAGGGAGGCTGGTGCGAAAGCAAGCAAGCCTGCTGTTAGAGGGGAACAGAGCTGTATTTCCCTCATTTTCCGCCATTTGATTGTATAATGGAACAAAGCGGGTACAAAAAGGTGGGATTCTATGATGGAACAATATAAACGATTATTAGATCAATTACGGAACGGAGAAGTGGAGAAGGTAGAGGTTCAAAAGGCCGAATATCTTTCTTTCCGCGAGGTGCTCGTAAGGGATCCGCAGTTCAAGCATTTCCGCGGGGAAGCGAAGCAGGGCGGGAATGTCATCTTTACATTTTTAGAGGCACCAAGAACATGAAATATTTCCCATAGGTTGAAAAATATCGTATAATGAATTAATAATTAATCACGCATGGGGGGCAGTAGATGGAAAAGGGCATTTTAAAGCAAGTAGAACTTACACGTACACTCATGATTCAATCTGGCTTGAAGCATGGCTTTCAAAATGCAAAGACAATCCAACTTAGCAGGCGGCTTGATGAATTGCTGAATGAATACGATATGCTAAGTACGGATGAAAAGGAAGATGAATTTATTCAAAAAAATTTTTTGCAATAAAGGTTAAAAAAATGTTTATGTCTTAAATAACTGGGAATAATACTGATGAACACAGCAACATTCTCATTTCCCCCTTAAGAGCAGATGCCGAAGCGCAGCTGCTCTCTTTTTTTTGCCGGGTGCCTATCAGGAAAAAAGGGGAGGTTATTTTTTCATCGGTTGGAAATAAAAAAATTCCTTTCATTCTCATTTTTCAGATTCTTTATCTTTAAGATTTGGTAGACTAGAAAAAAAGGGGGAATATATATGAAGAAAAAAATAGCATTCATCGGTACCGGTGTAATGGGGGCCAGCATTGTCAAACATTTGCTGCAGGCGGGCCATGAACTGACCGTCTACAACAGGACGAAGGAGAAAACGGATGAACTGGTGGCTCTCGGTGCAAAGTGGGCGGCGACCCCGGCGGAGGCGAGCAAAGGGCAGGACATCATCTTTACAATGGTAGGCTACCCAAAAGATGTGGAGGACGTATTCATAGGCGAGCAGGGAGTTTTCCAGACGGCAAAGGAAGGAGCCATAGCCGTGGATATGACAACTTCCGAGCCGAGCCTGGCAAAAAAACTGTTCGACATCGGCCGTGAACGAAATGTACATATGATGGATGCTCCTGTGTCGGGCGGGGATATAGGAGCCAAAAACGGCACGCTTTCCATCATGATTGGTGGGGAAGAGGAAATATTCAATCAGCTGCTGCCGATTTTACAGACATTCGGCGCAAACATCGTCTATCATGGTCCGGCCGGTGCGGGCCAACATGCAAAAATGTGCAATCAGATTGTCATTGCTTCCGGGATGATTGGGGTATGTGAATCGATGGCCTACGGGTTGAAGGCCGGGCTGTCAATGGAGGACGTCCTCAAGTCCATTACTTCAGGTGCAGCGGGGTCGTGGTCGCTGTCCAATCTTGCCCCTCGCATGCTGCAAGGGGACTTGGAGCCAGGCTTTTATATCAAGCACATGGTGAAGGACATCAAGATTGCCATCGATGAAGCGGAGAGGATGAATCTCCAGCTGCCGGGGCTTTCTTTGGCAAAAGAGCTGTACGCAGAACTGCAAGCACGAGGATATGGGGAAAAGGGGACACAGGCACTCATCCGACACTATGTGGAGGAATAAGCCGGCCTTGGCATTAACCTGCTTCTTTCCTCATCTATACGAGAAATCGCGTGTAGGATAAATGCCCTGCCTATGATACAATTGCTGTATATATAGGAAAAAACATAAAGGGGTGTGCGGGTTTTGGTAAAAGGAAATAAAGGTATTTTATTAGAAAGTGGCACAAATGAACTTGAGATTGTCGAATTTGAGGTTGCAAATAATAAATTTGGTATTAACGTCATTAAAGTGAAAGAAATCATCCAGCCTATGAATGTGACATTTATTCCTCATGCACATCCCCACGTGGAGGGAATCATCCAGCTTCGTGGAGAGGTGCTGCCGGTGGTGGATATGCTGAAGGTCTTGGGCATCCAGAATGTAGAACACAGTCCGCAGCAAAAATATATTGTGGCGGAATTCAATAAACAGCGTGTCGTATTCCATGTCGACAATGTAACGCAGATTCACCGTATTTCATGGGATCAGATTGAAAAGCCTTCAGACATGTACCAGGGCGGGGCATCGCAGGTGATCGGGGTTGTAAAATACAATAACGAGATGATTCTGCTGCTCGACTTCGAACGGATTATGGTGGACATCAATCCGGCCTCAAGCATCAGTGTGGAATCAGTGAAAAAGCTGGGCAAACGGGACCGCTCCGAGAAGAAGGTCGTAATAGCGGAGGATTCACCGCTGTTGCGCAAGCTGCTCTTTGATACGATGTCGGAAGCCGGCTATGCCAATGTCGATTTCTTTGAAAACGGAAGAGATGCCTACGAATATTTAGAGGCGCTGGCAAAGGCGGATAACAACATTGAAAACCATGTCCAGCTGGTGGTGACGGATATTGAAATGCCGCAGATGGATGGCCATCACTTGACGAAGAAAATCAAGGCGCATCCGGACCTGCAGAAGCTGCCGGTCATCATCTTCTCCAGCTTGATTACAGATGACCTTCGCCATAAGGGCGAGGAGGTAGGCGCCGAGGACCAGATTTCAAAGCCGGAAATTGCAGAGCTCATTTTACGCATGGATCAGTTGATACTCTAACTAACAGTGCCTGTAAACGGCAAAATAGGTGATAAAAGTCGGGTGCTATCATGGTATTCCGGCTTTTTTCGAAAATAATGAAGAAACGGTCTCCGAAGGGCGTCCAAGGGGAATCGCACTTAACGGGGATTACTCGATGATAAATAGAAAAACGGGATGAATGTTAATGGATAGCTGTGTCGCTGACTATAGAGAGAAAGAAGTGAACGAAGATGAATAACTTGAAAACAGCTATTATTGACATCGGTTCGAATACGATACGTCTTGTCCTATATAAATACGATAAAAATGAAGGTCTCCATGAGTTCGGCAACATTAAGACGGTGGCGCGCTTACGTACGCATCTGCTGCCTACGGGGGAAATGAGCGAGGAGGGAATCTGCCTTTTAGCCAGAACACTTTCCTCCTTCAAGCAAATCCTCGAAGACTACGGGGTGACGGATATACTGGCTGCTGCAACAGCGGCTGTGCGACAGGCCAGCAATAGAGAAGAAATCGTGGGACGGATGAAGACAGGGACGCGGATAGAGCTTGATATCCTGTCGGAGGAGGAAGAGGCCTATTTCGGTTTTTTGGCAGTCGTGAATTCAATGGATACACCCTCTGCGGTGACAATCGATATTGGCGGGGGGTCAACGGAAATTACGCTCTTCAAAAATAAAAAGCTGCAAAAAACACACAGCTTCCCGTTCGGTACAGTGAGCCTGAAGCAAAAATTTGTTCAGGGATCC
>JAZUQF010000195.1:0-6097 GCA_045605545.1 Lysinibacillus sp.
CGATGAAAAAGATTACGGTGTTAAGTTCTTGAGTGTTCTGACAGGCGGGACACAAGGTACATACTATGCGCTTGGTGGTACCTTTGCAGACCTTATCTCTACGGAAACGGGCGTCAATACTACGGCCCAGGTTTCTCAGGCGTCAGCCGCAAACATGACTGGTTTGCAAAACGGTGATGGGGAAGTAGCCTTTGTACAAACGGACATCGCATACTATGCGACAGAAGGCCTTGAAATGTTCGATGGGAAGCCGATTGATACGATTTCAGCTTTGGGGGCGCTTTATCCTGAAACGGTCCACCTTGTTACATTGGCCGACTCCGGTATTACGTCTTATGAAGATTTAAAAGGTAAAAAAGTGTCCGTGGGCGCTCCTGGTTCCGGTACTTACGCGAATGCCGAGCAATTATTGGAGATCCATGGTCTGACAATGGATGACATCCAGCCGCAAAATCTTGATTTTGGCGAGTCGACAGATAGCATCTCATCCGGACAGATTGATGCTGCCTTTGTCACGGCGGGCTACCCGACGGCTGCCGTTGAGGCATTGAATGCAACAAAAGAAGTAAGCATCGTCCCTGTATCTGCTGAAAAGGCAGAGGCACTGATCGAGAAATATCCTTATTATGCTGTAGACAGCATTCCGGCCGGCACATATGGTCTGGCTGAAGATGTGCCTACTGTATCAGTTCTTGCAATGCTGGCTGTCAACAACGACCTTTCTGAGGACCTGGTATATGCAATGACAAAAGCCATCTACGACAACACAGGTGACATCAGCCATGCAAAAGGGGCACTAATCAAAGCGGAAACGGGATTGGAAGGCATCGGCATCGATGTACATCCAGGTGCTCAAAAGTACTTTGACGAAGTAAACAACTAATTGCCATGAGCTCTGTTGCGCACTGCTACAGAGCTCTTTTCCTATAAGAAGGTTGGATATGATGAAAAAAGTGCTCGTACTCTTGCTCATGGTCATAGCGATTGCTTTCTTATTTATACCTATTTTTCCGGTATTCAGTTTTACGGAGACAAGAGCAGAAGACCCCGAAATGTATTATGCAGCTTTACATAAGGAGAAGAGTTTTCAGTTTGTTTTTACACATTCAATTCATTTGACGGATGTAACGGAGGCGTATGAGGTATTGCCTACCTATCACATCCGCCCGGTTTTGATGCGTTATTCGGATGTGGCGATTGGCATGCCGGGCCATGCCGAGGAAGGCCAGACGCTTATCTACGAGGATGGCATGTATACACTGTATTATGAGGAGAAGTCCTTGCCTGGCTTCTCCATATATATTGGTGATGTGGCCTACGCCCTGTCATTTTTATACGATGGGCAGTCCTATAATTTAAAGAAGAATCTACAGCGTGGCAAATCGTATCAGTTTGAAATTAAAAAAGTTTCATTCTATGAAAAATTGAAAGGAGTCGAGTTGCATGGCGGATAACAAAGGTGAAAAGTTCGAGCAGTTATCGGAGGCCGACCAGCAGGCCTTGCTTGAAAAGTACGACATCGAGTCCAATACCCGTAATGTCGGCGGCATTTTCCGTTGGGTCATTTACTTCGGATTGCTTGCATTTGCGCTGTTTCAGCTTTATACAGCAATTTTCGGTGTGTTCCCAGCACAAATCCAGCGTACAATCCACTTAGGGTTCGGGCTGACGTTCATTTTCCTGCTCTTCCCGGCCCGCCGGAAAGCAAGAAAGGATAAAATACCGTTCTATGATTTTATTTTATCCATATTGGCAGTGGTTGTCGGGTCCTATTGGACAATCAACTACGACCGCCTCGTCCAATCAATCGGCCAATTGGAAACGATGGATTTCTATATCGGTCTCTTGGCCGTCCTGCTCGTTCTGGAAGGGGCGAGGCGTGCAGTGGGGCTGCCTATTACGATTATTGCAGCGCTGTTTTTGGCATATGCATATTATGGCCAGCAGATGCCGGACTTCATAGCGCACCGTGGCCAGGATTTAGAAAGCATTTCGAATTTGATGTTCTTCTCGACGGACGGGATTCTTGGTACGCCAATCAGTGTATCGGCGACATTTATCTTCGTGTTCCTGCTGTTCGGGGCATTCCTTGTGAAAACAGGGGTAGGGCAGTATTTCAATGATCTGGCGGTGGCCATCGCAGGTAAATTGGTCGGTGGTCCTGCGAAGGTAGCAATCTTCTCCTCGGCATTGCAGGGGACGATTTCAGGTTCATCGGTGGCCAACGTTGTTACATCGGGCTCTTATACAATTCCAATGATGAAGAAGCTGGGCTATAAAAAGGAATTTGCCGGTGCGGTTGAAGCGGCGGCTTCCACAGGTGGACAGCTGATGCCGCCAATCATGGGGGCTGCAGCCTTCCTGATGGTTGAGTTCATCGGCCGCGGCGTCACCTATTGGGATATTGCAAAAGCGGCGGCCATCCCGGCCCTGCTCTACTTTACAGGCATCTGGATCATGACGCATTTTGAAGCAAAGCGGTTAGGATTGAAAGGGCTATCTGATGAAGAAATGCCGGACCGTAAGGAAGTGCTGAAAAAAATCTATTTACTGCTTCCAATCATCCTGATCATCGTCCTTATGCTGGCAGGCGTTCCGGTCATGCACGCTGCGCTTTACGGCATCCTCGCCTGCATCCTGGCAGGCATGTTCAATAAGGAAACCCGTCTGGGGCCATTGGAAATGATCGATGCCTTGGTGGATGGTGCACGTACAGCTCTTGGCGTAGTGGCGGCCACAGCTTGTGCAGGCATCATTGTCGGTGTTGTTGTAAAAACGGGCCTTGGCCTATCATTGGCGAACAGCCTAGTGAAATTGGCCGGTGGAAGCATTATATTGACATTAATCCTTGTCATGATAGCTTCGTTGGTTTTAGGGATGGGCGCACCGACAACGGCAAACTATGTCATTACATCGACGATTGCAGCTCCTGCCATCATTGCATTGCTTGCACCGAACACACCAAGTGAATTGATTCCGGTGGTTGTCATCATGTCTGCGCATTTCTTCGTATTCTACTTTGGCATCATCGCGGATATCACACCGCCCGTCGCCCTCGCCGCATTTGCCGCCTCGGGGATATCGGGCGGCGATCCGATCAAGACCGGGGTGAATTCGGCGAAGCTGGCGATAGCAGCGTTCATCATCCCGTATATCATCGTCTTCTCACCGGCATTGCTTATGATTGATGTAACCTTGCTTGAGATTCTATGGGTGACGTTCACAGCCATTATGGGGATGATTGCCATCGGTGCCGGCGTCATTGGCTACTGGTATCGCAAGCTGATGTGGTTTGAGCGCATCATCCTGATCGCCGCGGGTCTTGCGATGATCTATCCGGAATCCATTTCGGATATTACAGGGCTGGCTGTCTTCGGCGTCATGTTCGCCATCCAGTTTATCGGTGATAAAAAAGAAAAAGTTTCAAAAACGGCTACTTCTTGACCGGGGTGCGGCCTATGCATTCATTTGCATGGGCCGGCCTTTTTTGTTTAGGATGGACAAAAGGAGGCTGGTCATGGACATCATCATTGCTTGTAATAAACAACTCCCAATCCGCTACTACCCGAATGAAGGCGTATGGATCAGAAGGGGGACGCATTTTTCGGACCGCAGACTGCCTTTTTTTGTAGAGGTGGAGGTGGCGGAGCAAGTGCAGTGCCTGCATGAGTACATCTGCGAAATCGAAAGCCAGTATAAAACGTTCGAGCTTGAAGTGATTGTAAGGAATGAAGCCTTTAAAAGCGCGGTAGAAACGCTTCTTTATTACGGCGCCATAGAAGAGGAGCGGATTTATATAGTGAAATAATATCGTAAGGAGATATGTTTCATACTTGTTATGCATAAGGCGGATAAAGGGCTTGCATAATGGCTGATTCCCTTGTATAGTCTAATTATTAGAAAATTCAAAATATAAGGGGTGTAAGACATGTCCGGTCTGCTGTCATCGCGCTTTGAAACCTATCTGTTGGATGAAGAAGCGGAAATGGAGCTTGCTTCTGTTGAGGCGGAAGAAGGTCAGGAATACTTGCTACAGGAACAACCAGCATATCCACAAGGATTCTTTTCAAGCTTGTAAGAGTCGGCGCTAAGCCGGCTTTTTTGTTTGGGCCAAGATTCAAAGAAGCGGTTTGCATCTGACCGGTTGCAGTTTGCCCTCGGCCAGGTCTTTTTCTACTGAAATAGGCAAGTTGCGCTAAACTTTCGAAAATAGTTATGTATAATATAGAAAATGAATTCAAAGTATTCGAGGTGCGAATGAACATGAAGCAAGTAGCGACAGAGGCGGACAAAATTTTAGAATGGTTTGACCACTTCCACACGCATCCGGAAGTGAGCTGGAAGGAATTTAATACAACGAAGAAGATTGCTTCGATTCTGGAAGAAATGGGCGTCCCTTATCGGACATTCGATGATGTGACGGGCCTTGTGGCGGAAATCGGAAAAGGCGAAAAGGTGATTGCGGTCCGTGCTGATATCGATGCATTATGGCAGGAGGTAGACGGTGTGATGCAGGCCAACCATTCCTGCGGACATGACGCCAACATTACGATGGTGCTGGGTGCATTGAGCCGTTTGAAGGGGATGGAGCTGAAGAGCCGTGTGCGCTTTATTTTCCAACCGGCCGAAGAAACGGGAGGCGGCGCGCTATCGATGATCGAGCGTGATGTGTTGAAGGATGTGACGCACCTGTACGGCGTCCATCTGCGTCCAATCGAGGAGCTTCCGCTCGGCAAGGTGGCTCCGGCCATCCATCATGGGGCGGCGGTATTCCTCGAAGGCACCGTTCAAGGGGTGGATGCGCATGGAGCTCGTCCACATCAGGGGAAGAATGCGATTGATGTGCTATTCGCCATCCAGCAGATGCTCCAGAACCTTCATATCGACCCGTCGGAAATCTGTTCTGCCAAGCTGACAAAGATGGTGGCAGATGGCGGCAGCGTCAACATCATTCCCGGCAATGCGTCATTTTCCATCGATGTGCGTGCCCAGAAGAATGAATTGATCAAAGAACTTCAAAAGCGCATCGAGACAGGGTTCAGGCATATTGCGGCAATGTTCGGGGTGGAGGTCGGCTGGAGATGGCAGGACCTGACGCCGGGCGCAGAAGTATCGGAGGAGGCGGCAAGGATTGCGGAGCTCTCCATCATCGAAGCATGCGGCCACGACTGTCTGGCTCCTCCCGTCGTTACACCGGGCAGCGATGATTTCCACTATTATACGGTCAAGCAGCCGGAGCTGAAGGCGGCGATGATCGGCATCGGGGCCGATTTGGCGCCGGGTCTGCACCATCCGGCCATGACGTTCAATAAGGAAGCATTGCAGATAGGCGTAGACGTACTGGCGACTACATTAAAAAACGCAGCAAGAGGGAAAATAGAATGAATATTAAACAACTAGAAATCTTTGCAATCGATCTACCATTGATTGAACCATTTATCGTAAGTTATGATACGTATCCTTCCATGCCGTCCATCATCGTGAAGCTGACGACGGAATGCGGCCATGTGGGCTGGGGGGAATCGGTGCCGGATGACCATGTGACGGGTGAGACGTTTGAAGGGACCTATGCGGTATTGAAGGACCGCCTTGCACCGAAGCTGATCGGGCAGAATCCGATGGAATTTGAAAAAATCCATGAGCTCATGGATAGCCTTGTGAAAAATGCACCTGCAGCGAAGGCGGCAATCGACATCGCCTGCTTCGATGTAACGGGGAAGAAGCTCGGTGTACCGGTCTATCAGCTGATTGGCGGCCGCTATCATGACAGATTCCCGATTACGCATGTACTGAGCATCGGCGAACCGGAAAAAATGGCGGCACAGGCGGCCGAAAAGGTGGAGGAAGGCTACCGTTCATTCAAAATGAAGGTCGGCCGGGATGTGGCAAGCGATGTGGCACGTATCAAAGCGGTACGTGCCCGTGTCGGTGCCGATATTGCCATTCGCGTGGATGTGAACCAGGGCTGGAAAAACAGCGGCAATACATTGCAGGCATTGAACCAGCTGCAGTCGGCGGGGCTCGACTGGCTGGAGCAGCCGGTCGCAGCGGATGACATCGATGCAATGGTGGAAATCAAATCGAAGACGAGTGTGCC
>JAZUQF010000196.1:0-13904 GCA_045605545.1 Lysinibacillus sp.
TCCTATACGGCACCGCTCATGTTCGGCGTCGAACGGACGATGACGATGCAGATTTACTTGGCACGGACAAACGGGAATCTGGATATGGCGGCGACGCAGTCCACCATCCTGTCGATTGTCTCCATCCTGTTCCTGCTCATCATGCGCTGGTATCAAAACCGGCGAAACTACCAGAACTTGAGCAAGGGTGTAGGCGTCCACCGTTCGGAGGTCACCTCAAAGCCGCTGAAATATACTTCCATTCTTCTATCCTTCGTGGGAACGTTGATTCTCATCCTGCCGATATTGGTGCTCATCCTCATCTCCTTTTCGAAGGACGGCGCCTGGACGATTCAGATTCTGCCGACGGACTATACACTGGACCACTACAAGGCACTGTTTACGGATGAGCGGACATGGCGGCCCATCTGGAACTCGATTCAGATGGGGGCTGTCGCCACGGTCGGCAATATCCTTTTCGGGGTTGCCGCCGCCTATGCCATGGTGCGGCTGAGCTTCAGGGGCAAATCTCTGCTCGATACCCTCATCATGATTCCATGGGCGCTTCCTGGTACGGTCGTCGCCGTCAACCTCATCGCCGCATTCAGCATGGAAAGCCCGTTCGCCTTCAACCAGGTGCTGATCGGCACGTTCTGGATTCTGCCGCTAGCCTACTTCGTCCGGCATCTGCCGCTTGTATTCCGTTCGACCTCGGCTTCCCTGCTGCAGCTCGACCAGTCCGTGGAGGAGGCATCACGTAGTCTCGGTGCAGGCTGGTGGTATACATTCAAGCGGATCGTCCTGCCGTTGACCTTGTCCGGCATCATCGCAGGCACATTGCTGGCTTTAGTGCAGAGCATCGGGGAATTCGTAGCATCCATCCTGCTATACAGCACGGCGACCATCCCCTTATCGGTCGCGATATTCCAAAAGCTGTACGCATTCAAATTCGGCACGGCTTGTGCCTACGGGGTGCTCCAGATCGGGCTGATCTTGCTTGTCCTGCTGATTTCTGAAAAATTGTCAAAAGGTTCGGCCGGCTCTGTAATATAATGATTTTACCAGTATCTAATGGAGGCGGATGATTGTATGTTTTTTCAGGAATATAAAGATTACATCAATGAAATGGAAGGGACCGACTTTCCGGCGAACAGCTACCGTCAAATGGTCCTGCAGCCAGCCTATAATGAGGCGAAACGACACTTTTTAACATCGATGATTCATATTCATACCGCGCATCTAAAAATGTTGGAGGAGCAAAAGCTGGTTTCGGCAGAAGATGCGCAAAAAATCGGTAAGGCATTGAAGAACTTGGATTTGGACTATTTTAAAACCGGGGACTACAGTCCGCAGTTCGAGGATTTGTTTTTCCGGATCGAGGATAAACTGATCGAGCTTGGCGGCGATGTGGCCGGAAACCTGCACATCGCCCGCAGCCGGAATGATATGGGCATCGCCATCTACCGGATGACCCTGCGGAAGAAGATGCTGTCCGTCATGGAGGGGCTTCTGCAGCTGCGCACCTCCCTCATTGCCTTCGCAGAGGAGCATGTCGATACGATCATGATTGGCTACACGCATACGCAGCAGGCGCAGCCTACGACATTTGCGCATTACCTAAAGGCGGTCATCGATCAGCTGACGCGTGATTTCCACCGCATGCAGGCCGCCTTCGACACGATCAACAAGAGCAGCATGGGGGCCGCCGCCCTCACGACGACGGGCTTCCATATCAGCCGTGAACGCGTACAGGAGCTCCTGGCCTTCGACGGTCTGATTGAAAATGCATGGGATGCCGTTGCGGGCGCTGACTACATCGCGGAGGCGGCGAGCGTCATCCAGCTGGCGGCCCTGAATTTGGGGCGCACCTCGCAGGACTTCCTATTATGGGCAACACAGGAGTTCAACGCCTTCCGTCTGGCGAGCCCTTATGTCCAGGTCAGCTCCATCATGCCGCAGAAGCGAAATCCGGTATCAATCGAGCATACCCGCTCCCTGCTGTCCGCCGTCGTCGGGGATACGGGTACCGTCCTGCAGATGATCCACAATACGCCGTTCGGGGACATCGTCGATACGGAGGATGACATGCAGCCGTTTTTATGGCGGGCGATGGAGCGTCTCATCGGTGTCTACAAGCTGTTCGGCAGCCTCGTTCTCACGATGAACGTCAATAAGGAGAACCTGCTGGAGCGCGCGAGGAACAGCTTCGCCAATGTGACGGAGCTGGCCGATACGCTCGTCCGTTCCGAAAGGATTTCATTCCGCCAGTCCCACAGCATCGTCAGCAAGTGCGTCCGCTCCCTGATGGAATCCGGCGGCGAGTCGCTTGCGAATCTGACATGGGAAATCGCCAATGAAAAGTCGCTGGAGGTGACGGGCAAACCGCTCCATATTTCAAAGAAGGACTTCTACAATGCGCTGAAGCCCGAGCATTTCGTTCAAGTGCGCACATTGCTTGGCGGGCCCGCCCCGGAGACGATGCGCCGGTCCCTCGAGATTGCCGGGAAGGACTCTGCCACCCTGCTGGAGTGGGTGCAGGATAAGAGCGATGCCATCACAGATGCCGAGCGGAAGCTTGAGTCCATTCTGGAAGGATGGAGCGCACAATGATCGTCCTGGCAGTCGATGGCGGTGCGACGAAAACGACGATGAAGCTTCAAGGGATGGACGGACAGGAGCTGTTTTCCGCCACGACGACCGGTTCGAACTATCAGGCAATCGGACGCGAACGCGTCGAGCGGGTATTCGAGGCATTGCTGGGCGACGCCGAGGAGCTAGTGGCCGACCGCGACATTGCGGCAGCCGTGTTTGCGGTAGCCGGCATCGATACGGGCAAGGACGAACAGACCGTGCGCAGCATCGTCGAGTCGTGCCTGGGCCGTTCCGCTTTTACAGTCCGGCAGCTCATCGTGGAAAATGATGTGGCGTCGGCGCTCCTCGGACTCGCGGATGGCCGGCCCGCCTCCCTTCTGATTGCAGGTACAGGCGCCGTCTGCTTCAGTTATGACGGACGGGAAATTGTGCGGACTGGCGGCTGGGGCCACCGCTGCGGCGATGAGGGCAGCGGCTACTGGATCGGCAGGCAGATTGCGAAGGCCATCTTCCGTGCCGCAGACGGGCGTGCTGCACCCACTTGCCTGGCCGGGCTGGTGCTCGAGGCCGAGCAATTGGACGGAATCGATGCACTGATGAACTGGCTGTACAGGGAGGACTATACGAATGCCCGGCTCGCCAGCCTCAGCGCCCACCTCCAGCCGGCAGTCACACGAGGTGATGCAGCTGCTAAAGACATTGCACAAAGGGCAGCCGATGAACTGTCGCTCCTTGCAGCGGCAACCCTGCAAAAAGCGGGTTATAATAGCGGAGCACATCCATTCCATGTGAACGGCGGCGTACTGAAGAACATCCCGTCCATCCGTGATTTGTTTACAGACCAGCTGAAGGCAGCATTCCCTGCCGTGCAGTTCGAGCTCTGTGAAGGAAAGCCGATTGACTATATCTTAAAACGGGTGGAAGGCCTTGCACAATCAGTCAAGTAAATCGACAACACATCGGAAAAGGCTGAAGCTGTGCAACTGGATTATAGGCTACAACAAAAGAGATGAGCTGCTTGGAACGCCGAAACATTCCAGGCAGCTCTATTTTTCTTGATGAATATCCATTCGGGGATCATTGCACCCATTACAAACTGCATCGCCCTATTTTCCGAGCCACGGCGTAGACCAAGTCATTGCTCCCGCTCCCTGATGAAGCTTTTTCTTAATGCACCACAGACCTCTCACCGAACGCCTTCCACAACTGCCGATCAAGTCGCTCCCGGACGTCCTGGCCGATTGAAAAGCCATTGTCCGTCCGCTCAATCGCCTGATCCACTATATATACCCCCTGCAGGATGTGTGTTGCCCCCAATGCCGCCAGCACCGGCTTCAATGCATAATCGATGGCCAACAGATGATGCAGGCTCCCCCCCACTGCAACAGGAAGTATGGTTTTGCCCTCTAAACCTTTTTGCGGAATTACATCTAAATAGGTCTTCAAAATGCCTGAATACGCTGCTTTATAAACCGGTGTCAGTACGACCACAATGTCTGCCGCCTGGACAAGCTGATTGGCTGCCTTGATCGCTTCGCTTGCGAAATTGGCTGCCAGCAAGTCATTTGCGGGCAACTGGTGCACCTCGATGATTGAGACGGCCTCCTCCACCTTCTGGATATGCTGTGAAACGGCATTCACCCGTGATGTACGGGCATTCGCCCCGTTGATGATGACGATGTTTTGCATAGTTGATTCCTCGCTTCCAGTCAATTTAAATTAAACAAACAAACTTACTAGGTTATATAGCTAAAAATTTTTATTCACTGAACCGATGCAGCGCACCAGACAGCTTCCCACGGCCGAATCTATAATACTTCCGGTCATCTGCCGGACCTGCATACTGCCGCAGGAAGGAGACGACGGCCCTTCTTCTGTCCTGTACATGTAGGTATCCTGCTTCATAAAGCCTTTCATCGATTGTGTTATAGACGCCGCGATTGATGGAGAATTCCTTTTCACACCATTTGGTGAACCGCAAATCCGGCAACTGCAGAATGTACTCAAGTTGATTGTCGGTTGTCATTCGTCGTCATTCCTCCTTTTCACTAATAGAGACACAAAAGGCTCCCATTCCATGTGAATGGGAGCCTCCAGTTGTCCAGTGGGCTTTCGTTTATTTGCATTTATCTTAAATAATACCACTTCAAAAGTCAACCATTTTAATAGGAATTGTATACATTAACCGAAACAAACTATATTGACGAAAAAACTTCCCAAGCGTGATGCTCAGTAAGTCTCGATTGCTATTTTTTTGGCCCCGCTTTCGGCTGTGAAGTATACATGGTCCCCTTCAATGGACAGGTTCTCCACTTCCTCTTTGAACAGCATCGTCAGCTCTGTTCCATCAAGCCGGATTTTCGACAGGTAGGCGCCCTTGGAGTAGTTGCTGAAGTACAGCCAGTCCCCCGCTCCTACGATGTACAGTGCACGGACATCCGCCAGCTTCTCCATGCTGCCCGTCGTCTTGTCCAGTTTATAGAGCTTGTTGTTGTCGCCGGAATTGCTGAAATAGATATAGTTCCCCAGCTCATAGCTGTCCTGTACGACATGCATGAAGCTGTAGGCAGAGCTCTGTGCCTTTGGATAGGCTGCGGCCTCCCATGAATGGTCGACCCTCATGTCCCGGTCGTTCAGCAGGAAGTAGTCATAGCGGACGCCGTTTCCACGGTCGGGTACCGGATCGTTCCATGTCGTATCCATATGGTACCACTGCCCGTCCACCTTCACCAGATTCCATGCATGGCCGCCCGTATACACCTCTCCGACGACATACATCGATTCCATCCCGAGCTCCTGCAGCAATTTCTGGGCAAATAAGGCGTATCCCTGGCACACGCCCTTCCCTTCATAGGCGACGGCATAGGCGCTATGGGAGCTGGCAACCGAATCTTCACTATAGATAGTGTTCTTGACAATATAATCATTTACGAACTTCACTTTTTCAAAGTCCGTCATCGCTTCCGGCTGGAGGGTGGACATGATCGATGCCACGACGTCCTCGACGGCCCTCTCCTGCTCCGCATTCGTCAGGTAGCTCTGCTTCACCCGAATGGTCGCTTCGGTTTTCCGGTATTCGTATTCCATCTCACGGTTTGACAGGTGTCCGGCGATATACGTATCACGCTGGGACGCCTCCTCGGTCGCACGTGTCAGCATGCGCTCGATGCCTTCCGTGCTGCCACGGTATTCAATCGTGAATTCCGTGTCCAACCTGCTGAAATGATAGAAAAATGCATCCGCCAGCTGTTCGGCGTTTTCCACCTTCCCGGGCTTTTCCGCCTGGGCGATGTCGATTTGTTCTGTCTGATTTGCTGCGTCTATTGGCTGCTGTTCTGATGTATATGCTGTTTTGATTGGCTCGGCTGACTCTACCGTAACATCTTCCGTCGGGACATAGACGTCCAGAAAGTTTGATACTTCATCATACACCGGCTTGGCAAACACGACTAAAATAACAAAGAATGTTATTCGTTTTAGCATACATCCCTCTCCAATCTATCAGCGGCTTTTGACGACAAGGTTTACCGCCTCTTTAATCATTTCGTCCACCTTGTCCTCATTCCCTTCCGCCTGACGCACACATTCCACTAAATTTGTACTGACGATGACACCGATTGTACGGTCCACACCAGACCGCACAGCCGAGAGCTGGGTAATGACCTCCTTGCAATCCTTCCCGTCCTCCATCATCTTCAAAATGCCGCGCAGCTGTCCTTCAATGCGCTTTATCCGATTTTTTACTGGATCTGTATATTCCATATCCCCATACCCTTTCCTATCCTTTTCTTTTACGATACCTTATTTGGGAGATAAAGAAAAAGATTCCGCCCTCGGGCGAAATCTGCTTGTCCTATTCCACTTTTTCTGCCTGCATATCCTCATAGCGTTCGCCCAGCGTCCTCTTCAGCAACGCATGTGCATCCGCCTTCATTTCATCATCAATGCTCATAAACACCTTCGTCAGCGCAGCGGTCATGACTACCAGATCATCCGACAACCCGACAGCCGGCAGGATATCTGCCACGACATCAAACGGCAGGATGAAATAGCCGAGTGCACCCAGGATGATCATCTTATTGGACTTTGACATATTTGGACTTTTCAATGCCGTATATAATGTTGCCGCTGCATGTAGGCCCTTGAAGCCCAGCTTTGTGCCGTACTTTTTCAATGTATGGAAGAAGCCCTCGTCCGAAAAATGCTTTTCCTTCCCTGCAATCATCCGCTCCATTGATTGTTTATCGTCCATGCAAATGCCTCCTAGATAAAAAAATAAGTACTACAGTGTATTCATTCCCTGCAAGGATGATTGGTAACCCTGTAGTACTCATTAATATGTACGCAGCAGGAAAAAAAAAGTTTCACCTCATCATCGATTTGCTTGCCAAAAACGTTTTCCATACTTGCTGGAGCATCTTTTTCGCCCCGATGAGTTCATCATAATGCATGATGGAGTTCTTTCTTACCTTGGCCTCTCCGATTGGGATTTCGTAAATCGGCACCTTCCTGCGAATGGCTGCCACCAGCATATTCGTATCGTAGTCCGCCTGTTCCCCCTCCACCTTGCGCAGCCAATACAGCTCACGCTTCGGGATATAGCGCAGGCCGGTCTGGATATCCAGCAGCCGATGATGGAATAGCAGTTCAAACAGGATGGACGCCGCCTGATTCCCCAAAAAGCTGCTGACCGGCATTTCCCTTGAACGGAATTGGCGGACGCCAAGCACCACCCCATCGGCAAACAATTTGGCCGATTCCAGCATCAGCTCCACGTCCTCGATGGTATGCTGTCCGTGGGCGCCCACCGTAAGCAGCCCCCCTACATCCTTTTCATGCTCCATGATATAGTCAAAGCCAGTCTTCAGCGCACGCCCCTTCCCTGCATTCCGCTCATGTTCGAGCACGGTGCAGTGCGGCTGATTGCACAGCTCCTGAAAGATGGGCGCGTACCGTTCCCCGCTTCCATCATTGATGATGAGCACCTTCTTAATGTCCGCCGCCTTCAACTGTTCCACAAAGGCCAGCAGCGACGGCAAAGGATTCAATGCCGGTATCACTACAATTATATTTCCCACATCATATTCTCCCCTTCAAGAAGTGGCATATCCCTATTCCAATTGTATAACCACCGGAAAAGCAATTCAACAGCAGGTAGGCGGGTTGCGCTTCTTCTATCCTATTCGGAAAGTGCACTCCGGTACCATGGAATTTCAGGATGGCCGAGAAGGGACGGCTTTGTGAGGGAGGAGGCAAGAAAGGGATTGGGGCCTCCCTTTAGGAAGGTGCCCCAGCCCCCTTGGCCATCATCTCTCTGAACACTTTTTCAGCCTCTTCCAGATTGACCGCTACACCTTGCTCCGCCAATGTTTCCCCGATAATCCGGATGGCTTCAAGCAATTGCCGCTCCTCCGTATTCCCCATGTGCCCGATGCGGAACGCCTTGCCCGCCAGATGCGCCAGTGCACCGGCTACGATGAGGCCACGTGCCGCCAGGGCGCTTCTGAATTTGGCATCTTCCACGCCTTCCGGATACAGCATGCAGCTCAGCGTCGGGGCAGCGACCGTTTCATCGGCAAGAGGGGTCATCCCCAATGTACGAAGGGCTGCACGGACCGCGCGACCATAGGCCACATGGCGTTGTTCACGCCGCTCCATGCCCTCCTCCAGTACCATCTCGAGGGCCTTGTCATATGCGTAGATCAGATTCACAGGCGGCGTAGCAAAATAGGCTGCCGGATTGTCCATGACAGGCCTCCAGTTTTCAATGTCCGCATAATAGGCGCGTACCGCACCCAGCGCCTCCCTTGCCGCAATCGCCTGCTTGCCAAATGCGATGATGGCGAGCCCCGGCGGTACGCCGATTGCCTTTTGGGAGCCTGTCAGCGTAATATCAATCTTGTAGTCTTCATTGCCTCCATAGCCTTTCCCCATATCCTCCTGCAGGGCTGCCGTCGCTACAACACCGTCCACGATGGCCAGTGCACCGGCTTCCTTGATCATCGGGATGAGCGTCTCCAAATCCGCCGATACCCCGGTTGATGTATCGGCATGTGTGACGGTCACCGCCTTGTAGCTGCGCTTGGCCAGCGTTTCCTTCACCATGGCCGCATCCACACGCCTTCCCCATTCGGCCTGCAGCACGTCTACTTCTATTCCATATGCCTGTGCAAGCGGGATGAAACGGTCACCGAAATAGCCGTGGCTGATGACCAATAGCCTTTCCCCCTCGGCCATCGTATTGACAATCGCCATCTCCATCGCAAGCGTGCCGGATCCTGCAACGATGAATGCCTCCCCATCCGTGTTGAACAGCTTCTTTGTATTGTCGATTGCCCGTTTATAGATGGCGACGAAACGCGGATCCGTATGCCCGCGTGTTTCACTCGCCAATGCTTCATAGATTTCCTCAACGACCGGTGTCGGACCTGGAACAAGCAATAGTTCTTTATTTTTCATCTCTCATTACCCCCTTGGTTTCTCTTCCCTCAAATCACTTCATACTTATTTACTTCAGCACTTATGCCCCCTGCAGGATGCCAATAAAAAATGCCTTCCCGGCCCCATCACGACCGGAAAGACACGTTTTCTAGTTATAGAAGAATCTCGCACGATTCTTCTATATAATAGACCCCTTGTTTGAACGCTATATATACTATGTTATGGGAGGCAAAACCCATATTCAACATCCACCCCTGCCCAACTCCGTGAAAATTGGAGCAGAGGCGTACTTGACGAACTTATGATAGTAGAGTTTTCATGTCGAACGAACTATTAATCAGCTAATTTTTGTGTAACCAGGAAGCGTTAAGAACTCAACGAATTCATCTTGCTCGATTAAAGTTCTGAATAGCTCGGTCGCTTCGGCATAACGACCGCTTTCATAGGCTTGTTCCCCAACAGCCTCTTTAATTTTTGCAAGCTCTTCCTCCAGCACTTGAAGCACCAGCTCCATTGTCACCTTGCGCCCATCTTCCAGGACGCCCTTTTGATGGCGGATCCATTGCCATACTTGTGTACGGGAGATTTCCGCTGTTGCAGCATCCTCCATCAAGTTATGGATAGGCGCGGCCCCTTGACCACGTAGCCATGACGCGATGTATTGGACACCGACATTCAAATTCACCCGAAGGCCATCTTCCGTAATCGTACCCTCCGGAACAGCCAGCAGATCATCTGCAGTGACGGATACATCCTCCCGTTTCTTGTGGATTTGGTTAGGTGTCGTCATGATGGCGTCGAACTGCTCCATCGCAGTCTGGACCATACCTGGGTGAGCAACCCATGTACCATCATGGCCATCCGTCGCTTCACGACGTTTGTCTTCCGCCACTTTTGCGAATGCCGCAGCATTTGCCTCATCATCTCCTTTGACAGGGATTTGAGCAGCCATTCCGCCCATCGCCGGTGCGTTGCGTTTATGGCATGTCTGGATGCACAATTGTGTATACGCACGCATGAATGGGACAGTCATCGTCACCTGCCCGCGGTCCGGCAGTACGACCTCCGGATGGTTGCGCAGACGTTTGATGAAGCTGAAGATGTAATCCCAGCGTCCACAGTTCAGACCTTTCGAATGGTCGCGTAATTCATATAGAATTTCATCCATTTCGAATGCCGCTGTGATTGTTTCGATTAAAACAGTCGCCTTGATCGTCCCTTGTGGAATGCCGATGTAATCTTGAGCGAATACAAAGACCTCGTTCCACCAGCGGGCCTCCAAATGGCTTTCCAGCTTAGGAAGGTAGAAGTAAGGACCTGTACCGCGGGCGATTGCCTCCTTCGCATTGTGGAAGAAGTAAAGCCCGAAGTCGAACAGGCTGCCCGACATCACTTCGTCATTCACCGTCACATTCTTCTCGATCAAGTGCAGCCCGCGAGGACGTACCAATAAGACAGCCGTCTCCTCATTCAGCTTATACTCCTTGCCATTGGCCGTGTTCGTATAAGAAATCGTGCGGCGAACTGCATCATGCATATTGATTTGGCCGCTGATCATGTTTTCCCATGTCGGAGAAGATGCATCTTCAAAACATGCCATGAACATTTTTGCACCCGAATTCAATGCATTGATCACCATTTTACGGTCGACAGGACCCGTAATCTCCACACGACGGTCTTGCAGATCATCCGGAAGCGGTGCTATCGTCCAATCGCCTTCGCGAATATGCTTCGTTTCTGGCAAGAAGTCGAGTTTCTCCCCAGCATCAAGGCGTTGTTGGCGTTCTGCACGACGCTTCAGCAGCTCTTTACGCTGATCATTGAACTTTTCATGCAGCTGCGTCAAAAATTCAATTGCTTCAGGTGTAAGCACTTGCTCTACTTGTGGCGTGATTTCACCAACGATTTTCAATTTGCCTGTTGTTGCTTGACCCATACTCAAAATCCCCTACCTTTGTGTATGTTGATGCACATCCGCATTCGGCCTATCATGAATGCGGATGCACATTATTAAACTAGTATTCGTCTTACCGCCTAGACAGTCAGTATTATACGAATTGTTCAGTTTCCGTAGAACCGGCCATCGCCGTTGTTGAAGATGTACCACCGGAAATGACCTGTGACACTTCATCAAAGTAGCCAGTACCGACTTCACGTTGGTGACGAGTAGCTGTGTATCCTTTTTCCTCAAGCGCAAATTCCGCTTGTTGAAGCTTCGAGTATGCAGCCATGCCGTTGTCTTTGTAGTCTGCAGCCAATTCGAACATCGCTTTGTTCAAGCTGTGGAAGCCAGCCAATGTTACGAATTGGAACTTGTAGCCCAGTTTGCCTAGCTCGCGTTGGTACTCGGCGATTTCCTCTTCTGAAAGGTTTGCTTTCCAGTTGAATGATGGCGAGCAGTTGTAGGCAAGCATCTTTCCTGGGAATTTCTCATGGATTGCCGCAGCGAATTCACGTGCTTCCTCAAGAGATGGCTTTGATGTTTCGCACCAGATCAAGTCTGCGTATGGTGCATATGCCAAACCGCGTGCGATTGCTTGCTTGATGCCGGCTTTTGTACGGAAGAAGCCTTCTGGTGTACGTTCGCCAGTGATGAACTCTGCATCGCGCGGGTCGATATCTGAAGTTACCATGTCAGCTGCATCTGCATCCGTACGAGCGATCAGGATTGTATCTACACCCATCACGTCAGCTGCAAGACGAGCAGAGATTAGATTGCGCACTGCATTTTGAGTTGGAAGTAATACTTTACCGCCTAGGTGGCCGCATTTCTTCTCGGAAGCCAATTGGTCTTCCAAGTGAACGCCGGCTGCCCCAGCTTCAATCATGCCCTTCACAAGCTCGAATACATTCAATGGACCACCGAAGCCTGCCTCGGCATCAGCCACGATTGGTGCGAACCAGTCGAAGCCTTCGCGTCCTTCCGCCTGATCGATTTGATCAGCACGTTGCAATGCCTGGTTGATGCGTTTTACTACAGCCGGCACAGAGTTTGCCGGATATAGGGATTGGTCCGGATACATATTGCCAGAAAGGTTTGCATCAGCCGCTACTTGCCAGCCAGATAGGTAGATGGCCTTCAGACCCGCCTTTACTTGTTGGACTGCCTGATTACCAGTCAATGCACCAAGCGCATTGATGAACGGCTCTTCCTGTAAAGAGTTCCAAAGACGAGCAGCACCGCGTTTTGCCAATGTTTGCTCAACTACTACAGAGCCTTGTAATTTTACTACCTCTTCTGCTGAGTATGAGCGTTCAATACCTTTCCACCGCGGATTTTCTGCCCATTCTTTTTTGATTGCTTCGATTTTTTCTTGTCTGCTTGACATGATAAATTTCCACCTTCCCATTTGTGTTAATCGGATGCTCTGCCAGGAAAATAACCTCACCCCTGTTCCATAACAGGCAACCTTCTTGTAAATTACTATATAACAGAGAAATTTAATTTTCACTATTTTTGGATGAAATGTTAGAATATTAAGACGAAGTATGGGATATGAAGGATGAAATGTGAAAAATCAGATAATACAGAGGGGAATGAAGATACATGTCTTTTGAAAACATTCAGATTGAAAAAGAGCACGTAGAACAGTATAAAGCTATATTAGAAGATTGGATTCCGAGCGACGCTTCGATCGCCATTGCCGTGAAAGATACATTCGTTTATTTCGGTTCAGGCCATCATAAAATCTCTTTACAGATAGGTGCACCCGTTCCATCTGACAGCGTGGCCTATAAAGTGCTGCAGACCAATAGGAAGGTGGACGCTGTTATGGATGGTTCCCTGTTTGAGATACCTTATTATGCAGTCGGTTATCCGATCCTGGTAGGTGGGGAAAAAGGCGCCCTTGTCATCGTGTTGCCCCCTCTCTTTAAAATAGAGAGCCCGGATACATACCGCTTTTTGACCGGAAGGCAGGATGAGGACTGGAGCCCTGTTCCAATAGAGCGGATTTCCCATATTGAAAGCCTTCAGAAAAAGACATGGTTCTATAAAGAAGGCGAACAGTATAAAACAACTGTGACATTAAAGGAACTGCAGCTACGACTGCCCGATGTTTTTATACGTATCCACCGGTCCTATATCATCAACATTTATTTCATTCAGAAAATCTACAGAGACATCACTTCCAACTTCATAGTGAAAATGAAGGATGGGACCGAACTGCCGATCAGCCAATCCTATCTTACAGAAGTAAAAAGGATATTGGAATTTTAATTTTACAGGCGAGCTGCCCGTTGCTGTATACAGTCACTTAGGCATATAAAAAGAGAAATATGAGGAGCTATGAAGGAAGTGGCATATCCAACGTCAATCTAAGGTGATTGACGTTTAACCTAAAAGCGCTACCCATCGGACAATCGCTTTTGGGTCCCTTATAAAAATTCCAAGAAAGATTGTACCTTCATATGAAGAAGCGCCGTCCTACTCTTACAGAGGTGCGCCCAACTATCATCGGCGTTAGCCTCCGCAGCACGTTGACCGTCGAATGCCTGCTTCAGCTACACTTGCTCTTTCAGTCACTTACAATGTACGCTCCCTCCTTCTCTCCCTTGCTTCCTTGTCCTTCTTGGCCCTCGCATTGCTCGGGGATTACGTACGAGAGGGAATTACTTCTTTTATATAGAATGAATCCCTCGCCTGCGCGCCGGGCTCACCTTCGGTGTTTGCTGGTTGGGGGCTTTCTGATAAACAAAAAACCCAATCCGTTAAGATTGGGTTTGGGTGCGAAGCGATGTCCTACTCTCACAGGGGGAAGCCCCCAACTACCATCGGCGCTAGAGAGCTTAACTTCCGTGTTCGGTATGGGAACGGGTGTGGCCTCTCTGCCATCATCACTTCACTTATTATTCAATTGAAGGTCTTGTTCCTTCAAAACTGGATAAACGTT
>JAZUQF010000197.1:0-2347 GCA_045605545.1 Lysinibacillus sp.
TCATCATCCATACATGGCAAATCATCGTGCATCAATGAATACGTATGGATGATTTCAATTGTCGCCCCCACCGTATACATCGCTTGCTGCGGCTTGTTGAACAGCTCGCATACCGCCACTACAAACAATGGGCGGATACGTTTGCCACCTGCTTCAAGGGAATAAAGCATCGCTTCCTTCAATAGCCCGGGTCCCTGGATTTCCTTAACCAATCCATACATATGCGATTCAATTTCCGTTATATGCTCATTCATAAATTCCTGTAAGCGTCCACTCATCTTTCGCCCTCACCTGCATTTGATGGGAACGGCTGCTTCGAACCATCCTCACCAACTATTGAAATCAGCTGTTGCTCCGCATTCGTCAGCTTTTCATGACAAAATTGAGAAAGCTCCATGCCCTTTTTATATAAATCAATCGCCTCTTCTAACGGAACGTCTCCCTGCTCCAGTTTGCGCACGATTTCCTCCAGATCCGTCATCGCCGCCGCAAATGATTGCTGTGACATCGTTATTCCTCCTTCTTCTCTACATCAATTATCTTCGCCCGTGCACTCCCGTCATGGAATGCAACGTCAATTACATCATCATTCGAAAGCTGGTCGATCGACTTGACCACCTTTCCTTCTTTGTATGCAACGTTGAACCCTTTGTTCATGATGGCTAGTGGATTTAACGCGCCGAGCGTACGGATTGTGCCATCAAAATGCCGTCTATTTTGCTGTATATTGGAAAATGCGGCTCTTGTAAGCTGTTGGCTCATATTTTCCAATTGGCGCTTTGCATAGACTACCGTTTGTTGCGGTGACTGCATACGCAGATGAGCCTGCATCCGTTCTAGGATATTCCGCTGCTTCATAAAATAGAGCGACGTGGCGTTTTGCAGCTGCATATCCACCTGTGCCAGCTTTTCTGTAAACGGCCGGTACAGGCGCTCCGGCATCGCAAGCGGATAGGCGTTCTGCAGCTTGTTTAACCGGCTCCGCTCAAAATGGAGGCGTGCCGTCATCATTTGATGCATTTGCGATTGCCCCTTCAGCACGCGCTGGTACAGCTCCTGGCGATTCGGTACAGCAAGCTCTGCCGCTGCAGTAGGTGTCGGTGCCCGAAGATCCGCCACAAAATCAGCAATCGTCGTATCCGTTTCATGGCCGACCGCACTGATGATTGGAATGCGGCTTTCAAAAATTGCACGGGCCACAATCTCTTCATTAAAAGCCCATAAATCCTCAATCGAACCGCCGCCACGACCTACGATCAGCACATCACACATTGCCTGCCTGTTCGCTAGTTGGATATTCTTTGCAATGTCTGGAGCTGCGTTCGCCCCCTGGACAAGCGTCGGGTAGATGCAGATTTCAGCCTGCGGATAGCGGCGCCCGATTGTCGTACAAATGTCACGGATGGCAGCTCCCGTCGTCGCAGTCAATACACCGATCGTCTTCGGGTACTGTGGAATCGGCTGCTTGAAATTCGGATTGAATAAGCCTTCTTTCTGCAGACGCTCCTTCAATTGGTTGAATGCGACGAACAAGCCACCAATCCCATCCGGCTCCATTGTCTGGGCGTATAATTGGTACGAGCCTCCCGCTTCATAGACATTGACATCGCCCTTTATGAACACCTGCATGCCCTCTTCCGGACGGAACGACAGCTTTGACGCCTGTCCCCGGAACATTGTAGCGTTGATACGGGCCCCGTCGTCCTTCAATGTAAAGTAGATATGGCCGGATGTATGCACCTTTACATTCGATAATTCCCCCTTCACATATACTTCACGAAGGTGTGGATCGGCTTCGAATTTCCGCTTGATGTATTTCGTTAACGCTTTTACGGTCAAGTATGAAGACGACATATTTGCGCCCCCTTTACCTTTATGTATTTGTTTATTGGATGTAGTGATTACAAATCGTCATCCTTCTAAATCTACTCAATGCAATAGTATTTTTCTTTTCTACACCAAAAGAAAAGGGTGTCTGTTTGGCATTTAGACACCCTTATCCATACTTTATCTATTTTACATGTTTTTAATTGCTTTGTCCCGTGCCAACTTCTTTTCAGCCGCCTGCACTGTGTTTTCCAACAACATCGTAATCGTCATCGGACCGACACCGCCAGGCACCGGTGTAATGTGGGAAGCCACTTCACTCACACCTGCAAAATCCACATCTCCGCACAGCTTATTGTCTTCATCACGGTTGATGCCCACATCGATGACAACAGCTCCCGGCTTGATATGGTCTTTTGTAATGAAGTTGGTACGTCCAACCGCCGCAATCAGGATGTCCGCCTGTTTTGTGAAAGCCGGCAGATCAGGCGTTTTGGAATGCGTATATGTAACGGTCGCA
>JAZUQF010000198.1:0-1637 GCA_045605545.1 Lysinibacillus sp.
CCTTTTTGTAGCGATAATAAATTTGTTGTCCAATGACGGCCAGCTTAAAGTATGCAAATGTCAAATAGAAATGGATGTTCGAGACATCACGCCCGCTTTTCTCTGCATATTGCTTCACAAATTCATCCCGTGTGTAGAAGCCCTCCTGTATGGTAACAGGTGGCCTACCCATGGCTGTTTTCAATAGAGGCGGATCATCAACCTGTATCCAGTAGCACAGTGCCACACCTACATCTGCAAGCGGGTCTCCTACTGTTGTCATTTCCCAGTCAAACAGCCCCGTTACCTCTGTAAAGCCCTCTGAAAACATAGTGTTATTCAATTTGTAGTCGTAATGGATGATTGCCATGTCGTGGGATGAAGGAACGTTCTCCTGTAGCCAGACCTTCAATTCCTCCACCTCAGGTATCTCATCCGTCCTTGCCCGCTCATAACGGCCAATCCATCCGTCCACCTGCCGTGCCATGAAGCCTTCGGGTTTACTCATGTGTGCCAGCACGGTCTGCTTATAATCGATGCGATGAAGTTCCACCAACGTATCGACCATTTTCTCTGAAATACGTTGTCCCGTCTCTGCAGTATATGGAAGAGCTGATGGAAACTCCGTATCAAGGACAATTCCTCTTTTTCTTTCCATGATGAAAAATGGGCTCCCGATGATGGATTCATCATCACAAAACAGATAGGTCTTAGGGACATACGGGAAAAACTGTTGAAGGGAGGTCAGAATCGTATATTCCCTCTCCATATCATGTGCTTTCGGTGCGGTGGGCCCTAGTGGTGGACGACGAAGCACCGCCTCAAAATCCCCATATTTCAACAGATAGGTCAAATTGGAGTGACCGGAGCTGAATTGTTCGATTTCAAGCTCGGCATCCGGCAGGTCCGGCAGCTTCTCCTGCAAAAAAGCTGCAAGGGCTGCTATATTCAGTTCCTCCCCTTGCCTTACCGCAATCGTATCTTTCATTGTATTTTACACCCCTTTGCTTGTCGTACTGACTAATTGGTGTCCGTTATATCCGAAATGCCGTTCAAAACCATATCCACATAAATATCCGTCAATTCCTTCGGCGGTATTTTCCCGTCCGGCTTGTACCACTGGTAGCTCCAGTTCGTCATGCCGAGAATCGCAAAGGACAGCATTTCTACCTGCAGTCCTTTTCGGAATTCCCCTTGCTCCATTCCTTGTTCCAAAATATGCTCCAAATTTCGGCGGAATGTATCGCGTTTTTGTCGCACTTCCTCCGCATGTTCTTCTCCCAGATGACGCATTTCCCGGAAGAATACCCTGCCGGAAGGCCCCTGCGCTTCAATATCGGCGATTAATAGATAGACGATTGCACGCAGCTTTTCATGGAATGTCCCAGGTTGCTCGATAATGTCGGACTGTCGCTTCAGCAGGTCTTCGATGTATTCCGAATGGATGTCCATCAATAACTGCTCCTTACTGGAAAAATAGTAATAGAAAGTGCCCTTTGTGACATTCAATGCATCGACTATATCCTGGATGGATGTACTGCCAAAACCTTTGCGTTCAAATAATAGAATGCTTTCTTGTATGATTTTTTGCTTCATATTTGCCTCCTGCACGATAAAAAAGTTCTCTCTATAAGTATGGCAAAAGCGATTCCATTTGA
>JAZUQF010000199.1:0-3260 GCA_045605545.1 Lysinibacillus sp.
TCCCCATGCATGATGATAAAGCTGGTTCCCCAGGATGCCGCAACGCATTTCCAAAGCCGCAACATCCGCGCGTGCAAGGTCATACACGCTGCAAATCCCCATATGGTTCAGCGCACGCTCCGTCCTGTGGCCGATTCCCCACATTTCCGAAAGTGTGGCGAGGGGCCATAGCTTTTCAGGCACATCTTTATACGCCCATTTGGCAAAACCGTTCTTCTTCGCCTCCAGGTCAAGCGCCAGCTTCGCCATCAGCATATTCGGCCCCATCCCGACGGCGCTCGGTATCTGGAATTGCTCATAGACCCAGCGCTGGATCATCTGCGCCGTCCGTTCAGGCGGCCCCCACAATTTCTCCGTGCCCGTCAGGTCGATGAAGCTTTCATCCACGCTGTAGACATGGATGGCCTCCTTTGGGACGAACTGGTTGAGGAGCCGCGTAATCTCCATTGAAATACGTACAAAGAACTCCATCCTCGGTTCAAAAAGGCGGATGTCGGGATGCTTCGGTATTTCAAAATACCGCGACCCCGTCTTGATGCCGAAGCGCCTTTTCATCGGCGGTGAAGCGGCCAGGACGATGCTGCCCGGCTGCTGGAAGCTTCCAATGACGGCAATCGGCACCTCCATGACATCAAGATTGTGGATGAGCGCCATGCAGCTTGCATAAAAGCATCGCATATCGATGCAGACAATCGACCGGTCCGGCGCCTTTTCATACATACAGCCACCCCCAAAAGGAACGTTTGTTCTTATCTTAAAATGAGACGATTGAGACGACAACCCAAAAGGGCATATAATTTGAAATTTCGTGCGCATGAAAAAGGGCCTTCCGTCATCGGAAGGTCCCTCCAGGCTGTTGATAAACGCTTTCCTCCTGCGTTGCTTGCCTTACTCTTCGCTCGGCCACGCGCCTTGTCTGGCAAACATTTTCAAGATAGCCTGGGGATAATCCCATTCGAAAAAATCCCCATAAAAAATAAAGAGACAAAGCCGAAACCTCGACTTTGTCCTCCCAATTATTTTTTCACGACATCTCCATACAGCTCAGGTCTGCGGTCATCGTATACGGGGATGCGGCCACGCACTTCATCTACAATGGAAAAGTCCACATCGATGATTGCCAGCTCCTCATCCTCGGCGCCTGTCCATAGCACCTCGCCCCATGGCTCGATGATCATCGACTGGCCGTTGTAGTTTTCAGGCTTCCGTGAAATGCGGTTCACCGCAATGACGAAGCACTGGTTTTCGATGGCGCGTGCCTGTAGCAGCGTTTTCCAGTGGTCGATACGTGGCGTCGGCCATTGCGCCGGCACGAACAGCACCTTCGCGCCGGGCAATGCATGGCCGCGCAGCCATTCCGGGAAGCGGATATCATAGCAGATGACGCCTCCCGCCTCCAAGCCGTCCAGTGCAAAGCGGTTCATTTCCGAACCCGCCTCCAGGTAAAGGTGCTCGTCCATCAGACGGAACAGGTGGGCCTTGCTGTATTCACCGACAAGCTCTCCCTCTTTGTCCACCGTGTACATCGTATTATAGAACTTATCGCCTTTTTTGACGGAAACCGAACCGCCCACAATATGGACGCCCAGTTCCTTGGCCAGTCGAACAAGAAACGCCTTCGTACGCTCCCCATCTACGTCTGCCAGCTCCGGCAGCTTCTCAAGGGCATAGCCCGTATTCCACATTTCCGGCAGAACGATGATTTCCGCGCCCTTCTCCGCCGCTTCGCGGATGAACTTCTCGGCACGTTCGTAATTCTCCTCCACTTTTCCAAATCCCATATTCAGCTGGATACATCCGATTTTCATAATTCCTACACCGCCCCTAGACTTTTTTACGTAAATATCATAACATGATTCGTATAATTTTTAATATATTCAGAAAAATAGGTGATTCTAAATGGAATTTTCGACTAGACTACAGCAGCTCCCTCCCCAATTTTTTGCCAAGCTCGCCGGAAACGTGGCACAGGCAATAGCTGAAGGACGGGACATCATCAATCTGGGACAGGGCAATCCCGACCAGCCTACCCCTCAGCATATCATCACGGCACTACAGGAGGCCGCGACCGACCCGCTGACGCATAAATATTCCCCGTTCCGCGGCGTGCCGGAGCTTCGCCAGGCTGCTGCGGACTTCTACAAACGCGAGTACGATGTAGACATCGACCCGGATACGGAGGTGGCCATTTTAGGCGGGACGAAAATCGGACTGGTAGAGCTGCCCCTGGCCATTTTGAACCCTGGCGACACGATGCTGCTGCCGGACCCCGGCTATCCTGATTATCTATCGGGCGTCGCTTTGGCGGATGTGGCATTCGACACGATGCCGCTCACGGCGGACAACGCCTTCCTGCCGGACTATGATGCCGTGCCTGAGGAAATACGCGAACGCGCAAAATTGATGTACATCAATTATCCGAACAACCCGACTGGCGGTGTGGCCGACCCTCAGTTCTTTGAAAAGACCGTTGCCTTTGCCAAGGAGCATCAGATTGCCGTTGCACATGACTTCGCATACGGTGCAATCGGATTCGACGGTGTAAAGCCCGCCAGCTTCCTGCAGGCAAAAGGCGCCAAGGATGTCGGCATCGAGCTCTATACATTATCGAAATCCTACAATATGGCCGGGTGGCGTGTCGGCTTTGCGGTCGGCAACGCGAAGATGATCGAGGCCATCAACATCATCCAGGACCATCTGTTTTGCAGCATCTTCCCTGCCATCCAGCACGCTGCGGCCGTAGCCCTCACTGCCGAACAGGATTGTGTGGAGGCATTGCGTGCCACATATGAAAAACGACGCAATGTGCTTGTAGAGGAAGCAAGACGGATCGGCTGGGATGTACAGGCACCGAAAGGCTCTTTCTTCGCCTGGCTTCCCGTACCGGAAGGATTCACCAGCCAGCAATTCACCGACCTATTGCTGGACAAGGCGGATGTCGCCGTCGCATCCGGGAATGGCTTTGGTGAATACGGCGAAGGTTACGTACGCGTTGGGCTGCTCGTTTCAGAAGAAAAAATGCGGGAAGCGATTGCCCGCATAGAAAAATTGGCCCTTTTCCAGGTTCTTTCTAAGTAACTTTTTCCCTTAAATGGTCGTCTGACTTATGTTTTTTCAAAAAATGATAAAATACTATTGCGAAATAAATAAATTGTCTGTATATTTAGTTTCATAGTTTTTTTAATATAATGTTTCTCTCTTATTAAGAGTAGCTGAGGGACTGGCCCGATGAAGCTCGGCAACCAGCATATGCGAACGGC
>JAZUQF010000200.1:0-1889 GCA_045605545.1 Lysinibacillus sp.
TCTATAAATACTTTTCCTTCCACGCCGGTCTTTCATTGGCGTGCAGTACGTCCTCGAGCGCTTCATCCCATTCATTCGTCAACGTATTGTAGACGCGGGCATGAAGCATGTCTGTCTTCGTGTCATGCACAATGAAGGCAAGACATGGAACGTCGTTGATCTGCAGCTCCTCTGTCGATAGGATGGAGGTGACGAACGTCTTCAGCTCGTCGTCATCCTCCTGCATCTCCGTCAGCAGATCAATCATCTGCTGTTCCTCAAGCTCCGCCACTTCGAGTCCTGCAGCATAGGAGAGCTCCTCCGGAAACTCGTCGAAATCGAGCACCTCTTCAATATCTCCGGGAAGGAAGCGTCTATGCAGTGGGCTGTACTGTAAAATGTCGCTGACTGCATCGAGCTCCTCCTCGTAGACGCCCTCCCCTAGCTGTTCTTCTCCCTTTGCCGTCAGCTGTAGCGTTTCTTCCTTACTGACAAGGCCGGTCTTCTCCATCTTTTTTAACAGGTCATTGATGAACAGCGGTTCCACAAGCAGGACATCCGCCAGCGTCTCGCCGTCCTTGAAGGCACCTGTCTTGAAGGATATGAGCATCATCTTCATGAGGATGTCCATCGGTTTTTTGAGCACCGGGTGATAGGTCACCTTGAAGGCATGGACCGGTATGCAGAAGCTCGTCTCATGGACGATTTTAGCTCCATCCATCTGTGTCAGCTGACTGCCCAGCTGTTTCTGTAATGTTGCAAGTTCCATTTAGCGTGCCTCCTTGAATGCCCGGTAGCCGTCCTGGGCCTTGACTGTGTCGAGTACATGCGCATACATCTCCCGGACTTCGCGTTTCTTCGGCTTCTTCGCGAACATGTCCGTACTGCCGATTAGTGCCAGCAGCTCACGTGCACGGGAGAGGGCTACATTCAGACGGCGATAGTCCTTGGCGAACCCGATTTCTCCGTTGCCGCCGTTGTTGCGGACCATCGATACAAGAATGACGTCCATCTCCATGCCTTGGAACTTGTCGACCGAGCCGGTGCGGATGTGGAGGTGCGGCACGCTGATTTCCTGCTCGATGAGACGGTTGATGCGCTTCACCTGCTCCGCGTAGAAACTGATGACGCCAACCGACTTCAATGCATCCGCCGGTATGCGCCCCTCTGCCTTCGCCTTTTCCGTCGCATCGTTCATTTCAAGCAGCAGATTTTTGATGATGGCAAGCTCTGCCTCGTTGAACAAGCTGGAGCCTTCCTGCATGCGCTGCTCGAAATACGCCTTTTCGTTCGGCACATCAAACCACAGCAAGTGATTACCTTCATTGAAGTAAGCAGTTTCTAACTGGTGGTTCCGCAAGACGTCCGAATCCGGAAGACCGCATTGCAGCTCGTCGCTTTCATTCTTGTAGAATGGTGCTATGGTCTGCATGATGTTTTCATGCATACGGTACTGGATGGCGAGCATCGTCTTGTTTTCCCTCGGTAGGTTTTTATATACCCGCTCAAACAGCGATTCTTCCAGCAGTTTTTCGAGCTCCCGCTTTTGTTCGAACGTATCGCTCTCCTTCACCACCTGCTCGAGCGTCTCCTCGAATGTTTCGTCCCCGATCAGCGGCGGCAGGTGGTGGTGGTCGCCGACAAGGATGATTTTTGCCCCTTTTAGCATCGACAACAGAAATTCAGGCGGCGTCACCTTTGATACTTCGTCGATAATGACAACATCGAATGTCGGGTAGTTGTCCATGAACTCTCGGTTGGCCGATGCTACACAAGTCGTCCCGATGACGTTCGCATGCTTTACATAGAGCTTGCGGATTTCATCAAGGTCATGCTCGTTCGCCGTTTCAAGCATGGACTGCCATTGCTTCTGCAACTCCTGCGCTACAGGCAGCAGCTTAATTCGTTCC
>JAZUQF010000201.1:0-2509 GCA_045605545.1 Lysinibacillus sp.
GTATTTCGAAAACTTCTATATGGTCATCGCCCTAACGATGAATGCCTTGAAATTTGTTAGTCACCTGTTATCCAAAAAAACGAAAAAGACGCCCATTAATTGGACGTCTTCTCTTTTATCGAATAAAAAAACCGGTTTTCATCAAGCTGCTAGTTTCCTGCATGCCTCTGCACATTTGAAGCACGCTTCCGCACAGTGCTGGCAATGGTCGTGGTCGTGCTTTTTACACTCGTTTCCGCACGCCTCGCAAACCGTTGCGCAGACAGAGGCAAGTGCTGAGGCGAATGGTGTATTCCGTGATAAGGCCTGTTCTAAAAAGTTGCAGATGTCAGCGCATTCACGGTCCAGTCTGATGCACTCGGCCATCATCTTGACATCCTCTTCACGTAGACATGCGTCGAAGCAGTGATTGCAGGCCGCCATGCATGCATGTAGAGCCTGGATGATTTCTTGATGTTGTTCATGTGACATTTTCTGTTCCACCTCATTTTGCTTGTTTTTGGTCCCTATACTCGTACC
This sequence comes from Lysinibacillus sp., assembly GCA_045605545.1. Classification (GTDB taxonomy): domain Bacteria; phylum Bacillota; class Bacilli; order Bacillales_A; family Planococcaceae; genus Lysinibacillus_B. The sequence continues at coordinate 520 of JAZUQF010000201.1, forward strand.
CGGCACGGGAAAATTGAAACGAGGAAGGGGTCTTGAATGCTCAAAACCACAATAGGATGAGTATGCAGCTGTCTGGAATGCGACTTATGTGGGTGGTGGGACAGCTTTTACACAGCGCATCGGAACGAGCGCACGGTTTTTGTTTTTGCATGTGCATATACTAGGGAGATTCATCCAGAACTCCGCATATCGTTTGTTCATATGGGGACGATCAGGAGGTGTTCCAATGTTTATTGTGTCCAAGAAAGACCAGGAAATAAAAATCCGGAATATGGGCCGGCTCGATGCCTATTTCGTCACTGTGCAGGCTGGGGACATCCAGTTCATGCTGAAGGAACTCGGCTCAAGGTATGCTGTCCATTTTTCCATAGATGATAATGTCCAGACGGCCGAAGTGCTTGCGGTGGCCGGCAAGAGCATCGTTACACAGGAATTCGAGCGTGAGGAATCGGGGAGATTCGTCGAGCGGATCAAGCAAATCATCCCGAAAGAAACAATCGTCCAACTGATGCTGAAGGAATTTACCCTGCTCGAAGCCCCATCTTCGCATCCACTTTATGATAAGCATCCGCTCATTGCACCGTTCGTGGAGATGCTGTTCATCGAGTGCGAAAATGAGTACCAGTCATTTGGTCCGGAAAAGAGGGACTTCGAATCATATTTGGAAAAGGAGTACAACGTCGAGCTCATCCCTTCAGAGGAGATGGAGATTATCCTAGCAAAGGTCGTCACCGCCATGAAATTCCTCCATCTCACTGAAAAAGACGTAGCAAAGGAGTTTTTCAAAAATATACAAATCTGAGGCAGCACGCTGAAGAAACAGGGACGTAACAACAGAACGGACCCTGTTTTTATTTGAGGAAAAGTGGATGTGTATTTTTACATTTTTGTGTAGTAAAGAAAAGGCATTATTATCTCCTGCTATTCCAGTCGCCTGTATAGGCAGCTGCAATTGTTTGGATAAGCGAAAAAGCAACTAATGATTTTGCTGCATCTGCACATTCTAGTAGCAAAACAGGCATTAGTTGACAGGTTGAATTGTATGCTGTTATAAGCAAAGACTGGGGAAATGAGGTGGAGAAATGGCGAGATTTTCAAGGGATAGGGGAGAGGTCCTGCAATTGTTGTGGGACGAGACGCCGATGACGACGAAGGAGACACAGGCAGACTTGGCGTTGATTGAACAGCATTTGTCATCACTCATACTATATTATTCGAGGCAGAGGAAAGCCACAGCCCTGGAGCAGGTGAAAAAGCATCGTGAACAGGGGAAGGACAAGGTTCATTTCAGCAGCCGCCAAAGCGAATACTAATGGGAAACGCCGTATTGAATTTGCGGGGTAACCGGTGTGCTGGCGAGGGATTGTCTATAAAGCGGCGCGGGCTGTCCATTAACAGCAAAAGATCATCTATTACAGCACGAAAACGGTCAATACCCCCTCGTAAATACAGAACCCCCTCTTCTCGAAAGCAAAGAGGGGGCTTTTTTTATAGCTTCTTAATTGTAAAGTTGTCATTAAGCAATACCCAGTTCTGCGGGAATGGGTAGCCGAGCGCCCAGTAGCTGACGCCACGCAGGTTGTACTGCTTGACGAGGTCGAATTTCGCCAGGGCGCTGCGGGCATCCTCGAACCAGACGGTGTGCTCCTGGCCGTCTTCGTCGACATAGTTGAAATACGGGGATTGTGCGGTTTCGTCATACTGGATGGCTGCGTTGTACTGTGTGGCGAGCCGGATTGCCTCCTGTGGGCTGAAAGTATTCGCTTGCTGTCCCTGGGCATGTGGGACACGCCAATCCCTCGCGTAAATCTGGAAGCCGAGATATATTTTTTCGGCAGGCATGACGGACAGTGCATATTCGACGACCCGCCGCATCTGATTGACGGGGGAAATTGCCTGGGGCGGGCCTGCGCGATAGCCCCACTCATAGGTCATCAAGATGACGAAATCCGCAATTCGTCCATGCGCCTCATAGTCATGTGCCGTATAC
>JAZUQF010000202.1:0-2013 GCA_045605545.1 Lysinibacillus sp.
ACTTCACCGGCCGCACGAAGTTTACCAGTTAAAGAGATTAAACCAGAAGCGATGAATGAGGAGAATTTCAGCGGTCCCCCCAGCAGCAGGTTGCCCGGGATTTTGTATAATTCCTTACCGACGGCTACATAGGTCTGCCCCATTTTTCCATAGGCCAGTTTATGTGCAATCCCCAGGTCATGTGCCAAACGACTGGCGCTGCCGGCATAATCGATGAACGACTCCGGGCCACGCTCTATAATGAATCCATCTTTTCGCATGGTCTGGATTTTCCCGCCTAAACGAAGGGAAGCTTCCACTACTACGACATCCAATGGATACTGCTGTTCTTTTGCAGCCCGCTGCAAGTAAAAGGCTGCCGTTAAGCCAGTAACACCACCGCCTATTACGACTACCTTTCGTCTTTTTACAGTCACCCTCATCATCACTCTCTATATTAATTCGCTAATTTATCGTTGATTGCATCCACCATTGCATCGATGAACACCGGGTGCGTATTCGGCATCGTTGGACGATAGTAGCTGGCACCGATTTCATCGCACACAACTTTACACTCGATGTCGTTATCATATAGAACCTCCAAGTGTTCTGTTACGAAACCGACCGGTGTGTAAATGAAAGCTTTGTAGCCTTTTTCCGCATGCAAATCACGTGTCAAATCCTGTACGTCGGGCCCGAGCCATGGCTCCGGTGTTTGACCGGCAGATTGCCATCCTACCTCTACATTTTCGATATCAGAGGCTTCTTGGATGAAACGCGCCGTTTCAATGAGCTGCTCCTCATATGGGTCGCCAGCCAATTTAATCTTCTCCGGAAGCGAGTGGTTCGATACGATCAGGCAAGCATTCGCACGCTCTTCTTCTGTCATTTTCGCCAATTCGCCATTCACTGCCTGTTTCCAGAACTCGATGAATTTAGGCTGCGCATACCAGGACTCCACAGAAGTCAACTTCAGGTCTGCCTCCAATTTATCAATATGCGCCTGGGCACGGCCATTATATGACTTGATAGAGAATGTGGAAAAGTGTGGTGCTAATACGATGGATACGGCTTCCTTGATGCCTTCCTTCACCATCGCCTCGACTGCGTCTTCCACGAACGGCTCGATATGCTTCAGTCCAATGAATAGCTTGTACTCTACTTCATCCTGCAATTCATTTAAACGCGCACACAGAGCTTCTGCCTGTGCTTCCGTCATCTTTGCCAACGGAGAGATGCCGCCGATTGCACGGTAGCGTTCCGTCAAATCGTCGATATGCTCCTGAGATGGCTTGCGACCATGACGAATATGTGTATAGTAGCGTTCAATATCTTCTTCCTTATACGGTGTTCCGTATGCCATTACTAATAAACCGCGTACTGGTTTCATGAAATTGTCACCTCTAAAATTATTATGTGCTTACTAGGAATGTTGCTTTTATCCCCCGCCATCCAATTCCCTCTCACAGTGACTGACAGGATGTCTATGCAAAAATAAGCTTGCCCGCTTCACGTGACAAAACATCCCGTCCCGTTCAGCAGGCTTTCTTACTAGTTATATCACTTTTCGGCAGCAGCCGTCCTATCTATTGCTTGGCCCGCGCTTCGCGGCTGTAGTCGTGGATGAATGTAGTTAGGCGCTTCAATACGGCCGGATCCACTTCAGGGAATACTCCATGGCCAAGATTGAAGATGTGCCCTCCTTCATGCGCTATCCCTTGATCGATGATATCTTTCGCACGTGCCTCAAGTACACTCCAATCAGCCAACAGCAATGTCGGATCCAAGTTCCCTTGTACAGGCTTCGTCACACCGCGCTCCCCCGCTTCACGGATTGGCAGTCGCCAGTCAAGGCCTACGACGTCAATCGGCAGGTCATGCCATTCATTCACAAGGTGGGATGCACCAACCCCGAATTGGATCAATGGTACATTCAATTTGCGCAACTCACCGAAGATGCGCGTCATGACCGGCTTAATGAAGATGCGGTAATCCTCTACATTTAATGCTCCAACCCAGGAATCGAAAATCTGG
>JAZUQF010000203.1:0-2055 GCA_045605545.1 Lysinibacillus sp.
CTGTGGTCTTTGATAATGCTTCAACCTTTTCTTGCAGTTCCATTAAAAGGTTTCTAAGCTGTCTTTTCTCCTGCATGCTCAGCTGCGGCTTCTTCAATGCAACTCCCTGCTTTTGCAGCACACGGTCGACGAACATGTTCATGCTGTCGTTTGTCAGCGAGGACAATGAATCAAGAGAAGGTAGCGATGATTGCTTTCTCGTTGTGCCGTTTTTCCTGCGGTTCCTGCCTTCTTTTCGAAGATTTCTTGCCAAATAGATCCCTCCTTTTTCTCAGGCTATTATTAGAATATGTATCCTTATCAGACGCATTTGGGTGATTGTTACGGGAGTTTGTCATTGAATAGTCATATAAACGGGCATACGCCTTCTGTGAGATGAAGGTAGTAAAAGAAGAAGAATTTGTTCTGCTGCAGCCCATGATTCGCCTGTTAGATAGACGGAAGGAAGGGCTGGTACCCGCCCTTATTGTCGGGGTGGCGGGGGAGCGAGGATAGAATCAAACGCCTCGTCCACGATGTGTGGAAGCTGATTTTGCGAGAAGAAATAGGTTTTATCTTTTATAACAAAACCATTACCGATTATTACGTATTACCTAAATATGTTTATCTATACGTGAGAAAGGTATTGATTTAGTATACCCAGCTTTACATGACGACGTGGTATGCCAAAACGCTATAAGAAAATGGAGGAATGAAACATGGAAACGCGTGATAACAGATTATACGGTATTTACAATAATGAAATGGAATTGCAAGAGGAAATGGATCGCCTTCGTGCACAGGGATACGGTGAAGAGGATATGTATATCGTCTCAAACCGTGACCAGCAGCTGTCGATGTACCGCGGAGGAGCAGCGGATGGGAATGACGTGAAGGAGGGATCCTGGTGGGATCGCTTCAAGGCCTTCATCATGGGGGAAGATTTAGCGCGTGATCAGTACTTCGCGCAAATGGGCTTAACGGATGAGGAACGGAACCGCTACTATGATGAATTGCAGGCGGGCAAGTATCTATTGTATGTAGATAAACACTATGGCACGTACTTTGATGAGGGTGCGAGGAACGTAGGCGAAAACAATGTTTTTGAGCGCAATGACGCGAGAACGGATGAGGAACGTCTGGCCCTTCATGAAGAGCGTCTACAGGTCGATAAAAACCGGGTGCAGACTGGTGAAGTGAATGTCGAAAAGCGTGTAGTGGAAGAGCAACAGACGGTAGAAGTGCCGGTCGAGCGTGAAGAAGTGTACGTGGAAAGACGTCCGGTGAATGAAGCGGTACGCAATGTAAACGCGTCAGCCCATGATGGTCTGGGCCATACCTATGAGCGGGACGGAAAGATTCACATCCCCGTGACGGAGGAGCAGGTGGAAGTCACGAAGAAGGACGTGGTGACGGAGGAAATCATCGTCGGTAAACGAAAAGTTTCCGATACGGAGACGGTATCCGATACGGTGCGCCGTGAAGAAGCGGATATCCAGGATACGACATACAGCGTGGATGATTCGTTCGACCAGACGAATCGCCGTTATTAAGTAAAAATTCAAGTGAATAAAGGGCTGTCCGGAGAGCATTTTCCGGATGGCCCTTTTTGATACAATGGGGCGTACCTCTTCATAACATCTTCTGCTGTTGGTTCCCGTGCTCATGGATGACTGGCGTTACATTTCATGCACTTCTGTCCGTTCTGCATCCATTTTGAAGTAGAAAATCGTGTATGAGCGAAGGGTTTTTCCATCAATAGGACTTTTCTGTATAGGGTTCAAACGGAACTTATAGACCTTGTTTTGTTTGGCCATACCATTCCGACCTGCTTATTTTGCCTATATTTTACCGAAACGAAAGCATTTTTGTGGATTTTGTTGCCCTCATTTTGGCTATCTCCAGTCCACATGCCTCTTCCAATTGAAGCCTGGGCTTGCACCCTGATTGCTTTTGAGGAAGTAAATTTCCTTTGTCAAATGCATTAAATAGCCTAGTTTGGGTTGAAATAATCACGTTTTTTTATAAAGCGGCACCCACGCTGGCTGTGGCTTGCCAGGTGGCCATCATGAAAAG
>JAZUQF010000204.1:0-1750 GCA_045605545.1 Lysinibacillus sp.
GATTTATATAATTGATTCACTTGTAATACAATCATTTTCTACACCTCAGTTCATCCTTTAGTTTACTGGATGGGACTAACAGGTGCAATGATAGGTGCTTTACTTGTTTCTGTATGTTTAGTAAGATTAAAACGATTTCCATTTGATTGTAGGAGGAACATATGTGAACAAAGAATATAAAATTCCTCAGGCAACTACGAAAAGGCTTCCTCTCTATTACCGTTTTCTTCAGAACTTTGCGCAAGAGGGGAAGAAGCGCATCTCATCCCGGGAACTAAGTGAGGCAATGAAGATTGATCCAGCGACGATTCGCCGGGATTTTTCATATTTCGGAGCTCTTGGAAAAAAGGGCTATGGCTATGATGTACAGCATCTGCTCTCTTTTTTCCGACAGACATTAGATCAAGATGAGGCGACGAATGTGGCATTGATCGGGGTCGGAAATTTGGGGAATGCATTCCTGAAGTACAATTTCCAAAAGAACCACAACACCCGCATCGTCGTGGCATTCGACTCGAAGGCGCCGTATGAAGGGGCCGAAGTCAGCGGCATCCCTGTGTTCCATCCGGACCGGCTGGAGGAAATGTACGCCGCATATGGGGCGGAGCTGGCCATTTTGACCGTATCCTCCCGCTCGGCACAGACGATGGCGGACCGGTTGGCGAAGATGGATGCAAAGGGGATTTTGAACTTCACCCCCATCCGACTGACGGTGCCCGAATCGATGAAGCTGATGAACATTGATTTGTCGGTAGAGCTGCAGGCCCTCATTTACCTGATTCGTAATAGAGACTGACGTAAATTATTCACATTTAATGTAATAGCAAAAAAATACGTATTACGGTAAAATGATACATATAGAGGAGGTGGCTGTAATGGTTGTGCATTTAAATGCCATTGGACCAGTGAGCCTGGTCATCATCGGCGTTGTAGCAGTGCTGATTTTCGGACCGAAGAAATTGCCCGAGCTTGGAAAGGCGATGGGATCGACGCTTCGTGAATTCAAAAATGCTACTAAAGGTTTGGCCGACGATGACGACGATAAGAAGAAGGTTATCGATCATAAAGATAACGATTCAATCAAGTAAGCTGAGGATGTCAATTTTATGAATCCAAAAGAACTGACTGTAGTAGAACATATGGAAGAGTTGAGAAGCCGCCTCGTGGTGACGTCGCTATTTTTTGTACTAGCCCTCGTGGGGAGCTTTTTCTTGACCGAGCCCATTATTAAATATATCCAGTACAGCGATGAGGCGGCGCAGTTTACGCTGAATGCCTTTGCGCCGACCGATACACTCGCTGTCTTTTTGAAGGTAATGTTCAGCCTGGCCCTGGTCTTTACCGTACCCTTATTGCTGTATCAGCTGTGGTCGTTCATCACGCCCGGCCTGCTTGAGTCGGAGCGCAAGGCGACGCTCAAGTATATCCCGTATGCATTTTTCCTGTTTCTGCTGGGGATTGCATTTTCCTATTTCGTCCTGTTTCCATATGTCATGAGTTTCATGACGAGCCTGTCTGCAGACTTGGATATCGAGCAGACGATCGGGATCAATGAATACTTTTCATTTTTATTCAAGCTCGTATTACCGTTCGGCTTTGTCTTCCAGCTGCCGGTAGTCACACTTTTCCTGGCGCGGATCGGCGTGTTGAATCCGGATTGGATGGTCAAGTTCAGGAAGTATTCATACTTCTTCCTGTTCGTACTGGCCGCCTTCCTGGCACCGCCCGACTTCATATCCAACCTGATTGT
>JAZUQF010000205.1:0-4048 GCA_045605545.1 Lysinibacillus sp.
GTGAATGGATATCCTTTTTGGCTTTCTCGGCATCCGTATCGCTGTAGGCCGCTGTGCCATGGCCTCCCGTCTGCGCTAAAATTTCCAACACCTCATTGTAGGACATGCCTGATTCGGCATTTTTCCTTTTCACTTCCCCTATATTCGTACCGGAAGATGCTATTTCCTCGTTGTCATAATTCATCTGAAGACCTCCCTTATTGTTTTCCCTATGTTTCCTCAAACGACGATTATTATGTTGGCTCTCCTTGGAAATCATCCTTGCTTTTGTCGATTCTGTGATACTGCGAGATTTGGACCAGCCGCACATTCCTTGTATTCAGTTCATGGTAGACGCCCCTACTGTCCGTAAAGGAAATGTATTGTTCGCGCTCGCTGCGCACCAACGCCTGCACCTGTTCCTGTGATTCCACATGGATGAATCTTCGGACATAATGTTCTTCATCAAAAAAATACGTGATTTTGTATTCATTCATCGCCTTTTTCCTCCCATCCCCATTATCTTTCCCTCACAAACGAAAAAACATGATACCGTGTCTGCCGACTGAGGAGAAAAAAGGACGAACAAGCTGCTGCACCCCATAAGTTCAGTCTTATTACCGATGTGTAAAATACGTTGGATACAGTATGATTTACTTATAGCTTTTTGGGCTATCAGGTATATCTTGCAAATATGAATGATAGGTGAAGACAACATGAATTATCGAATTTTATTATATTATTACTACGCGACAATCGAGGACCCTGCCGCATTTGCCGATGAGCATCTACAGGCGTGCAAGGACCTGAACTTAAAGGGCCGCATTCTGGTAGCACCCGAGGGAATCAACGGTACGGTATCAGGCACTGTGGAAGACACGGATGCCTATATGGAGATGATGAGGAACAATCCATTGTTTGAGGGCATCGTCTTCAAAATCGACGAAGCCGAGGGACATGCATTCAAGAAGATGCACTGTCGTCCCCGTCCGGAGCTTGTGAACCTGAATCTCGATGAGGACATCAATCCGCATGAATTGACTGGCCGCTACTTGTCGCCGGCCGAATTCCTGGAGGAGATGCAGCGTGAGGATACGATTGTATTGGATGCACGCAATACGTACGAATTCGATGTCGGCCATTTCCGCGGTGCCATCCGTCCGGATGTGGAAACATTCCGCGACCTGCCGAAATGGGTCGAGGAAAACCGGGAGATGTTCGAAGGCAAGCGCGTACTGACTTATTGCACAGGCGGCATCCGCTGCGAAAAATTCTCCGGCTGGCTCGTGCGCGAAGGATTCGAGGACGTCGGCCAATTGCATGGAGGCATTGCGACGTATGGAAAGGACCCGGTCGCCAAGGGACAGCTATGGGACGGACAGATGTATGTATTCGACGAGCGCCTGACTGTACCGATCAATCAGGTGGAGCATGTCATCGTCGGGAAGGACCATTTCGACGGAACACCATGCGAGCGCTACATCAACTGCGCAAACCCTGAATGCAACAAGCAGATCATCACGTCCGAGGAAAATGAGGCGAAGCATTTGGGCGGCTGTACAATCGACTGCACAAAGCATGAAAGGAACCGCTATATTGTCGAACACGGTCTTTCAGAAGAGCAGGTGGCAGCGGCGATTTCCCAATTGGAAAAAGAACTGCAAGCATAACATGCCTGCACTGTATAAGATGATGAAGGGCATGCGGGAACTTCCTGCATGCCCTTTCTTATCATGAAACAAAAGATGGCCCCGGCCCCCTATAGGGCCAAGGCCGAAAATCCAGCTATGTCTATCCTGCTATCCGTCTATTAGAAAATGCTCTTTCTAGATGCTGGATGCCGGGTTGCTGTTTTCCGAACGAATCCATTTCAACCCATCCTTGCTTCCCTCAAGCTTGATTGTTTCGTCCCAGTCTTTGTGCCTTTCCACATCCTGCTCACCTTCGATAAAGTCAAAGATCATCCATCTTTTTTCGTCGGCATTATAGACCAGCTGGAATTCCCGGATCAGCTCATAGGAAATATCCTCGTATCCAGGGTAGTCGACCAGCTTCATTTTCCGTTCATAGGACACATAGGACGTGACTTCCGCCGACCATTTACCGTCAAAGTAATTGATGATGAAGTCGTCCAGATTCAAAACGGCCCCCGTATATTTCGAGTGGAACTCATCGATGTAGTCAACAGCCTCCATATAAACAGAGTTGACCAGATCCTGCGAGTACGCCATTTCCTCGGCGGTTGCCTGCAGGTTTGTGAACGACTCCAGGTTGAACTCCGTCGTATCGAAAACAGACATATCGTAATTGAACGTATCGACGGCAGCTATGATATCATTCTTCGTTTTTTCATCCTGTTTGACCAGGCTTTTTGTGTCGACGATGTAAGTGATGATGTCGTTCCCCCACACGTCCAGCTTCTTCGTCTCCGTAAAATCGCCAAGTTCATTTTTCACCGTCAAAACAATCGGATAGGTGCCCGGAAGGAAAGGACCGTACACCCCCTCCTCGTTCTCTTCAAAGTCCAGCTTCGACTTATCAATATTGAAATGAACAGTATCATCTTCGTGTTGGCCGGAAATCTGGATGGAGGCGGTCTTCACCAGCAATTTATAGCTTTTTCCCAGCCCCTTCTTCTCCCCCGGCACTAAGCTGATCTGCTGGTTCGTTTTACCGTAGTCTTCCTTATCCAGCTGTTTATGCAGGCTTTCCTTGATTGCTTGATAGCTATGGTTATTCGCCTTCAAATAGTTCAGGAGTGCTTTTGCCGATTCTTTGTCTACAACGGCTTCCTCCTCATCCGGAATGATCAGCTCCTGCAGCAGTGCAGCATCTTCTTCCTTTACTGCCGCTTCGAATTGTTCAACTGTCTTTTCAGGCTGATCGAACTGACTAAAAAGGAAAACGCCGACTACTCCAAGGACAAGAACAGAAGCAACCGATGAAACGATTATCAAAATCGATTTTTTGGACATATCCATTCGCTCCTTAACGACCTTCTGCAAAAATATTCAAGAGCTCTTCCGCACCGTAATCTTCAGAGTCGACCGTCCACTTGCCGTCCTTTTCAATCATCCGAATGTCAATCTGCCGACTTCCATTCTTCGGTTCCAGGGAATTGATGATGACATCTAATTTTGAGAATGCATATTCATCTTGCTTTTCATTGTCGTAGTCCCCTGTATTCTTATAATGTTCATCCTGGTAATCACGTATTTCATCATACATTTTGGACATTGGAAGCGAGGTGTAATCGAGCTTCACTTCAGCTTTCCCATTGGCATTCTCTACAGTTTTTGCAGTCACTGACGCCTTTTGGGCCATTGCCGATTTATAGATGGCATATTGCTTGGCAGCGTCTTCCTTCGTGATATCCATGCTATAGAAGTGGCCTTCAAGTGAATCGGTAAAGGCGGCCAATCCTTCTTCCTGGAGCGCCTGTTTATCAGCGGCTACCAGCTTTTCATAATCGACATTTTCCTTATCCATATAAATCGTTTCAATGAATGCAGCCAGTGCCTTTGCAGGATTGTTCAGATTGTCGAAGCTTTCCGCGTATTCCACCGTGTCGATTTTGACGATTACTTCCTCTTTTTCTTCCATCGAAGCAAAGTTCTTAGGCGTTACACTGATTTCATATTCCTTTTCCTTCTCGGCACTAAAGATGAATGTAATATTCTTCGCCTTTCCCGCCCCTATTTCATCACTGGAAGAAACTTCAAAACCAAGGCTTGAATCGTAAATGGGTTCTACTGCCAGCTGATTCTCCCCGTCGTATACCTTAATATCGGAATAGGCCGCTACATTCAATGAAGAGTCCGACGTATTTTTAACTTTGAGTGTGACCGCAAGCGGGTTTTTCTCGTTTTCAGGATCGATGGATTCCCCGTCGTCACCAAGCAAAACGAAAGATGCACTTTCTATCGCCACCTCCAAGTCTCCCCCTTTGGCTCCCTTTGCCTCACCCTTCTCATCAGAAGAGCAGCCGGCCAATGCCATTATAAAAACTAAAAACAATGAAAAAATCCCCAATTTTTTCATCCACCCACGTCCTCCTTGTCAACCATTT
>JAZUQF010000206.1:0-2873 GCA_045605545.1 Lysinibacillus sp.
CTGTGCAATCTCCCCTGTCAGCTCTTCTATATAGGAAGCGTCGATGTCTACGCCCAACAGCGCAACAATGTCCCCCTGTGCATTCTTCAATGGGATAAAGCCAGAGATGTATTCACCACAGCCGCTGGATAGCAGGTCCGAATGATACCCTCCGTCCTCCATGGCCATGCGCAAATGCTCATATGTTGTGGACTCTGATGTATCCCCCAAAGCCGCGACATTTTCCGTATCATCCACAGGCATGCCATCCACCAGAAAGGTCACTTTCTCCCCTTCAGCAGGCACAAAATACGTATAGGCATATAGAACATCCATGAGCTCCCGCAGTTCATTCAGCTCCGTTCTGAGCTCGCGGTACAAATCCTGGTCGTCCAGATTGTCCATCAGTTCCTCATACTTTCCGATGTCGACTTGTTTAGCAATGCTTTCTGCGATGGTAATCGTACGTTCGCCAATCGCTGCCTGGACGGACTGCCTTGAATTGTGGACCATCAAGAATATATTAATCACCAACAGCAAAACAAAAATTATACCAGCAATGGTAAGAATACGATTGGCCAGCTTCTTTTTCTTCATTATTTACCCTCCCTGCATAAATTTTACATACGATTATTTTGCTATAGCGACTACGATAATGCAACCTTTTTACTTATCCTTCACTATTCCAAATTCCCTATAAAGCAAGAAGAGGCCTTTCTCACAACCGGAATTGTGAGAAGGCCTCCTCCTTCTTGGCTATTCACCTAAATCTGCATTGTGGTAGACGCGTTGTACGTCTTCTAGGTCCTCTAGCGCATCAATCATCTTTTCGAATTTTGCAAGGTCATCGCCCGACAGCGTGACTTCCGTCATCGGAAGCATCGTCAGCTCTGCCACAGTAAACTCTTCAACGCCTGCCGCTTTAAAGGCTTCCTGTGTCGCGTGGAATTGATCAGGCTCCGTGTAGACGATGATCGTTCCCTCTTCATCCATGATGTCACGGGCATCCAAATCCGCTTCCATCAGGAGTTCAAGGACTTCTTCCTCTGTTTTCCCTTCCACGCCGAACACCGCCGTCGAAGTGAACATATGGGCAGCCGAACCGCTCACGCCCATATTGCCGCCGTTCTTGCCGAATGCTGCACGGACTTCGGAAGCTGTACGGTTGACGTTATTCGTCAATGCATCCACGATCACCATCGTGCCGCCAACGCCGAACCCTTCGTAGCGCAACTCGTCGAATTGCTCGTCGCCGCCGCCCTTCGCCTTGTCGATTGCTTTTTCAATAATATGTTTTGGCACTGAATATGTTTTCGCACGCTCCAGCACCGTTTTCAATGCACGGTTTGATTCGGGATCCGGTTCGCCGGACTTCGCCGCTACATAGATTTCACGGCCGAACTTCGCATAGATGCGGCTAGTGCTCGCGTCTCTGGCTGCCTTTTTTTCCTTGATGTTGTTCCATTTACGACCCATATTGTCACTCTCTTTCACGTTAAATTAGATGTAAATTCACTTGCAACCTATTTATTATACCTAAAAAGAGGCAAATGATAAAAGGCTCTTCACTAAAATCTTCCCGGCAACATATTCCACCCCGAAGAGATTACCCTCCCATTCACTCGATGGATTGGAACTTTTCCTTCAAAATATAATACGACTCCTTCAAACGTTCGCGGCTTTCTGGGAATGCCCACGTCTCCCATTTATAACGCGACACCTCTCCATCAGGCAGAAGCGAGGCCGCCTCGCCGTTTTTCATGGCCATCGCTCCCATTCCTATCCCATCCAGGATTTCATATGAGGGGCCCTCCTCTGCATAAAGGTCTCCCCACGCCTCGCGCCTCGATGGATCCGTTATATTCAACAGCAACCAAGGTATGCGGATTTCCACGACCCCGTCCGTCGCATTAATTTGATAATCGGCCAGGGAGTCGTATTCATCACTTGCCGGATTGGCATTCCCCTGTTTCAATTTTCCTGTTTCATAGAATGAAAAATCCTGACGCTCGTTTAAAACAGGAATCACCAATTCCTTACTCAGGGCAAAATAGATGTTGTTGAATTGGCCTGTATCCCTTTCTTTCCGTCCCGTAAAGTTAATCATCTTTAATTTGTCGCCGTACATGTACTGATAGATGTCGTAATGGGCATCCACCCGTACCCGGCTTTCATCCGGCCCCTTAAGTTCTATCACGAAATCCGCCTCTACGGGCAGCGGCTGCCCGTTATATGTCGTATTCCCCTGACCCGCTATTGTATCTAGATAGATGGCCAGGTAATCATCCTTGGTGAACTGGGGATCTTCCATATCCATTCGGATATATAAATAACGTTCATCCGAGTCCACATACATCTTCTCCGCTTTGCCATCCGCCTCATATAAAGGGGTATGCCCGAACCAATCCGACGTATCCCCGTCCACCATCTTCTTCAGCGTATCAAAGCTCAGGATGCCGAATTGCTGCTCATTTGTCTGGGCATTCGACCAATAGGGGCGCTGGTCCGGGTTATCCAAATCCATCGTGTTCCATGTACGCTTGAACCATTCGTCCTGCCAAGTGAACACCAGTCCGCCCAGCATGCCTTCGTGCAGGATATCCTCATACAGCCTTACCAGGATCTCACCCTGCTCATCCTCAGCAATGAATCCCTGGTTCCAGCCGAAGGGATTTTCATGCGTCAATCCACGGGAAGCAGGAATGCCGAATTCAGAGATGAGCACAGGGAGGCGATGCGCTTGATGCAAATCGCGCAAATATCCTGCATAGTTGTTCTTTTCGCCCCTGAAATCTTCGTATTCGACATAGTCCGGTGTAAAGTTCAGGAAATCAGGATAATACGGATAGACGTGGTATGACGCAAATTGGCCGACCGCTGCCGCCTCATTTTCC
>JAZUQF010000207.1:0-2042 GCA_045605545.1 Lysinibacillus sp.
ACCACACTTCTCAAAGTGGGTGTCCGCATAAGCCTTCCTGTTTATCCCGAGGTCAAAGGAGCCCGGGCCCGCCATTTCAGCTTGGATATAAAACTCCCTGTTACAGTATAAAGGTTAAAACTTAATATTACACGTACAACGCAGCTTCTATTGTTATTCTACATTAAGCATTCGATTTGTGCAAGTAAGAGGGATTTGAACAACTTGTCAATCGAAATATAAAAGGTTCCGCCTAAAAAATGCTGGTTGAAGGGGATAGTCCATGGTAACTGATATATAAATGTAGCTGGTATGGTAAATAATCAGTCTCATTATAAAACTTCTACTGTCTAACAGCATATCCACTACGGTTGAACGCTTTCCACGGTATGACCCAAGCCCTGAGGATGGCACGAAGCTGGTCGTCAAGCCGCCGCTACAGAACGTGGCGTCGTGAGGCCTTCATTCCTCCTGCTTTCTCCTACAATCCAATTGGTGCATCATTCTTTCTTGTATACGTATAACATCCTCATTCCTTTACATTCTCGCTGACAGGGTCTTCTCCATAGGCGAGGGTGATGCTGTAGACGGGCGATGTTGCCTTGGCGTCGCCTTCTTTGGAAAGGGTGCTTGCTATATACAGCTTGCCATAACGGACACCACGCATTTTTTCCGTGACGTCGGCTGCGTATTGGACGAACGCTCCCTTTGACTCGAACAGGGTATCGGTGTAGACATGGATATCCGGGGCGACAGGCAGTTCGATTTCCGGGGTCCACTTCGTCCTGCCGTCCATATGGCCGCGGGGCACCTGGGCGTAGTAGTAGGCTTCACCGGCGAGGCCGGCCTCCGCCAGCATCTTTTGGATATGGACTGTGCCCGCCTCGCTGAATGTATTGCTCATCTCCGTATCCTCCGTATCGTGGCGTAGGGAATGGAAGATGACCTCGTCCGGCTTCCACCCTTGGCCGATTTCGATGGAGTAGTTGTATAACTGGTCGTTCTCATGGACGGAGTAGTGGAAAATGTAGCTTTTATCCTTGAAATTATAGCCACTGTCCTTTATGGAAACATTGTGTTCGGGATAGTAGTTCTCCAAATAGTCCGTCGCATGGCCCTTTGCGATGGCCTTGGAGACCGGGTTGCCATTAAAGCTGATATAAAAAAATATAATATAGCCAGTGATGGCGAGGGCGAGTATGAGATAGGTCCATTTCTTCATTGTCATCATGAGTCCTCCTTCTCAAAAACCTTAGCCACCAGCAGGGCGACGACAGCCCCAAGTATGGCGAAGATGGTATGGATGACGCCCATCAGGAGGGCGCCGCCGACAAGCATGCCAAACAGGCCGATGACGGAATCGTGGTTTCCGATAGCCTGTGCATACCACTCGGTGTAGGAACCGTAGGAGGCAATCGTATCGTAGATGGACCAAAGAACGATCGGCACCATGGAAATGGATAGCGTGAATAGCCAGCTACGGTAAAAATAGAACGTACTGATGCCGAGGATGAAGTAGCTTAAAATGAATTGGAAGCTGTCGGCGAATAAGGATGTAGCCATCGCAAAGGAGAAGGAAAGAAGCACGAACAGCAGCTGGTATACGGCTAGCTTCGACCGTACGTTCTGCATCATGGCCGAGGCCGATTTTTCAGGCTTCATCTGAGCGGCAGGGAGCAGCTCAAGCGTTGCGTCCGCCTGGGTACGGCACTTCTCACAAGTTGATAAATGATTCTCCATCCAATCGACAGTTTCCTTATGTAGCAGATCCTCCTCGTAGAGTGGAAGCAGGTCTTCTGCGATACGGCATTCATTCATTTGAATCCCCCATTTCTTTTTGCAATCTGTTTTTCAGGCGGTGGAAGGAGACGCGTACATAATTTTCGCTCCTGCCGGTCAATTCGCCGATTTCCTTGAAGGACAGTCCGCCATAGATCCGCAACAGCAAAATCGAACCCGACTGGGCATCCAGCGCTGAAATGGCCTGCCTCAGCCTCTGCAAATCCTCTTTCTGTTCAATGAGTCCCTCTATTGTCGGGCGGTCATCGGAATCCACCACCTCG
>JAZUQF010000208.1:0-3437 GCA_045605545.1 Lysinibacillus sp.
TCCAGGTTTCCGATACACATTATGCAAAAACTTGGCTACTCCATCCGGATGCACCGAAAATCCCGCTCCCTGAAGCGGTTGCGCGTCGCATCGAAGGCTATCAACAAGGAGGCGAATGACCGTGGCCAATAAAATATTAGAAGTAAAAGGGCTGTAGCAATATTTCGGAACGAAAAAGGCACCTATCAAAGCCATCGATGGCATCAGCTTTGATGTGTACGAAGGTGAGACATTAGGACTTGTAGGGGAATCCGGCTGCGGTAAATCCACAACCGGCCGCTCCATCATCCGCCTGTATGATATTACGGAAGGCCAGATTTTCTTTAAAGGAAAAAATATTACGGAATACAAGTCACGTAAAGACCTGCTTGGTTTCAACCGTGAAATGCAGATGATTTTCCAGGATCCATACGCTTCCCTGAATCCCCGTATGACGGCCGGCGAAGTCATTGCGGAAGCGTTCGACATTCATGGGCTTTATAAAAACAAAAAGGAACGCCAGGAAAAGATTGCTTCCTTATTGGAGGCGGTCGGCCTGAACCGTGAGCATGCCAATCGCTATGCCCACGAATTCTCCGGCGGTCAGCGCCAGCGGATCGGCATTGCCCGTGCGCTAAGCCTTGACCCGAGCTTCATCATCGCCGATGAGCCGATTTCGGCACTCGACGTATCGATTCAGGCACAGGTCGTCAATCTCTTGAAGGAACTGCAAAAAGAGCGTGGGCTGACATATCTATTCATCGCCCATGACCTTTCGATGGTCAAATATATCAGTGACCGCATCGCTGTCATGTATCGCGGGAAGATTGTGGAGCTTGGAGAGGCGGATGAAATCTACAACAATCCAATCCACCCATATACGAAATCGCTGCTTTCCGCTGTCCCACAGCCGAATCCGGAATATGAACGCAAGCGTGTGCGTATCCCTTACAAGCATGAAGAGGTCAAAGGAGATGCGAAAGTGATCGAGGCAAAACCTGGCCACTTCGTATACGGTACAGACGAGCAAGTAAAACGTTGGCTCTCTTCCTGAACATAAAGAGGACGGACTCATCATTTGATGGGCCCGCCCTCTTTTTTCAATGGAAAGTGTCAGCGTCCATACAATTGAACGCAAACCGGGGTTTTTAGATTGCCTCTTCCACTGTTTTCTTGAAGCTGTTATATACATATGTCCAAAATGTCGGATTCTCGACGTATTGCTTGCGCATGTTCGTATACATTTCCTGCTGTGCCTGTTCAAAATCAGCGGATTCCTTGTCCGGCAGCTGGGCACGGCTGTTCATGACGAACTCCTGCAGCTCGGGGGCACGAGGTCCCCATTTTGCCACGATGTCCCCCGTTTCATTCAATAGCAGGTAAATTGGGATGCTACGTCCACCGTTCGTCAGATGGCGGTCGATCAGGTCCGTATTCACATCGCGCAGGACAGCACGCATGTCAAGTCCAGCCGCTTCCGCTACTTTACGGATGATGGGATTATTGAGCATCGCATCTCCGCACCAATCCTCGGTAATGACAAGAATATGTAGCCCGCTCTCTTTCAGCTTGGAGATGAATTCATCCTCCGGTACGTCGAATGCCTTGTAGATGGCGCAGCTTTCTTCCTTCAGCTCCAGCATCTCGTCCATATACCGTTCAATTGATATCGCTTTATCAAAATACTGCTGTTCTGTTTTCACCTAGCTCCACTCCTTATTTTTCCCAATATTCATATAATACTATTGTATACTAAATGGAACCAAAAAAGACAGTAGCGGAATCGCTACTGCCTCACTATTTATTATCGCTTGTTGATTTCTTCTAAAAGAATCTCGTTTGTCAGTTTTGGGTTGGCCTGTCCTTTGGAAGCCTTCATGATTTGGCCAAGAAGCGCCTTGATCGCGCGGTCTTTTCCGCCTTTGAAGTCTTCTACTGACTTTGGATCGTTGTCCAGTACCGTTGTGACGAATCCGCGGATGACTTCAGGATCAGAAATTTGAACCAATCCTTTTTCTTTGACGATTTTCGCCGCGTCTCCACCGTTCGTTACAAGTTCTGTGAATACTTTCTTCGCAATCTTAGAAGAGATTGTACCGTCAGAAATCAGTTTCACCATGCCTGCAAGGTTTTCCGGCGTCAGCGCTGTTTCACCGATTTCTTTTTGCTCTGCATTCAAGTAAGCAGACACATCGCCCATCAGCCAGTTTGCTGAAAGCTTCGCATCGGCCCCCTCTTTTACCATAGCATCAAAGAAATCAGAGATATCTTTGTTTATAACAAGCACCGCTGCATCGTAGGCTGTCAGGCCAAGCTCTTTTTCGTAGCGTACCTTACGTGCATCCGGCAGCTCAGGAATCGATTGGCGAATGCGCTCAACCCACTCGTCGCTGATGGAAAGTCGGACTAAATCCGGCTCTGGGAAGTAACGGTAGTCGTCTGTGCCTTCTTTTACACGCATCAGAATCGTCTTGCCCGTCTTCTCGTCGAAACGGCGAGTTTCCTGCTCGATGACGCCGCCTGCACGCAATACTTCCGCCTGGCGCACTTCCTCATGCTCAAGCCCTCTACGTACGAAGTTGAAGGAATTAAGGTTTTTCAGCTCTGTTTTTGTACCGAACTCGTCCTGACCGTATGGACGGATGGAGATGTTCGCGTCACAGCGAAGGGAGCCTTCCTCCATTTTACAATCGGAAACGCCTGTATATTGGATGATTGATTTTAATTTTTCAAGGTAGGCATACGCTTCGTTCGGTGTACGGATATCCGGCTCCGATACGATTTCTACAAGAGGTGTACCTTGACGGTTGAAGTCTACTAATGAGTAACCATCGCCATGCGTTAATTTACCGGCATCCTCTTCCATGTGAAGGCGTGTAATACCGATGCGTTTTGTGTAGCCATCGACTTCAATTTCAATCCAGCCGTTTTTACCGATTGGCTTATCGAATTGTGAAATTTGGTAAGCTTTCGGATTGTCCGGATAGAAGTAGTTTTTACGGTCGAATTTCGTTTCCTGTTCGATTTCCATGTTCAAGGCAAGTGCTGCCTTCATCGCGAAATCAACGACGTTTTTATTAAGAACCGGCAGGACCCCCGGATACCCTAGATCGATGACAGACGTGTTCGTGTTTGGCTCTGCACCGAAATGGTTGGGTGAGCTCGAGAAAATTTTAGAGTTTGTTTTCAGCTCTACGTGGACCTCTAGACCGATAACCGTTTCAAAGTTGATAATTATTTACCCTCCCAAATCTGAGGAGTTTTTGTATGGAAATCCGTCGCCTGTTCATATGCATAGGCAGTACGGTAGATTGTTTCCTCGTCGAAGTGTTTACCGATAATTTGCAGTCCAAGTGGCAGGTCCCCGTCGAATCCGCAAGGGATGGAGATGGCCGGAACGCCTGCTAGGTTGATTGGAATCGTCAAAATATCGTTTGCATACATCGTCATCGGATCAT
>JAZUQF010000209.1:0-2921 GCA_045605545.1 Lysinibacillus sp.
GTACGTCATCACCCCGGCCAAAATAGAAGCCTATCATAGAACGACGTTTGAAAAGCTGAAGTCGATGGAATTGAAATAAAGGCAGCGCCATCCTCCGGAGAAATGACGGGGGATGGTTTTTTTTTTGAAAAAATGGCGGAAGGTACGATGTAAAAAGCACGGGGAGGTATAACATCTGTGCCGCCAAGGAATTCTATGGGGGCCAAAAAGTAAAAAAGCCGCTTTGGAAGTGTCCTAAAGCGGCTTTGCAGGGGATTCTACTATTAATGGGCTTGCAGACTGCCGGACGTTCATCTAGCAGTCTACCGTTATTACATTGAAAAGGGGACTCACTTTCTAGCGATATGGCAATATTTCGCTCACCGTGGTGAATTCATAGCCTTCCTGCGATAGAAATTCCAGTACGGCGGGAAGGGCGTCGGCTGTCGATTGGTGGATATCGTGCATGAGGATGATGGCATTGTTATGGATATGCTGCTTCACCTCTGCCACCAGCTTATTGGCATTCTTATGCTTCCAATCAAGCGTATCGATCGACCAGAGCACGACATCATGCGGAATCTTTTGGTTGATTGCTTCATTCGTCGCTCCATAAGGCGGGCGGAATACGGTGGACTTCTGGCCGGTTGCCGTGAGAATCGCTTGTTCTGTTGTCATGAATTCATTCATCAGCTGTGTTTCCGTCAGCTTCGGCAGTACCGGATGGCTCCACGTATGATTGCCGATTTCGTGCCCATGCGCCTTCACTTCCGCAGCGATTTCGGGATAATATTGCACCCGATTGCCAAGCATGAAGAATGTAGCCTTCGCCTTGTAGTTTTTCAGACATTGCAGAATCTGTTTTGTCACCTGTGGATGGGGGCCGTCATCGAACGTCAGTGCCACCCGCTTCTTCAAGTCATCCACCGGCTGGCTGGGCTCTTCCACCTCCACCATCTGCTTCTGGAAAGCAGGGGATAGAAGAGGGTTCAAGAAAGACAGCGATATATTGATGGAAATTGGACCTGCCGTTGCAGGTGCAATCGTCCCTTCGTCGAAATAGATATAGAGCTCATCGTCCCGTATGGCGAACCGTTCGAACAGCATCCAGCGGGGCTCGGTCGCCAAATCTACTTCATCCTCCCAGATGACCCCCTGCAGGGATGGGCTGGATTTTAACAAGGTACGGACATGGCCGGAGAATGTCTCCAGGCTTTCCGTGTTTTCGCCGAGCAATGTACGGATATCGAGAAACTCTCTCGTCTTGATATTATAGAAGAAAGTTTTGATTGTCGTAGTTGTCTCCTCAGTAGATGTGGAGACGCGCTCTGTAAAAACGAAGGAATAGTATATTTCGTCGTGCTGATATGTATCAAAATGAATATTCAGCTCGCCGGAAAGCGCCTCGGCTGCCTCTTTTCCTTTCTTTGGACGCATACCGTTGATGTAGGCTTTTTTTGATGAGGTGATATATTCATCTATGATACTGTTGAAGTTTTCGTCATCCGTCTGTGGGTACTGGATGGCGAAGGGCAGTGCAGGTTCGTTGGATATATCCGAAACAATGCGGATTCCTGGAAACGCCGAAGCCTCCTCTGTTATGTTGGAAGCGACGGCTGTACCCGTGGCTGTCATATCAGCCGGAGGGTTCCCTGCTTCGCTTTCTATAATGATAAAAAAGACGATAATCCCAAATACTATAAATATGCCTGTAATCAATGCCATGTCTATCCAAGGTCCACGTTTTCTTCTAGGTGTGTGCTCCATGATGCGAGTGCTCCTTTCTGTTGCTGAAATAACCATGGAATTGTTGAAAAAAAGAAGTTGAGCTTTCGTCATTTATTCGTTAAGATGTGTCTAGTCTAAAGGAGGTTTTATTCCCGTATGAGCATATATGATAATGAACTGGCCATTGAGTGCATCCTGCTTGCAGGCCGCATAATGATGGAAAGTGGTGCCGAAACCTATCGGGTGGAAGACACCATGCTTCGTATGGCGCATTCCCAAAACATGGAGAATGCACAAAGCTATGTGACACCGACAGGAATCATCTTTTCCCTCGGCAGGACCCAGCCTACGAGAATAACTTCCATTTCAACCAGAATTACGGATTTGCATAAAATCGCACTTGTAAATAATGTATCTCGAAAACTTACATCCCACATCATAACATTAGAACAGGCCTATGACGAGCTAAAGAAAGTACAAAAAACAAACTATTTTCTTCCAATTTTGATTCAAGTGTTGGCCGCTTCCATTGCCAGCAGCTGCTTCCTCATTCTGTTCAACGGGTCCTTGCAGGATGTGCCGGCCGCCTTTGTGGCAGGGGGCGTCAGCCATTATGTCGTATCGGTCGTCCATGAAAAGACGCGTGTGAAATTCTTCTCGGAATTCTTGGCGGCGCTCGTAGTGGGACTCATCGCCTTCACCGCCATCACGTTCGGAGTTGGCCAGGATCTGGACAAAATCATCATCGGCGGTGTAATGCCCCTTGTACCTGGCCTGCTGATCACCAATGCGGTACGTGATCTGATGGCCGGACATTTCACGGCAGGAATAGGAAAAGGGGCGGAAGCCTTCCTGACCGCTTTTGCGATAGGTTCAGGGATAGCGCTCGTGCTGTCTTTTTAAGGAGGAAAGCCTTTGGAAATAATAGTGGAAATCGGCCTCAGCTTTGTGGCCACCGCCTGCTTCGGCATCATTTTTAACGCTCCCATCAAGGCGATTCCATGGTGCGGCATTGTAGGTGCCCTGGGATGGAGCATCTATGCCCTGCTGTCGGAGAACGGTGTCTATGAGGTGCATGCTTCATTCGTAGGCGCGTTTGTCGTGGCCATTGTCGCACATAGTTATGCCCGGCGTTTCCGCATGCCGATGATTGTCTTCAGTGTATCGGGCATCCTTCCCCTCGTACCGGGGGGCATTGCCTACAATGCGATGCG
>JAZUQF010000210.1:0-7436 GCA_045605545.1 Lysinibacillus sp.
GAGGCACATCATGAAAATCTACCAGAAGGAAAAGCGTGCACACTATCTACATACGCATCCGGTTGCGCACCTGTTTTCATTCGATATAGAGGAATATATCCAAGTACATGAATACGACCGTGGGGAATGGATCATCAGGGAAGGGCAGTCGCCCGATTATTTATTCTACGTCATCGAAGGCAAGGCGAAAATCTATATCACCCATCAGAACGGCAAGGTGTCGCTCTTGAATTTCATCAACCAATCGGACTATATCGGCGAAATAGAGCTGTTGGATGAAGTCTATTATTCAAAAGGTATCCAGACTTCCACCAGGACGATATGCTATGCCATCCCCTTCCACAGCTGCCGCAGCAAACTCCTGGAGGATGTGAAGTTTCTGCGCCACCTGTCCATCTTCTTGAGCGAGAAGACGACCTTCATGGCGATGAAATACTCCCAAACCCTCGCTTTCCCGTTGGAGAACAGGCTGGCCGATTTCATCCTGCAGACAGCGGACGACGATTTCTATAAGGAAAAGCACGTGACGGTGTGCGACTTTTTAGGTGTATCCTACCGGCATCTACTGCATGTCCTTGCCCATTTCTGCGAAAAGGGGTTCCTGAAAAAAGAGGGGCATGCCTACCGAATTCAAGATAAAGAAGCGCTGGAGGAGCTTGCGGGGACATTGAAGAATGGGTAACGTAGGGACTCTTCACATTTTAGACGCCCCCTTTTTGAACATAAAAAAGCTGCTCCCGCCGTTTGGATCATTGATCGAATCCAAACAGCTGGAACAGTGTATCCTTCGAGACGAGCACATCTGCAAGCGTATAGCTATCGAGCACCTTCAAATACGCCTGTAACGCCTCATGAAGTGCATTTTTCAGCCGGCATTCCGGCGAAATCCGGCAAAGGTTGTTCTCCGGATTAAAGCATTCCACCAGATGAAAATCCTCCTCGGTTTTACGGACGACCTGTCCAATGACAATGTCCTCTGGCTCCATCGCCAGACGGATCCCCCCGCCTCTTCCTCGGATTGTTTCAATATAGCCATGCTTTCCTAAATCATATGTGACTTTCATTAAATGGTTTTTTGAAATTTGATATGTGTCTGCAATTTCCTGAATCTTTGCCAAATGATCCGGACCACGCACGCCCAAATACATCAGCACACGTAATGAATAGTCCGTATATACCGTCAAGCGCACATTCCCACCAACTTTCTTCTATGAGTATAGCATAACACCAAAGCCCAAGACTCCAAATAGACTTTGCCTAACATTAAAAGATGTATTTTATATACATGTTTGTGTCTGATTTGTTAAAGATGTATTTTAGATATTGCTTTGAATTTTCAGCGGGCGTATAGTTTGTGGTGAAAGGACGTGACGTTATGTTACAACAACAAACAATCGACATTATCAAATCAACAGTGCCTGTTTTAGAAGTGCACGGCCAAGAAATTACAAAGACATTTTACAAAAACATGCTGGGAGCACATCCAGAGCTTTTGAATATCTTCAACCATACGAACCAGCGCAAAGGGCGTCAGTCGAATGCCCTGGCGAATACTGTTTATGCAGCGGCAGTACATATCGACAATCTGGAGGCAATTGTACCGGCTGTTATGCTGATTGCCCACAAGCACCGCAGCCTTGGCATTCTGCCTGAACATTATCCAATCGTCGGTGAACATCTGCTGGGCGCCATTAAAGAAGTGCTTGGTGACGCGGCCACACCTGAAATCATCGATGCATGGGCGCAGGCTTACGGCGTCATCGCTGACATTTTCATCTCCGTAGAAGAGGATCTATACAAACAATCAGAGGCAGCTGGCGGCTGGCGCATGTTCAAGCCTTTCAACATTGTACGGAAAGAGCAGGAAAGCGACATCGTGACAAGCTTCTACTTATCACCTGTAGACGGCGAGAAGCTGCCGGACGCAGCACCTGGCCAGTACATTTCTATCCGTCTTTCCATTCCGGGCGAGGAATACTTGATGAACCGCCAATACACGGTAACGGATGTAACGGAGAACAATGAGTACCGGATTTCCGTCAAACGCGAAGACGACAATACACCAAATGGTCGTGTATCCACGTATCTTCACAACGATGCGGCAATCGGTACGGAAATCGACGTTTCGGCACCAGCCGGTCTGTTCACATTGCAGGAAGGGACAAATGATGCGCTGTTCATCGCAGGCGGCGTCGGTGTCACACCGCTTTACCGCATGCTTTTGGCAGCAGGAGGACGCAACACTTCCTTTATCCAATGTGCACGCAATGAACGTGTTGCTGCCTTTACGGAGCAGATTACGGCGCATGCAAACAACTACAAGGCAATCTATTCCGATACAGACGGCTATGTAACGAAGGAGCAAATCGAGGGCATGCTGACGCCGGGTGCCGACGTTTATATTTGCGGTCCGGCGCCGTTCATGCAGTCCGTCATCGGCCAGCTGAAGGAATTAGGCATTGCCGACGAACGCATCCATTACGAATTCTTCGGCCCTGCATTGGCAATGTAGGCTAAGTAAATTTTGCTGCCAGGGCAGACCTGGAGCATCAGGCATAGTGAGTGTGAAAGGAACGGATTATCATGCTTTCGTGACCTGCTTGTATACGCAATCACTTACCTCTTTATCATTCATCAAAAGGGTGCCTTTCCGTGTTGGGAAAGACACCCTTGTTTTAGTAAAATAGGTGTTGTCAAAAGTATTTAGACATGCTACAATATATTTGTCTTACCCGGGGCATTAGTTCAGTGGGAGAATACTTCGCTGGCAGCGAAGGGGTCACCGGTTCGAATCCGGTATGCTCCATACATAGAAATCGAAAAAGCGGCAGAAATGCCGCTTTTTTTGTTTGCTTACTCTTGGTAATAGACAGTCTTCTTTGATTAATAGCCAATTCTCTCTGCTTAATAGACAGCTTTTCTCCTTTAATGGACAATCTGCCCTCGTTAATAGACAACCCCTGATTAATAGTCAATTCTGTCCCGTTAATAGACAATTCCCTCTGCTTAATAGACAACTTCTCTCCTTTAATGGACAACCTCTGTTCGTTAATAGACAACCCCTGTCCCCTACTGCAAGATCCTTTTCCAATTGAAATTATGAAACAGGCTCATAACCGTCAACCCAAGGAACAGGCCGCTTCCTATATAGAGCGCCCATGCCTTATCAGTCAATAGGTACACTAGCCACATGGAGGCTGCTCCGCTCAGCGCAAGCAGCAAGTTGCCCGCGAAACTGGATAGGGAGGTAGCGTCCGTCTTTCTTTCTCCGTCCTCGGCAAGCAAGATCAATCCCTTTCCGGACCGGAACATCACCCCGAGCCCGGCAAAACTCATCATTATGAAGACAACCGCCATCAGTGTAGAATCCATTTCTCTCAACCTCCCCTTTTAATTCTTATAAGTTTACTAAACTTTAAACAAAAAGAAAATACCCGACCATTCAAGTCGGGTATCATTTGTGCTATTCGTTTACCAATTTAAGCTCTACCGGAATATCGGTGTCCACCGTTTCACCTTTCAGGTGACTGATTGCTGCCTCGATTGCTTTTTCACCAATCAGCTGTGGCTGCTGTGCTACTGTGGCTGCCATGTCGCCGGCTTGCACCTTCGCTACGGCATCATCTGTTGCATCAAAGCCGATGACGGCGATGTTTTTATTGAATGAAGAGATGGCCTCCAATGCACCCAATGCCATTTCGTCATTTTGAGCGAAGACCGCCTGAATGTCAGGGTGTGCCTGCATAATGTTCTCCATAACTGTCAAGCCTTCGGAACGGTCGAAATTGGCCGTCTGGCTCGTAACGATGTCCAGTTTCCCTTCCACTGCCTCGATGAAACCTTCCCCTCGGTCGCGTGCTGCAGATGAGCCTGCTACGCCTTCAAGCATGGCAACTTGCGCGCCTTCATCGACCAACGTCAACAGGTACTCCCCTGCCAGACGCCCTCCTGCTGCGTTGTCAGAAGCGATATGCGTCACCACTTCGCCGCCTTCAGCGGTACGGTCCACTGTAATGACGGGAATATTTGCATTGTTGGCTGATTCAACAGCCGTCACAACTGAAGCCGAATCGACCGGGTTGATGACAATCAAATCGACACCCTGCTGGATTAAATCCTCCACATCCGAAGCCTGTTTAGAAGCATCGTCCTGTGCATCCACGACGGAAATTGAAGCGCCTTCTTCCGCCGCCTTTTCCTTCGCTGCATCACTTAATGTTACGAAGAATGGGTTATTTAATGTGGAAACCGAGAAGCCGATTTTCATATTTCCTTCATTATCCGCGCCGGAACCTTTGTTTTCTTCATCAGAAATAAAACTGGACTCCATCGAACATGCCGCCAAAACGATTGTGGCGACGGCCGCAAACAAAAGATTTGTCCACTTTTTCATGTCGAACACTCCTATGCTGTTTTTTTACGGTCGATCAGGACCGCCAGTAAGATGACGATACCCTTCACGACCTGCTGGAAGAAGGACGATACGCCGATTAGGTTCATTCCGTTGTTCAATACACCGATGATTAATGCGCCGACCAGTGTCCCGAAAATCCAGCCTTTCCCGCCAGTCAGGCTTGTCCCGCCGAGCACGACTGCCGCGATGGCATCAAGCTCGTACGAATCCCCAGCTGTCGGCTGGGCGGAATTAAGACGTGACGTCAGAATCAGTGCCGACATTGCCGCTAATAGTCCCGTGATGGCATAGACCGCAATCTTCACACGGTCCGGATTGATACCTGATAGCCTGGAAGCCTCTTCATTTCCACCGACTGCGTATACACGACGTCCAAACGTTGTCTTATGTAGAATGAAATACAATACGGCGAATGCCAAGATCATTGTGACGACTGGTACCGGAATGCCAAAGAAGTAGCCTTTCCCGAACAGTTGGAACGTCATGCTATCGCCAAGCCCTGAAATCGGACGTCCTTCCGTGTATACGAGCGTCAGCCCGCGGTAAATCGTCATTGTCGCTAGCGTCGCGATGAATGGCGCAACCTTCCCTTTTGTGATGATGACACCGTTGATTCCCCCTAGAATAAGTCCTAGAATCAGAGCTATTCCCATCGCGATGATTGGGTCCATCCCGCTCGCCAATAGACTTGCTGCGACAGCCCCCGTCAATGCCAATGTGGAGCCGACCGATAAATCAATCCCTCCCGTCAGAATAACAAATGTCATACCGAACGCAATCAAGGCACTGATTGATACCTGGCGTAATACATTGAATAAATTGTTTATTGATAAGAAGCTTGGATTTAGCAACGTAATAACGATGACTAATAGAAATAAACCGATGAGCGGTCCAAGCTTCGTAATGAGTTCTTTAGTTTCCTGTCTGGACAACTTTGTCTCCTCCTGTAGCATAATGCATGATTTTTTCCTGCGTCATATCCTTTTTCGTCAGCGTACCCGTCACTTTGCCTTCGTGCATGATGAGCACCCGGTCGGCCATGCCGATGACTTCCGGCAGCTCGGACGAAATCATCAAAATGGAGACGCCTGCTTCTGCAAGATTATTCATAATCTGATAGATTTCCTTTTTGGCTCCGATATCCACACCGCGCGTCGGTTCATCCAGGATGAGGATCTGCGGATTTGTTCCGAGCCATTTGGCGATGACAATCTTCTGCTGGTTGCCCCCGCTGAGGGATTTTGCCGGCTGGGCCGCACTCGCTGTACGGATCCGCAACTGTTCGATGTACTTGGCCACCATCTTGTTCTCAAGCTTCGGCAGGACGACACCCGACTTCGCCCCTTTGTCCAGGTTGGTCAGCATGATATTGTCCTTCACGGAGAAGTCCAGAATCAATCCTTCTGTTTTCCGATCCTCGGAGACGAAGCCGATTTTATGCTTCATCGCATCAATCGGGGATTGAATTTTCACCGGCTTGCCGTCGATGAGAATCTCGCCGCCCGTCGCCTTGCGGTAGCCGAACAATGCCTGTGCAACTTCCGTACGACCTGCCCCCATCAGTCCTGCGACACCGAGAATTTCCCCTCTGCGTACCATGAAGGAAACGTCCTTAAACGCACCTTCTGCAGACAGGTTGTTCACCTGCAGCTTAACCTCGCCGATTGCGGCTTTACGTGGCGGGAAGCGCTCCCCGAGCTCGCGTCCCACCATCATCGCTACAATTTCATCAAAGGTCGTCTTCGGTATCTCCCTGACCCCTACATATGTACCGTCGCGTAAAATGGTGATGCGGTCGCAAATCGCAAAGATCTCCTCCATACGATGTGAGATGTAGACGAAGGAAATTCCTTTTGCCTTCAGCTCGCGCACCGTCTTGAACAGCGTTTCGATTTCACGGTCCGTCAGTGCGGCTGTCGGCTCATCCATGATGATGTATTTCGCATCGCTCGCAATCGCCTTGGCAATTTCGATGATCTGCTGCTTCCCTACGGACAGGTCGCCCGCCCGCGTACGCGGGTCGATATCCAGGCCGAGCTTGGCAAGCAGCTCCTTCGCCTCCTTGCGCATCTCCTTTTTACGCATGATGCCAAAGAGACCGTATGTCTTTTCCTTGCCGAGGAAGAGGTTTTCCGCCACCGACAGATCAGGCAGGATATTCAATTCCTGGTGAATCACCGCAATCCCCTGGGCTTCCGAATCCTTCGGCGACTTGAACTCCATCTCCTGGCCGTCCACCACGACGCTCCCAGCATCCTTTTCATAAATCCCGCTCAAAATTTTCATCAATGTCGACTTGCCTGCCCCGTTTTCACCCATGAGTGCATGAATTTCCCCGTCATGCAGCTCAAACTCTACGTTGCTGAGCACGACATTGCCGCTGAATGCCTTTGAAATGCCGGACATTCGAATCATGGTCTTCCACCTCCTTCATTGTTAAAAAACAACCCCGCTCTGCAGGATGACATTGGCATATGGCGTCGCCTCACCCGTACGGATGATGACCTTCGCCTTTGCCGTCAGCTGCTTGAATTGTTCATGACGAACCATCTCCAGCTCCGTTCCAAGACCCGTCAGCTCCTTGTAGATATCCGGATTGCCTGCCGTGATTTCTTCGGCCGCTATCACCTTCTCTACTACAAGGTCGTCCAACACCGTTTGAAGAATCGTCAGGAAGGCCGGCTCGCCCAGCTTGTAGGAAAGGTCTATACATGGAACACCGTCTGGAATCGGCAGGCCGCAGTCGGCAATGACGATTTGGTCCGTATGGCCGGGCTTGGCAAAAATACCCGCCAGCTCACGGTTCAATATCCCCTTCTTCTTCATATCCCCCTCTCCTTTAATCGCGCCTCGGTCTGCCCGCTTGTCGGCATCCCGCCCTGCGCTCCGAATTTTTCAACCGAAAGAGACGCAGCGATGTTAGCGAATTTGACAGCTTCCCCTACATCCGCGCCGGTGCAGATCTTATGTGCAAATGCTCCGTTGAATGTATCGCCGGCACCCGTTGTATCGACAGCCGTCG
>JAZUQF010000211.1:0-11834 GCA_045605545.1 Lysinibacillus sp.
TCGTCATTATTATAATAGAATGGGAAAAAGAGAGCCAGCGAACTGACTCTCTTGTCATGACTACTCTTCTTTTAAGTCTGCAATATACTGAGATAGAACTTCAAGCTCTTCTTCAGTACCTGTGAATTGGCCAGCTGGCATGCCGCCACGGCCTTCAAGGATTACTTCCTTCACTTCTTGAGCCGTCAGTTCGTTGCCTAACAGCATCGGACCTGAAACGCCTTCAAAGTCGCCACCGTGCCATCCGATACATGAAGCATTTGCTTCATAAATCAAATAGCCATCCTCTGCTTTATCGAACTCCACTTCAGGCAGCAGACCTAAATCCGCATCTGTAATCTCGCCTTGTGCATCGATAGTTTCCCAGTTTGTAGAATTCACTGACTCCCAAGTTAAGAAGACCATCGCAGCAAGTGTTAATAGCATGATTGCAGTTGGCAATGGACGCTTGGATGGTCGACGCTCTGGTGTAGTGTCCAGGAAAGGCATTAATGCGAGAGCACCGAATGCTAGTGCCGGTATGACAACAGCTCCGATTACATTGTATGCACCTGAGGCATACGTATATTTCAATAATTGGTACATAGAGAAGAAGTACCAGTCCGGCAACGGAGCATAACTAGCGTTTGTTGGATCTGCCGGTCCTTCAAGTGGTGAAGGGTGAGCGACAGTCAATAATAGGTAACCGATTAAGAAAACTGCCCCTACCATCCATTCTTTCAATAAGAAGTCTGGCCAGAAAGCTTCCGTCTTCCCCGGATACTCGGAATAATCTTTTGGCTTGTTCGGCATACGGTTATTGATTTTAACACGCGAGTCGCCTACAAACTTCATTCCTTTTCCGCGTTGCATATTTTCCCCTCCTTAAAAAATCATCAAAACATTGTTTCAATCATAGTGGTCCTGAAATACCTTGTCGACGAATCATGATAAAGTGCACTGCAAGCAAAGCGAATAGTACCGCAGGCAAGAAGAATACATGAATTGCAAAGAAACGTGTTAACGTTTGCGCCCCAAGGATTACCGAGTCACCCGCCAAAAGAATCTTGATGTATTCACCAACGAATGGTACAGATGCCGCGATTTCAATACCTACTTTTGTTGCAAACAACGCCTTCATGTCCCAAGGAAGCAAATAACCTGTGAAACCTAGGCCCATCATTACCCCGAAAATACCCACACCGACAATCCAGTTCAGCTCACGAGGCTTCTTATAGGAGCCTGTGAAGAACACACGAAGTGTATGTAAGAACATCATTACGATTACTAATGAAGCCCCCCAGTGGTGCATACCGCGGACGATTTCACCAAACGCTACTTCGTTTTGCAGGTAATAAACTGATTTCCAAGCATTCTCTACGTCCGGCACATAGTACATTGTCAAGAACATACCGGATAAGATCTGGATTACTGTGATGAAGAATGTCAATCCCCCAAAACAATAAACGAATGCTGAGAAGTGATGGGCAGGGTTAACGTGCTCTGGCACTTCGTGGTCGGCAATATCACGCCAAATGGGAGTGATATCTAAACGCTCATCGACCCAATCATAAATTTTATTCAGCACTGATGTCGTACCCCCTAACTTAATTATGCAAAACTATTTGCGAATTTTTTCCCAAGCATTAAATAGCCATCATTTTCAGACACTTCGTATTGATCTAAAGGCCCTGTTGGTGGTGTGTTCGGAACGTTCACACCTGTCTTTTCATAACGTCCACTATGGCATGCACAATAGAATTGGTCAGGGTGCGCTGAATCGCCCGCCCAGTTTACCGTACATCCCAAGTGCTTACATACTGGTGAAAGTGCGATGATTTCATCCCCGTTCTTATACACCCAGGCAGCATCCGTCACTTCGGACTTGTACCAGGCATCCACTTGCTCATAGGAGAAGTCAACTTTTACCGGCTCTTCCGTAAGATCGGCAATTCTCTGCTGCGTTACAACAAAATCACCCTCCGCCTTTGTTTGCAATACCGGGTCGATTGCAAAACGCACCATTGGCATCAGCATACCGGCAGCCATAAATCCACCAACACCTGTGATTGTGTAAGTTAAAAATTGGCGACGTGTTACTCGATTGTTACTCAATCCTTTTCCCCCCTCTAACTAAAAGGCTAGTCCAACAGACAAATAATTTTACAAATAGTAATAACTAGGACATATCTATGATATATCAATAAAATTGGTTGGTCAATATTGCATTCGTCCGATTTCGACTTATTGTGAACATTTGATGAATCAACTATTTAGACGCTTGTCCAGGCTCTCGTAAACGTTGGGATGACCTGCTTCAGCTGGTCTTCCAAGATTCTTTGCTTCACTGCCTTGTCCATCGACTCAAGCGGAATGGCCGGCAGCCAGATGACGCCTGTTGTGTCCCCGACTGTCGTCCAATGATGATCGCATGTAATGAAAAAAACGTGTTTAAAGCCTGCTGATTGGAGCTCTTCCTGAATCGCTTCGATCCGGATGCCTTCCTTCAATACCGGTGTGTATGAAAACGGGGGCGTGACAAGCAGCCGGCCCTTGAACTGCTGTTCAATGAAAGCGGTAAGTGACATCAAGAATTCCGCGGCCGAACTGCTCTGTCTACTCCGGTCATCAGCAAACTCTAAACTTAATAGCGGCACAATCGCCGTATCGATGAATTGCTTTTGTGATTGGAACTGTTCTATATCTTTAACGGTAAAAAACATCTACTCTCTTCCTTCCAGAACTCATTGTTGTGATGATGTATGCTTCAATGCCTGCAGCAAATTCGATAGTTCGAAGAAGCGCTCCTTGTCTCCTGCATCTAGTGCTTCGTCTATTTGGTGCAAAATCTTCCCCTCTTGGAATGCCAGCATGCTGTCTTTAAGCAGCTGCTCTGCAATCAAACGGTCCTTCTCACTGATATGAAGTGATTTGGGCATATGGGGATTTTCCTCAAGCACCGATAAGTAGTGTATATGTGGCGGGACGTTCGGAAAATTGATTTGTATGAATATGCTTTCGTCTGGATTCAAACGCAGATCATGAAATGACTTTTCAGCGTCGCTCGTCATGACATTCCCTTTATAAAAACGGAACGGGACACCGGTATGCTCTACGGAGGACATCACCATCGCCCGTGGACAATAGTGCGCCTCCTCTACAAAGTGAACTTGTTCGAGCAGATGGTCGTTGCTAAGCAAATAATTCAAGATCCATACACATTCTCTTCTCTTTAGCTGATGGTTTTTCAAAAACCATCGGATGAATGTTTTTTTCTCTACTAATGGAATGGCAGAAGTCATCCTATTCCCCCTTTATTCAAAGCGTTCGAGTAAGCTTTGCCATTCTTGCTCCGCCGGCTCCAGCTCCGCAAGTTGTTTCGCTATAGCATGCGCTTCCTCCCGCCGGCCGTCTTCAAGCAGGAAGTAGCAATATTTTTCTAAAAATGACACATCTTCTTTAAAGTCATTATATGCGTCCTTGTAAATTTCGTATGCTTTGGCAAACTCCTCCTCCTTATCATACGCATCCGCTACGTAAGGATAAAGGGCTGTCCAGTCAAAATCTTCATTTTGCAGGTGCTCAAATAATTGGATGACCTCTCCGTGGCGCTCTTCCTGCGCATAAATCGACATGAGTACGAGTATCGCCTCCATATATTCCGGATCGAGCGCAATCGCCTGCTGTAGATGCTTTTCCGCCTCTTGCGGCAGCTTATTCTTCAGTGCCATCTTACCCGCGAACAGGTACAGCGCCTTGTCGTACTCATCGCGTGTCAGCCCCTCCTGGATTGCCTTGTAGGCACGTTTGTTGTCCTCCAGCATGGCGTAGCTTTCCGCCAGTAGCAGATAGGCGGAGAAGTAGTCGGGATCCAGCTCCTTCAAATCTTCAAGTTGCTGGACGGCTGTTTCATATTTTTGCGATTGGAAGGCTGCATAGGCTGAACCGAACAGCAGGTCCGGCGTCACCTCTTCTTCAAGCGCCTCCATATAATAGTCGAGCGCCGTCTCATAGGCGGCACCGGCGCGGTACACCTCGGCCAGCCGGGCAGCCAGCAGGATGCCGGCAAATTGCTTATCCTTTTCATATAGCTCCTCATAGATGCGGGCTGCCTCTGTAAAGCGGCCTGTTTCAAAGTTGAGCTCGGCTTTCGCAAACTGCAGCAGCGGCTCGTTCGGCAATAGTTCGAGCGCGTCGTTGATCCGCTTTTCCGCCACCTCAAATAAGCCCTGCATCTGATAATAATCAGCAAGCACGAGCAGGGCCTGGGGGTATTCAGGTGCATCTTCCGGCACGGACAACAGGAGTTCCAGCGCATCATCCTCATTGCCCATCTCCATGAACACATTTGCACGGTCGATGATAATTTGGGCTTCTTCAGGGAACAGGAATGCCAGATGTTCCAGCACACGGGCCGCCTCCTCCAGATAGCCGTATTGCATCAGCATTTCCGCCGCCTCGTACTGCTCACCCGGCGCTTCATTCATTAAAAACGTTTCCAAAAACGCATCGATTTGTTGTAGGTCGCCATTTTGAATGGCCTGTAACATTTCATCCATATACTTTCACCTTTTCCATCTTAGTCATCCCTTATGCTACAGCAGGATTTCCCGCTTCACAAGAAAAGAGGCTGGGACAAAAATAGAAAAAGTATTTAATCGAACAAATCGATTGAATGCTTTTTTGCTATAAGCGCACTAGTCGTTGCAATCGGCGCTTTTTCCATCTTTTTTAAAGAATCCTTTAAAAGAAAGAGTGATAAATCGTCAACTTTTCCACGACACCCAATAATCAATGCCATGAGTAGCTGTTTTTTTTCGATAAACCTAAACCATGTCCCAGCCTCGGGATATGTTTCAAATTGTATGATAACACAAAAGAGGTGCAGACATTTCAAGGTTTTCATCATGTCTGCACCTCTCTTCTTTATTATTTACCGCCCATCAGCGAATCGATATGCTCAAAAAATTCCGGATAGGATACCGCTATGCACTCCGCATCGTCCAGCTCGACAGGCCCATCCGTAATGAGGGCCGCCACAGCAGCCATCATGCCGATTCGGTGATCCCCATATGATTGGAGAGAAGCACCGTGCAGCTTCGTCGGACCGTTGATGATCATGCCATCTTCCGTCGCTTCGATATCGGCCCCCAATTTTTTCAGCTCCGTTACCACGGCGGTGATGCGATCTGTTTCCTTCACCTTCAGCTCCTCTGCATCCTTGATGACCGTCTTGCCATGTGCCTGTGTTGCGAGAAGTGCCAGGATAGGGATTTCATCGATCAATCTCGGAATGATTGCCCCGCCAATTGTCGTGCCATTCAATTCGGAGGTGCGGATTGTGATTGTTGCCGTCGGTTCTGCCGTCTGACCTTCAGCCATTGTGACATCCATATCGACGCCCATTGCATTCAATACATCAATAATGCCAGCCCGCGTCTCATTTACACCGACGTTTTGCAGAATCACTTCACTTCCTGCCGTAATCGCAGCGGCTACGAGGAAAAAGGCGGCCGATGAGATATCCCCCGGTACACTGACATGCGTCCCTTGTAGCTTTTGACCACCTTCAAAGGAAACGACGCCGTCCACTACATCCACCCGTGCACCAAACTGCCGAAGCATGCGCTCGGTATGGTCCCGGGATACTTCCGATTCCCGGACGATTGTCGTGCCTTTCGCGCGAAGACCGGCAAGCAGGATGGCGGACTTCACCTGGGCGCTGGCAACGGGCATTGTATAATCGATTGCCGAAAGCTCCGTTCCTTGAATCGCAAGTGGCGTAAACTGCCCGCCGGCACGTCCGGCAATCTGGGCACCCATCTGGCGGAGCGGATCCACCACACGGCGCATCGGACGCTTGCCGATCGAGGCATCGCCCGTCATGACTGTGTGCAGCTTCGTACCGGAGAGGATGCCGAGCATGAGGCGTGTCGTCGTACCTGAGTTGCCCGTATATAGGACTTCTTTCGGCTCCTCCCATGCATCCATGCCGGCACTCTCGATTTTCACATTCGTACCATCTACATCAATTTTCACACCCAGCTTGCGGAAGCAATCGATTGTACTTAGACAATCTTCCCCCAGCAGAAATCCTTCCACCGTCGTCTTCCCTTCTGCAATCGCTCCGAACATGACAGAGCGATGTGAAATCGATTTATCGCCGGGTACCCGTATTTCCCCTTGCAGGCTAGGGCGTTTGTAGTCCATCATTTTCATAAAAAATCCTCCTTGTGAAAAAGAGCAAAAAGCACGCATGCTTTTTGCCTTATGAAATGTACGTATCGAAATTCGCTCGTCTTGCGATGCATTTAGCCGCACGCTCGCGGTCCTCCGCCGAGCTGAAGCTGATTACTAAAATACCGAAGACGTCTTCGCGCGTTTCTACGATACGGATATTGGTGATGCTGATTTTGTCCTCCGCCAAATAGCCTGTAACCTCGGAAATGACACCCGGATAGTCCGGTACATCCACATAAAGGTCGTATGGGACGAACAGCGCACCTGAAGAAGTAGGCAGTGCGTCACGCACTTCCTTCGCCACGGCAAAATACTGCTCGATCATATCATCGTCCCCGTCTTCAAGCAGTGATTTTACACGCACCATCTCCGCCATCCACTGATCCAGCTGGTCGAGGAGCTCCGTGCGGTTTTGGATGGTGATGTCCCGCCATAGAATGGGGTTGGACGAGGCGATGCGGGTAATGTCGCGGAAGCCTCCTGCGGCAAGAGAACGCGTCATCGGCAACTGGGCATTTTCCAGCTGCAGCTGGTGCACAAGCGATGCTGCAACGATATGAGGGAAATGACTGACAACGGCCGTCATATGATCATGCTCCACAGCATCGACCTTGACCAGCTTGCCGATTGTATATTTCAGCAGGCCCTCGAGCCGCTCGACGTTTACCGGCGGCTCATCCTCGAAAGGCGTCAGCATGTAGTAGGCATTCTCAAAAAGGTAGGGCTTTGCCGCCGTCACGCCGCTCTTATGCGAACCCGCCATCGGATGACCGCCGATGAAGGCAATGCCCATCCCTTTCAGCTCTTCTGCCTTTTTCATGATGAGTGCCTTTGTGCTGCCTGTGTCCGTAACGATGACATCCTTTTTCAGCACCCAGTCCTTCATTTGCTCCATCCACTTCAGTGTCGCACTGACGGGTGTACCGAATATGATGAAGTCCATCCGATCGGCCACTTCAGCTGGGTTTTCTACGATTTCATGTACAACCTTCAACGTTTTCGCCAATTCCCTCGTTTGCGGCAATGCATCATAGCCGAATATTTTTGTCTGTGGGGACTTCTGGAGGGCCAGCGCAATGGACCCTCCAATCAGCCCCAGCCCGATGACAAGGACATTCTTTGTCATGCAAGCACACCCTGCTCCTGCAGTACTTCCTCAAGCAATGATAGGAACTTGGCATTTTGCTCCTCCGTCCCGATTGTCACACGGATGTAGCCTGGTGCACCTAAAGCCGCACCGCTGCGGATGATGAAACCGCGCTTCATCATCTCCTCGAACACGACATTGCTGTCCGCCTTCACTTCAAACAGCACAAAGTTCGTTTGCGAAGGATAGTAGTGCATACCTTGTTTCTCGCACCATGCAACAAATTGCCGTTTGCCTTTTTCATTCGCTTCGCGGCACTTCTCGATATACGCCTGGTCCTCTAGCGCGATGACCGCCACCTTTTGGCTCAGGATTGTATTGTTGAACGGCGCGCGCACTGGGTCCAGTTTGGCAATGGTCTGCTCCTGTGCGATGCCGTAGCCTACACGGAATGAAGCAAGACCATATGCTTTTGAGAATGTACGAAGAAGGATGACATTTTCGTACTGGCGGAAATATTTTAATGTATCTTCATGCGATGGGTCGTTCACGTACTCGATGTATGCCTCGTCCAGTACGACAAGCACATCGGACGGCACCCGCTCTATGAAGCTCTTTAACTGGGAGTCTGGAATCAATGTACCTGTCGGGTTGTTCGGACTGCAAACCCATACGACCGATGTATTGTCATCAATCGCATGGAGCATCGCCTCTAAATCGTGGCAGCCATCGACACAAGGCACCTTACGCACCTCTGCCCCTTCGATATCGGCATTATGCCAATATTGGGAGAAGGAAGGATCCGCCATGACCGTATTGACGCCTGGATACAACAACGCACGTGTAATGATCGCAATAAGGTCGTCCGAACCGTTCCCAAAAATAAGTTCCGTCTCCTTCACACCCAGATGGTTCGCCATTGCTGTACGCAATTCCTGGGCATAGCCGTCCGGATAAATCGCATGGTTCGATGCATCCTGCTGTAGGAATGCCTTCACTTTCGGCGAGCTGCCGAACGGGTTTTCATTGGATGCAAGCTTTACGACCTCATCCAAGCCATACATTCTCTTTACTTCCTCGATTGGTTTACCTGGCTGGTATGCCTTCATTCCGTGGATTTGTTGTTTCCATTTCATTTTGAATTCTCCCTTTCGTACTATTTACGCACTAAATCCGGTCTTAATTTCACTGCATCATTCATATAGATGTGCTTGATGTCCTTCTGCGCGACTTCCGTGTTCACATGCATCAGCACGCGGATGCACAATGGCAGCGCGCCCGGCACATCCATCTCATGCGTGCACATGACCGGCACATACTGCCAGCCTTCCATCGACCGTACAGACTTTGCCGGAAAGGCGGATTTGATGTCCTTTGTCGTAGAAATCGTGATGGAAGCTATATCTTCCGGCAGGATGCCGTTTTCTTTTACCATCTCGACGACAAGCAAAGCCGTCTCAGCCCAAACCAGCTCCTGCGTATCTGCTGGAATTGTCGTCGCCCCTCTTACACCTCGAATCATTGTTACCCCTCCATTAATAATTGACGCAGCTCGGCATCAATTTCCTCACATTCCGAAAGCTCAATTTTCTTTACGTATGGCTTGCCTATATTCTCCAGTAAAACAAATTGCAATTCACCATAATCCGCTTTTTTATCCTTCAGTAAATAATCCTTGAGCTGGGCAAAGGAATACGAATGTACAGCATCGAATGGATAGCCGTTGTCCCGTGCGAACTGATAGAAGCGAACTGTAAAGTCGCGTGTTATCTCGCCATAGCGTTCACTCAGCAGCAGGCAATAGACCAGACCAATCATGACTGCTTCCCCATGCGCAAGCCCGCCGTACCCGGCAGCCGCCTCCATTGCATGGCCGTATGTATGCCCGAGGTTCAGAAACTTCCGGATCGACTGCTCCGTTTCGTCTTCCTCTACAATTTTCGCCTTTACCGATACGCCCTTTGCCAGATAGTCGGCAAGCGTCTGTTCATCAAGCTGTGCCACTTTTTTCTGCATGAGATCTTCCAACCAAGCAGGGTCGGAAATCATTGCATGCTTGATGACCTCAGTCATCCCTGAAAGTACTTCACGCGTCGGCAGTGTTTTAAGTAATTGTATATCATACAGCACTGCTTCTGGCTGATAGAAGGCACCAATCATATTCTTGCCAAGTATATGGTTGATGGCCGTCTTGCCTCCGACCGCCGAGTCATGCGCCAGAATCGTCGTCGGCATTTGGATGAACGGTATGCCCCGCATATAGGTAGCCGCTACGAAGCCGGCAAGGTCCCCGACCGCTCCTCCGCCGAATGCGATGACAAGCGACTTGCGCGTACATTTCTTCTGAAGTAAAAAGGTGTGTGCAGCGTTGAAGTTATCAAATGACTTGCAGCTCTCCCCTGCCGGCATGATGAATTCATGGAATGGATAAGGGCATGAAGCAATGAAATACCCCCCCTGCGCTGCCCAGACATGCTCATCTGTCAGGACGATTAGCTGGTCTGCCTTTTCGAATAGCTCCCGATAGCTCTCAAACGCTTCCTTCAGCATGCCGCTGCCAATGACCACCTCATATTGGTGGGAGGCTGCGCGAACTGGAATCCTCATTTTTAAAACTCCTTTGCTAGCTTGTGCATTTCCTCGATTTGCGCCTTCAGCTGTGGTAGCTGATCACTGTGGAACTGGTCGACGATGGCTGCCGCGATTTCCCAGGCAATAACATGCTCCGCCACAACGGAAGCTGCCGGTACCGCACAACTGTCACTGCGCTCGACGCTCGCTTTGAATGTTTCCTTCGTTTCAATGTCCACGCTGTTCAACGGTTTATAAAGTGTAGGAATTGGCTTCATGACACCTCGCATCACAATTGGCATACCCGTCGTCATGCCGCCTTCAAGTCCTCCGAGATTGTTTGTTCTGCGCGTATAGCCGTTCTCCTCATCCCAGATAATTTCATCGTGCACCTGAGAACCGGGCTTGCGCGCCGCTTCAAAGCCGATGCCGAACTCCACTCCCTTGAATGCATTGATGGAAAGCATCGCCTGTGCCAGCTTGCCGTCCAGTTTGCGGTCGTAATGTACATATGAGCCGATGCCAGCAGGAAGCCCTTCCACGATGACCTCTACCACACCACCGATGGAATCACCCGCTTTTTTCGCAGCATCGATGGCTTCCACCATTTTTGCCGAGGCTTCCGGGTCCACCGTATAGCAAGGATCCTGTTCCACAATCGTACGGATTTCATCTGCCGATTTACCGGCCACCTTCGATACGTCCGCCTTAATGCCGGCGATTTCCGTTACATAGGAGACAATCGAAACACCCAATTCGTTCAGCAACGCCTTTGCCACGGAACCGACCGCCACGCGGACCGTCGTTTCCCGTGCACTTGAACGCTCCAGGACGTTCCGTAGGTCGCGGTGCCCGTACTTGATGCCACCCACCAAATCCGCATGTCCTGGACGCGGACGCGAAATCTGGCGCTTGATTTCATTTGGATCGATATCTTCCGGCAATTCCGCTGCACCCATGATTTTCGTCCAATGCTTCCAGTCGTCGTTCGTGACGACAAGGGCAACAGGTGAACCGAGCGTTTTACCATGACGCACGCCAGCCACAATCTCCACTGTATCCGTTTCAATCTGCATGCGACGGCCACGGCCATGTCCGCCCTGTCTGCGCTTCAAGTCATAATTGATGTTTTCTGCTGCAATCGGCAATAAAGAAGGCAACCCCTCAATGATTGTCGTTAATTGTGGTCCGTGAGACTCACCTGCTGTTAAGTACCGCATATAAAACACTTTCTCCCTTCAACTCGCTAAAGTATGTATTTTTCACTATAACATATCTGACCATAAAATCCAGTATGTATCGTAAAATAAATCCTCTATTTACGAATATTCTGAACGTTCCCTTTAAAATAAAATGCATGCGGATGCCCTACCTGTCATCAACATCCAACCGGGTATCAAAGGCTCACCTCGCCACCTCCACCAAACAAACAACGCCTTTCGCGTAAAGACGAAAAGCGTATGTCCCCCGTATGAATGTTCATCCACATCTAGCATACTACATACATCATGACCAACTGCTGCTATTTTTTCCGGTAGAAGAACGTATCTTCCACTTCAAAACCGTAGCGGGCCGGATTGAAAATCTGCTCCGTAGACCCTACAAATAGAATACCACCTGGACGCAGGGATTTGCTGAAATTCTCATAAATCTGGTCTTTTGCTTCTTCAGTAAAGTAAATCATTACATTTCGACATACAATCAAATCGAAATTCGTTTCATAGCGGTCCTTTAATAAGTTATGCTTCTTGAACGTCACTGTGCGTTTGACATCATCGTTCACTTTATAGAACTGCCCTTCCTGCTTGAAGTACTTAGCCTGTACATCC
This sequence comes from Lysinibacillus sp., assembly GCA_045605545.1. Classification (GTDB taxonomy): domain Bacteria; phylum Bacillota; class Bacilli; order Bacillales_A; family Planococcaceae; genus Lysinibacillus_B. The sequence continues at coordinate 11,707 of JAZUQF010000211.1, forward strand.
TTCGGCACCTCCGCCAAGGAACGTTCTGGATAGAGTCCGAGCTTCGCCTTCTGAATGACGTTCTCGTCTAGATCGGTTGCCAGAATCTGCACCTGCGACAACGGGATATGGTGGGACAGCACCATCGC
>JAZUQF010000212.1:0-1586 GCA_045605545.1 Lysinibacillus sp.
CCCGGCATCCAGTCGGTCCTCTTCAGCGGCTTGAAGAATTCCCCGCCGAAATCCTGGATGAGATAGCGGGCTACGCGCGTACCGGCATCGATGGCCGTCAGGATGAACACCGCCTCGAACATGATGACGAATTGATAGAAGTACGAGGACATATCCGCAAACCAAGGTACTCCGGTAAAGATGGCAGTCATTCCTACCGCTAGCGTCACGGCTCCACCTGTACGTCCTTCAAGATCCATGCCGACCTGCTCAGCCAGCATGCCCAGGTTCACCGTATCCATCCCTAATGTAGCAAAAACGGCCGGCGCCGAGTTGATGGCAAAGTAGTCTCCCGGATGGAGGGCAGTGGCTGCAATCAAGGCCATCACCCCTACCAGGCTCTCGACAAGCATCGCACCGAATCCGACCACCCGGATATCCTCCCAGCGGTCCAGCATCTTCGGCGTCGTACCGGACCCGACAAAGGCGTGGAAGCCCGAAATCGCCCCACAGGCAATCGTGATGGAAACGAACGGCCAGACAGGACCTGCGACAACCGGTCCGCCCCCTCCTAAAAAGTCCGGGATGACCGCCGGGAATTGGATGACCGGGTTCACGATGAACACGCCGATGATCAGCGCGATAAAAACGCCGATCTTCATGAAGCTGCTCAAATAATCACGCGGCGCCAGCAGTATCCAAACAGGCAGGGCAGCTGCAAAGAACGCATAAATAGGTAAAATAAGTGCCAACGTATCACGTTCCAGCGTCAATAGATCCCCAAGCCACGTCCCCTGCAGATAAGGGCCTAAAAATACCCCGATCATCAATAAAACGAATCCTACCGCCGATGTGGCAAGAAGGTTGCCCGTCTTCTTATAGGCAATCCCCACTAGTATGGCGATGGGAATGGTAATCGCCACGGCAAACGTGCCCCATGGATTGCGCTCAAGCGCCCCCAATACGACAAGCGATAGTCCGGCCATTGTAATCGTAATGATGAACAGCATGGCGAGTCCCGTACAGAACCCTGCAACCGGCCCCAGCTCCTCCTTCATCACTTCGGACAATGACTTTCCCTTTCTTCGCATGGAAGCAAACAGCACGACCGCATCATGCACCGCCCCTCCGATGACGGCACCAATCAAGAGCCATAGCAGCCCCGGCAGATAGCCAAACTGGGCTGCAAGGACCGGCCCTACCAGCGGCCCCGCTGCAGCACTCGCCGCAAAATGATGGCCAAACGCCACCCATTTGTTGGTGGGCACGTAGTCCTTGCCATCCTTCAACTGATGTGCCGGTGTCGGCTCCTTCTCATTGATTTTCAGGACTTTCTTTGTAAAGAAGTAACCATACAGACGATAGCCGATGACAAGTACACAAATCGCACCGATGACAATCGAAATCGCATTCATAATAAAGTGCCTCCTCTCTGTTTTACGTTCATAGTAAAATATGAAAGTCGGAACGGAATTATTTTTCAAATAATCAGATATTTATGTGCCGTAAATCTCCAAATTCCGCTATGCTACTTTTTAAGGAACAGATTGTACTGCGTATAGCCGAAAATTTCCTCCGGGATGATGCTCGTATTAAAATCCACCATG
>JAZUQF010000213.1:0-2033 GCA_045605545.1 Lysinibacillus sp.
GTCATAATTGATGTTTTCTGCTGCAATCGGCAATAAAGAAGGCAACCCCTCAATGATTGTCCTTAATTGTGGTCCGTGAGACTCACCTGCTGTTAAGTACCGCATATAAAACACTTTCTCCCTTCAACTCGCTAAAGTATGTATTTTTCACTATAACATATCTGTCCATAAAATCCAGTATCTATCGTAAAATAAATCCTCTATTTACGAATATTCTGAACGTTCCTTTTAAAATAAAATGCATGCGGATGCCCTTCCTGTCATCAACATCCAACCGGGTGTCGAAGGTCTGCCTTGCCACCTCCACCAAACAAATAAACAACGCCTTTCGCGTAAAGACGAAAAGCGCATGTCCCCGTATGAATGTTCATCCACATCAAGCATACTACATACATCATGACCTACTGCCTCTATTTCTTTCGGTAGAAGAACGTATCCTCCACTTCGAAACCGTAACGGGCCGGATTGAAAATCTGTTCCGTGGACCCTACAAATAGAATACCACCGGAGCGCAGGGATTTGCTGAAATTCTCATAAATCTGATCTTTTGCCTCTTCAGTAAAGTAAATCATTACATTTCGACAAACAATCAAGTCAAAATTCGCTTCATAGCGGTCCTTTAGCAAGTTATGCTTCTTGAACGTCACCGTACGCTTCACGTCATCACTCACTTTGTAGAACTGCCCTTCCTGCTTGAAGTACTTGGCCTGTACATCCTTCGGCACCTCCGCCAAGGAACGTTCCGGATAGAGTCCGAGCTTCGCCTTCTGGATGACATTCTCGTCCAGATCGGTTGCCAGAATCTGCACCTGCGACAACGGGATATGGTGGGACAGCACCATCGCCAGACTGTATGGCTCTTCACCGGTCGAACAAGCCGCACTCCAGATCTTCAGACGCTTGTTCGCAGCCAGCAGCTTCGGGAATATCTTGTTCTGCAAAACCTCCCAGCGCTTGCCGTTGCGGTAGAATTCGGAGACGTTGATCGTCATCCGATCCAGGAACTCATTCATCAAATCGCGGTCTTTTTCAAGCGCCGCCAAAAACTCCACGAAGCTTTTATAACCCTTTTTCTCATATAAGGACGTCAAACGGCGTTTCATCTGCGCTTCTTTATATAACGCCAGGTCAATCCCAGTTTTACGCTTTATACCTTCGATAAATTGTTCATAGTCCGACATCTTGCCTCATCTTCCCCTCCGACGAATTGTATCCCTATTATAGCGGAAAATGGGCCTTTCAGAAACACTAAATCTGCCAAAACTCCTAAGCTCTTCCCAGTTGCCCCATTCCAGGTGGGTCCTAAGCCTATCATTCCGTATACTCAAGACGCTTGCTGGTTTCCAGCGCCAGCTTCGATTGCTCCAGCTCCAGCCGCATCTTCTCCGTTTCCTGGGCGATGACCTGCAGCCGCTGCTCCTCCAGCAGGATTTCCTTTTCAGCCAGTTGGATCTGCAGCTTCGTCTGCGATTTTTTATGGACCGCATAAATGGCCATCAGCGGGATGGCACCCCCAATCAGGATGGCAAAGAGGGGAATCAATATCCACATCTAGATCAACTCCTTGTAGTCGTTTTTCGATTCAAGCAATGCCTGCTTTGACTGCTCCAACTCAAGGCGCATCTTCTCAGTTTCCTTATCGAACGTCTGGAGACGAAGCTGCTCGAGTTCGATTTCATGCTTCAGCCGCTTCACATTAATCTTTTTCAGCTCTGTAACCATATTTGTAATAATCGCTACTACAGAAACCAGCCCTATCATTACCCACATTTATACCATCTCCTCTACCTTTTACAATGGTAGCATACCATAATTTGGGTTATTTATAGAAATCAACACACAAAAAAAATAGCTACCTCATCATGAAGGTAGCTATTTCCATATTACTAAAAAATTAAACTAGCTCTCCGCCGAACCAAAGGCCGATTTCGCGCTCTGCAGAAGCAGCAGAATCAGAACCGTGGATTACGTTGTGAGATACAGTTACCGCATAGTCGCCGCGGATTGTACCTGGTTGGGATTCAGATGGCTTA
>JAZUQF010000214.1:0-15793 GCA_045605545.1 Lysinibacillus sp.
AACGCGCGTAGCCCCCTTCGGCACAACGCCACGCCCGATGGCGGGCGCCTTCGCAAAGGCGATGCCACGCTCCTTCATCGCCTGCTGCATCGCATACATCGTATTGATGGTAGGGTTGTTGACGGTCACCCATTCCCTCACGGAGCTGCCTGCCGGGATGTTGCCGGAAATGACAACCTGGCTTGTCCCGTACTTGCGCTTAATCGACAAGGTGTTGCGTGTCCCCTTGCCGCCTGTCGTTGCATAGTTTGAAATCGTCATGCCCATTGCATTCGCCACGGCACTGACAGCCGGCTTACGTCCTGCAGTGCCGCCTTTCACCTGCACGATGATGGTGCCGGCATCGAAGTCGTCATTCGGCGATAGGACGAGTCCTGTCGTCCGTGCCGCATAATACTCGCTTTCATCGGCTGCAGCGATGCCCGGCGTCAGCTGCTCACCGGTAAATATGCTCTCATCGCCATACAGGTTGCCGTCCACCTTGTAGATGCCGTAGTTTTTCAGGGCAGTGGCCAATGTATTCAATTGGCTGTACTGCAGCGTCGGGTCGCCGCTTCCTTTCAGGTAGACATTGCCGTTCAATGTCCCATTCGACAAATGGCCGTTTATGTACACAGAGGTTTCATAACGATAATCCTCCCCCAGCAAGGATAATGCCGCCGCCCCTGTCAGCAGCTTCATATTGGATGCGGGCTTCCTCGCCGTATCGCCATAGTACTGATAAAGGATCTGCCCTGTCCCGCTATCCCTGACAGAAACCCCTACACCTGCATTACCCAGGCTTTTACTGACAGCCCCGCTCAAATTCATGGAAGCCTGTGCCTGCGACGGCAGCATGACCGCCATAAAGGCCATCACAAATGACAGCAAGACAATCACTATCCTATTTTTCATATCATCCCTCCCACTTTCTTCTAATTTATATAATGATAGAGATTCCATAAAAAATCCATATCTTTTTCCATTTTCCCCGATTCCGCTCATTTGTAACCCTATTCTAGCCAGGTACATCATTTTTAATTACCATTTTCCCTCCAAAACAAAAGACCAGGCTGCAGCCTGGTCTTTACGCTAAAAGGTTGTGCTATAGTTGGACGTCCAGTACGTCTTTCTCATTTCCTCGCAGGCTCTCGATTTCCTCCGGGCGGAATACGCCATCACGAAGCATTGCAATCTCCGCTTTATACGGCGCTTTTTTATTTTTGGCATCCGGACCGACGTAAGGCGTCTCCAAAATTTTTGGAATATGCATGAGCTGCGGATGGTGTACGATGTATTTTAATGCATCGAACCCGATTTCACCAAAGCCAATGTTTTCATGGCGGTCCTTTGCGGCTCCGCGGACATTTTTCGAATCATTGATGTGTAGCACTTTCAGACGGTCGAGCCCGATGATTTTATCGAACTCGTTCAGCACACCATCGAAATCCTCTACAATATTGTAGCCGCCATCATGCACGTGGCACGTGTCCATGCACACAGACAGCCGCTCGTTATGTGTGACGCCGTCGATGATGCGGGCCAGCTCATCGAATGTCCGGCCGATTTCCGAGCCTTTTCCGGCCATCGTCTCCAGGGCAATCTGTACAGGCTGCTCGTCCGTCAGCACTTCATTCAGCCCTTCCACGATTCTTGCGATGCCGGCGTCCACCCCTGCCCCGACGTGAGCACCGGGGTGCAGGACGATTTGTGTCGCCTCAAGCGCCGCTGTACGTTTGATTTCCTCCTGCAGGAAATTGACGCCAAGCTCGAACGTCTCCGGCTTTGTCGTATTGCCGAGGTTGATGATGTACGGTGCGTGCACGACGATATTCGACATGCCGTGCTCCTTCATATGAAACAGGCCGTTCATGATATTCAATTCGGCGATTGATTTACGTCGTGTATTCTGCGGCGCACCCGTGTAGATCATGAACGTATTGGCGCCATAGGAAAGGGCCTCTTCACTGGCACCCAACAGCATTTTCTTACCACTCATCGAAACATGTGAGCCAATTAGCATTCGTTATTCCCCCTAAAAAATAGAAAAGCCGGGAATCGGCTTTTCCATTGAATTTCTATTGTTATCTTTTGCCGCGGTTTTTGATACGGCGTTCGCGCTTTTTGATTTTGTCCATTTCCCATTTCATTGCACGCTTGTACCCCGGCTTGACCTTCTTCGGCTTACGGACCAGTGCCTTCGCCTTCAGGTCAATTTCGTTTTCATGCTTGACGCGGTTTTTACGCTGATGGCGGTCCTTCAGATCCGTCCATTCGCCATTTTTCACATCTCTCTGTACAAATGGAATGCCCATTTTTTCGACCCGGGCCAGTGCATCCTCGTCCTCCGGCTGGTACAGCGTAATCGCCGTTCCTTTATTGCCTGCACGGGCTGTACGACCGACACGGTGGATGAAGAATTCAAGATCTTCCGGAATCTCATAATTGATGACATGGGAAATCCCCTGAATATCAATCCCACGTGCAGCAAGGTCTGTCGCTACGATATATTGGTACTCCAGATCACGAATCTGCTTCATCATCTTTTTACGGTCACGCGGACTTAAATCACCATGGATTTGGCCTGCCCGGACACCCTGCTCTGCCAGGTATCCTGCGACATGCTCCGCAGTTTTACGCGTGTTACAGAAAATGACCGCCAAGAACGGATTGATTCCTTTAATAACGTCCATCAAACGTGAATTACGAGACTTTGAACGCACAGGAACCAGCACGAACTCAATGTTTTCTGCTACAGGACGATTATCATTCATGTGAACATGGACAGGAGAGTCCATATATTTCTTCAGGAACGGCTGCAGCTTCTCGGGAATCGTTGCGGAGAAGACGAACATCTCCAGCTTTTCCGGCATGTGGGAAGCAAAGCCATCGATATCTTCGATGAAGCCCATATCAAACGCAAGGTCCGCTTCATCCACCACTAGAAGCGGTGCTGTGTGCACAAGAAGGGCTCCCTCTTTAACCAGGTCCTTGATGCGTCCCGGCGTCCCTACGACGATATGCGGCTGCGTTTTCAATTTATCGATTGAACGTTGCTTATCCGTGCCGCCAATGAACAATTTCGCCTGGATATTCGTTTTTTCAATCAGTTGCTGAAGGGCATCGAAAATCTGCTGCGCAAGCTCGCGCGTAGGCGACGTGATGACAGCCTGCACTTCCTGTTTTTCTTCTACAATACGTTCAACAATCGGCAATAAGAAGCTATGTGTTTTTCCTGTACCCGTATGTGCTTGTCCGATGGCGCTTTTGCCTTTCAATACGAGCGGAATCATTTCTTTTTGAATTGGTGTCGGTTCTGTAAAACCCAGTTCTGCAATGGCGTCCTGCAAAAATGGCTTAAATTGATAATCTGTGTATTTTGACATTTACTCACTCCTCTACATCTTTCCTATTGTAACATGAAACGGACATTTAGTAGACCATTTGCATATGATAGCTTTAATCAAGCATTGCGTCAATTATTAATGCGAACGGAAGGAGAAAAGCATGTATCCATTTTACCGAAACAATCCATATCGAATGCCGATGGGTCCACCCAATATGCCGAATAACATACCCACTGCCCCACAAATGCCTCAGATGCCGCAGATGCCGCGCATGCCGCAGATGCCACAGATGCCGAACAATCCGAATATACCGAACATCCCGAATATGGGCGGTGCCCCGAACATGGGGAATATGGGCGGTATCCCGAACATGGAGAATATGGCAAATGCAGCAAACGCAGCTGGAGCAATCGGGGCTGCCGGGGTTGCGGGAGCCGCAGCATCGCCGTCCCGTATCGAGCAGTTTCTACAATCTACAGGCCAGTTCATGCAGACCGCCCAAACCTACGCCCCATATGTCCAGCAAGCAATGCCGATGCTCAAAAACCTGCCGGCGCTCTTCAGATTATATAAGGGATTCCAAAACATGCCTGATGCAGCTTCCACTACTGCTCCAGTGCCTGCCGCCAGAGCATCATCCAGCCCTAGGCCCGACCGCTCTGCTTCCCGTTCAAGCAGCCGGCCCGTCGACTACACAACAAAACCGTCCTTACCGAAAATATACCAGCCATAACAGGAGGCCTCCTTTTCGAGACCTCCTTTTCTTTTATATTTCCTTCATCCAAGGGCATTCTCCAAGACAAATAGTTTCTTTGTATTAATGAATCGCCTCCGTTATAATGAAGAAGACAAGCTTGAAAGGAGTTCGAAGCATGAAAGTCATCAAAATCAATCCGCGCGGCTATTGCTATGGGGTAGTCGATGCCATGGTCATCGCGCGAAATGCAGCACTCGATAAAACATTGCCAAGACCAATCTACATTTTAGGAATGATTGTTCATAATAAACACGTGACCGACGCGTTTGAGCAGGACGGCATCATTACACTGGACGGCGAAAACCGGAAGGACATCATCGAAAAGGTGGAAAAAGGGACCGTCATTTTCACGGCGCACGGGGTGTCACCCGAAATCAGGGAAATCGCCAAGCGCAAGGGCCTCGTATCGATTGACGCAACATGCCCGGACGTTACAGTAACACACGATTTGATTCGTGAAAAATCAGCTGAAGGATACGACATCATCTATATCGGCAAGAAGGGCCACCCTGAACCAGAAGGGGCGATCGGTGTCGCACCGGACCATGTCCATTTGGTGCAGTCGATGAAGGACATCGATAATTTGCAGCTCGAAAACAAAAAGATTCTTGTGACGAACCAGACGACGATGAGCCAATGGGATGTAGCCTTTTTAATGGACAGCCTGAAGGAAAAATTCCCGCATGTGGAAGTGCATAAAGAAATCTGCCTGGCGACACAGGTCCGCCAGGAAGCAGTGGCGGAGCAGGCAGGCGATGCAGATCTTCTAATCGTGGTAGGAGATCCGAAATCAAACAACTCCAACCGCCTGACACAAGTATCGGTTGAAATAGCGGGCACACCTTCCTACCGCATTGGCGATATTTCCGAATTGAAGGTCGAGTGGCTGATGGATATCGAAAATGTGGCCGTGACGGCTGGTGCCTCCACTCCTACGCCGATTGTCAAGGAAGTAATCAACTTCCTTGAGAAGTTCGATAAAAACGACCCTTCCACACATGAAATCGTCCGTACCGTGACGCTCGATAAAATTCTGCCGAAAATCAAAGAGCCGAAGCCGGTCGAAAAAATCATGCCATAACAAAACGGAGCTGCCTGGAAAGACAAACACTTTCCTGACAGTTCCGTTTTTTCTTGATGCTATTTATGATGAAGAATTGTTTCCCCCCGAAGGATGTCCCTCAAGATGACTTTTCGAGCGCCTAATTACATGTGAATTCGTAGCTTGTCGTCAGGATGAATCCTTTTTCCACTACCTCGGCCACTCCGCCGGCCTTCTCACATTTGGCCACGAGCCGGTCGATGTTCTGACTGCTCACAACACTCATCGCTATTGTAAACAGCAGTCCGATGACAGCAATCGCTGCACCGATGATCATCCACATCTTGCCGTTGTTGATTGCTTGTTTTTGCTCCATTTCAAATACCCCTTATATAAATGTAAATGGCTCCGTGTGAACCGCCGACTGGATGAATTCAACAGGAAGCTTCTTCTCGGCGCACAACATACCCATCTTCTCTGCCACCCCTTTGATCATCACCTTTTCGACATGATGGCCCGGATCGACAATATTCAATCCGTTCATTTCGGCATCCTGCGCCATATGGAAGCCGATATCACCCGTTACAAAGACCTCGGCTCCGGCAAATTTCGCCGTACGGATATACTTATTGCCATCTCCACCGACGACCGCGACCTTTTGTACCATCGTCTCCAGGTCACCCACCACGCGAAGCGCAGGTACATCGAGCCGCACCTTCACATGCTCGGCAAATTGCTTCAATGTCATCGGCTCTTCCAACTTACCGATTCGTCCAAGGCCCTGCTCATTGACATCGACATCGAGCGTCCATAAATCATAGGCAGGCTCTTCATACGGATGGGCATTCAGCATCGCCTTCAATACTTTATTTTTCATGCTTGCAGGGAAGACGACCTCGATTTTGTCCTCGTCGGCCACCTCCGTCTCCCCTACCTCACCGAGATAAGGGTCGGCTCCTTCCAGCACGCGGAAGCGCCCTGTGCCGCTGAGCGTGTAGCTGCAGTTGTCATATAGGCCTATTTTTCCGGCACCCGCTTTGGCGAGCACTCTGCGCATTTCCGTTGCATGGGTAGCAGGAATGATTACTGCCAGCTTCATCATCCGTTCGATATAGGTCGATTCCAAAATCCGGCGCTCCACCAGCCCGAGTGCATCGGCAAGCAGATCGTTCACTCCCCCAGGCGCCACGTCCAAATTCGTATGAGCCGCATAGACCGCTATATCATTCTTCAGCAGCTTTTCATACAATTGCCCTTGAGGATTGTCCGTCCGCAGATTGCTCAGTTTCATGAAAATCGGCGGATGATGTGCAATGATCAGCTCGCATCCCTTTTCAATCGCTTCATCCACAACCGCATGCGTGACGTCCAGCGTCACCAATACCTTGGAAACAGGCTTGTTCAATGTCCCGACAGCCAGTCCGATTGGATCATTCGGCATGCATGCATACTTCTTCGGCGACCAGCTTTCGAAAAGCTGGATGATTTCATGGCCATTTACCATTTTCACGCAAGCGCCCCCTTTACTAGTCCTATCAAGTGATGAAGCTCCGCACGTTTGCTTTCGATTTCCGGAGTAGGCTCCGCTTTTTCAATTGATTGCAGCACCCTCTGCCAGTTGGCGATTTCCTTCGTCCATTTTTCGACAAACACGTCGGATTTTGTAGCCATCAACTGCTTGCCAAGCAGAAGCTCGGTCTCTGTGAGCGTTTCTTCCCCACGCTGCAAGACGAGTATCTCGTACACTTTTCCGTCCTCTTCAAGAATGACTTCCTGTACAATCGCCCAGCCGTTTTCCATCGCCCACTCCCGGATGACCTTGGCATGGATGTTCGGCTGCAAAACCAGCCGTGTAACGTTTTCCAATGTTTCTGGATGCTTTTCTAAAATGGACACAATCAGTGGACCACCCATCCCTGCTATCGTCACCGTATCCACCTGGTCTTCCGGATGGATGGCTGCCAGCCCATCCGCCAAGCGGACGGTAATCTTCTCTGTCAATCCTTCCGTCCGCACCTGGCGTACCGCCGACTCATACGGACCCTTCACTACTTCTCCGGCTACAGCCCGGCTGATGACGCCTTGATGCGCCAAATAACACGGCAGGTACGCGTGGTCACTGCCGATATCCGCCAGCACCGCTCCTGTCGGCACAAATGATGCCACTGCTTCTAGACGTTTTGAAAGCTTTTGTGCGTTCATATTTATCCCTCGCTTTACTTATCCTGACTCAAAACTATTATATATAAAAATAAAACCTTAGTCGCCTAAACGACTAAGGTTTTTTCAAATTGATTATTCTAAACCAGCAATGTAATCGGCTACAGCCTGTGCTTCCGCTTCACTTAATTGAGTTTGTGCAGGCATTGAACCCTTACCGTTCATTACGACTTCTTTTACATGCTCGGCATCCAGACCACCCGTCAGCCCTGGTCCCATACCACCAGTCAAGTCGCCACCGTGACAGCCGATGCAAGATTGTGTAAGTGCCGCTCCATCGATATCTACCGCTTCAGTAGATTCGCCGCCGCTTTCGCCCGCTTCATGTGATTCATCCTTGCTTCCTGCTCCATCTAATGACATGAAGAAAATAAGTCCGATACCGAATGCCATGATTAGAACGTAAGGAATAAGTGGATTGTTTCTCATAGTGTGTACCCTCCCTCATTTAAAAGCTTCTTCTATAAATATAGAATCATTTCAACATTCATTATTGTACTTCATTCAAGATGAAACGAAAAGACCTAAACACCAACTTTTCTTTCGTTTGTAATAATTTTGACATTTATGCGTCAATAAACATTTAACCCATTAAATTCACCAAAAAGGATATAATACATAAATAGATTTACCAAAATAGGCTATACTGCTATTCGGATATAACTATTTTTATCCTCATAACTATAACATTCAATATAAGGAATTTAACCATCCTTTAGTTATGAAATATAGATTGTCCGCACATACATCCCCAGCTTTTACTGCAAGCCGCTACTATATCCATGCTTAGCGGTATTTTATACAAAAATCCTGTTTTCATTATTTTATATTCACATTAGCTTTAGACATCCGGATTCGTTTTATCCTAAATAAACTTCCCTGTTATACTGCTATTCCAAAATAACTATTACATATTCACGCCGATATAAACTGCGATAGCCAGCACTCCGAGTGCACCGGAAACCGTAAAATAAATGAGCTTCATCGTCCAGCCGGACAATAGCCAGAACAAGCTGTTGCCGATAAGCACACCATATAACGCTGTATTGTTTTCAGGAAAATAGGCTAAACTTAGTTTGACCGAAAGACCGAATACCAGAAGGGCCCCACTTATATATAATGCAGGTGCCAACAGCCCATTTTTCTTTGCATAGTAGAATGCGCCAGCCATGCTTGCCATTGCCAGAAGCGCCACTGGGATGCCTATGAGCCACAACGAATCAAGCGTCATCAGCAGAATCAGCAGGACGATGGCAACAGCCGGGAATAGGAGGGTCATCCATGTGCCTTTCCGTTTTTCAAGCCCCTTGAGGGAATGCTTTGCATTACCGGTCGGCTCGTCGCCTTCATATGCCCCTTCTGTATAAAGCGTCATCAAAAAGTCGCAGTAATGTTCAGGTAATAGCTTATTTTGCTTCCAAAAGGTAATTTCATTAAGTATTATTTGTTTCCGGTGATTTGTCATAGAAGGGTCTCCAAAAAATAGAATGTGTATAAAACTATTCTAATAGATAAGGTGTCTATTAGACATCCTCTAAAAGTAGCAAAATTATACAAAATGTCCTTTTTAAGAGAGTCCAATTACATAAATCAACATCCGGGTTACCGGTTTTTTTGACGCATACGGACGCCGTTTTTTCCTTTTATCATCCTCATCCAACAAAAAAGCACCTTAAGGTTTTTACCTTAAGGTGCTGTAGCAATCCAGAGGATCTATTCTAAAAAGTCTTTTAAACGCTTGGAGCGGGATGGATGACGCAGCTTCCGCAGTGCCTTCGCTTCAATCTGACGGATACGCTCACGTGTAACACCGAACACCTTACCGACTTCCTCAAGTGTGCGGGTACGGCCGTCATCCAGGCCAAATCGCAGACGTAGAACATTCTCTTCGCGGTCCGTCAGCGTGTCCAGGACGTCTTCGAGCTGTTCCTTCAATAGTTCGTAGGCTGCATGGTCCGATGGGGACTGTGCTTCAGAGTCTTCGATGAAGTCCCCCAGATGTGAATCATCCTCTTCCCCAATTGGTGTTTCAAGGGAGACCGGCTCCTGGGCGATTTTTAAAATCTCACGTACCTTTTCAGGCGTCAGATCCATCTCTTCCCCGATTTCCTCCGGCGATGGTTCACGTCCCAAGTCCTGCAGCAGCTGGCGTTGAACACGGATCAACTTGTTGATCGTCTCCACCATGTGCACTGGGATACGGATTGTACGCGCCTGATCGGCAATGGCACGTGTAATCGCCTGACGGATCCACCATGTTGCATACGTCGAGAATTTGAACCCTTTTCGGTGGTCGAACTTCTCAACCGCTTTGATCAGCCCCATGTTCCCTTCCTGAATCAGGTCCAAAAAGAGCATGCCTCGCCCTACATAGCGCTTCGCGATGGATACGACAAGGCGCAGGTTTGCCTCTGCAAGACGTTTGCGGGCTTCTTCGTCCCCTTGCTCAATACGCTCCGCCAGACGGATTTCTTCTTCTGCAGAAAGTAAATCAACGCGGCCGATTTCTTTTAGATACATGCGGACCGGATCATTGATTTTTACACCAGGAGGAACACTTAAATCATTCAAGTCGAATGCTTCTTCGCTCGCTTCTTGTTTTGATAGCGCCTCTTCTTCAAATTCTTCTTTGCCTTCCACTTGTACATCGTTTTTTTCAATTTCATCTGCAAAGTTGAATACTTCTTCCGTATCCAGATCAAATGTGGCAAGCTTATCTGAAATCTCCTTCATAGAGATTTCACCGTCTTGTTTCGCTTTGGCTTTAAGAAGAGTTTTCACCTCATCTAAAGTAAGTTCATTTCCTGTTTCTTTCGAACGTTCTGACTTGTCCGCCATAAACCTTCCTCCTTCTACGCAAACCGAATCGGATTACATACTTGCGAGCTGCCGCTTCAGCTGAATCTGTTTAGCAACCAAATCACGAGCACGTAAGTAATCAAACATTTTCTCCGCTTCTTTACTTTCATGAATTAAATTATCTATTTCCATTTGGAGCCGATACTTTTTTATATGCTTCAAACAATCGGCAACTTCCTGATCGCCATTGTCCGGGTCCCGCTCTACTAGAGCCGCCTCCATCACTATTTTCCGTAGATCGGCCTCTTCTAGCAGCTCCACGAAGCGGTGGTAGTCGGAACTCGAATACTCCTCATAAAATCCGACCAGCTTGATGAACACTGTTTTGTAGTCTTCCCGGATAAACGGATTTGGGTCGTCGCCATTCAAGACCTTATCGACGACATATACATTGTGAAGCATATGGGACAGCAGCAGACGCTCTGCGCGCTCCGTAGCAGTCAACGGTTTAGTTTGTGCCGGAAGCTGCTGATTTACCAGCTCTATTTTCTTTTCAGTCTGTCTATGATGCTTTACTTGCTCCGCCTCAAACTTGCGGTACTCGGCCTCAATTGCTTCTTTCGTAATGTTCGTCTCTTTGGCAAGCTGATTGATATATAAATCCCGCTCTATCGGAGACGTCTTTCCGACCAAATGTCCGAGCACTTCATGAATATATTGGAACGTATCATTTTCAAACTGGAAGTTCTTTCCCCGTCTTGCATGCATCATCATAAATGCAATATAGGCAGACGGCTTTTCTAATATTTGATTGGTAAAACTCTCCGCTCCATACCGATTGATGTAATCGTCCGGATCGAGTTTATCAGGCAATACTGCTACCTCAATCTTCAGCTTTTCCGCATGCAGCATCTCAGCCGCGCGTTTTGCAGCCTCAAACCCAGCATTGTCCCCATCATAGCAAATCGTAATTTGCTCCACTAAGCGCTTGAGCTTTTGGACATGCTGCGGTGTGAGCGACGTACCCATCGTCGCGACGGCGTTATGCACACCGGCCCGATTAGCGGCAAGCACATCGATGAATCCTTCCATCAGGACGACCTTTCTTGTCTTGCGGATTGATGCACGTGCTTTATCGAGATTATAAAGGACCTGACTTTTATGAAAAATCGGCGATTCTGGACTGTTTAAATATTTTGCTTCATCTGCATCACTATTTAAGATTCGACCTGAAAACGCAATTACCTTTCCGTTTTCATCACGAATTGGAAACATTATTCGGCCACGGAAGCGGTCAAAATAACTATTATCGCCTTCCTTATGAATAATTAGGCCCGATGTTGCCATATCCTCTAACGTAAACCCTTTACGTTCGAGCAGTTTTGCAAGAGCATCCCATTTCGGCAAAGCCCAGCCGATTTTATGAGTGTCAATGAGCTCACGTGTGAAACCACGTTCCATTAAATAGCTTAATGCTTGCTCCCCGTCTTCTGTATTGACAAGCAAATGATGATAAAACTCGGTCGCAAACTCATGTGCCTCGCGCATCTTCATTTCTGCCGGAGACAGGCCTTTCGCTCCCTCCGTACTCTGCGGCTGCACATCAACCTGCACACCGACTCGCTCCGCCAGCTTGGCTACAGCATCCGGAAAAGGGATGTTTTCCATATCCATTACAAAGGTAATGGCATTACCTCCTGCCCCACAGCCGAAGCAATGGAAAATCTGCTTGTCCTGCGACACTGAAAAAGAGGGGGTCTGCTCGCCATGGAATGGACATAATCCAAACCAGTTACGTCCTCTTTTGGTCAGCTGCATATAGTCGCTAATAACATCGACTATATCGGACTGCGAACGGATCTGCTCAATTAAATGTTCAGGAATTTTCCCAGTCATGTCATCACCATTCTTTTTTGTCCTTAAACACAATTCGAGATAAAATGAAAAATCCCTTTAAATTTCGACAAAAAATTTAACCTTTTTCATACTATCTTCTCTATGTTAATATTTTTACCACAATTTTATTATTATAAAACAATCCTCAAAATAATTCCACGTTTTTTTACTGCATAACGCTAAAAAAACCTCCTCCTTTAAGTGAGGCGGTTTCTAATGATTCATGTCATTTTCTCCTGTTCCAATCTTCCAATAATCCAATTCGCCGTTTCCTCGACTGCCTTGTTGGTTACATCAACCACTTCACAGCCGACTTCCTCGACAACTTTATAGAAATAGCTGATTTCTTCTTCAATGCGGCCATGCTGTGCATAGATGGCCCCCTCCATCAAACCGAGGGCAATCAGGCGTTCCTTTCGGATATTATTGAGCTGACCAGGTGAAATGACGAGACCGAAGCATTTTTTTGGATCCACCTGGAACAATTCAGGAGGAGGGTCGATTTCCGGCACAATAGGTACGTTCGCCACCTTGTAGCGCTTATGAGCCAGATATTGGGATAGCGGTGTTTTGGAAGTACGGGACACGCCGACCAATACAATATCCGCGAGCAGGATCCCCCGTGGATCTCGTCCGTCGTCGTATTTCACCGCAAATTCCACTGCTTCGATTTTCTTGAAATAATAATCATCCAACTGATGGACGATGCCCGGCTGCTCAAGCGGCTTCTGCTTGACCCTATCTTCAACCAGATCCATCATGGGACCGAGTAGGTCGATGACAGCGACATCATTCAGGACACCCAGGTCATACATCGCCGCACGCAACTCTTTTTCGACAAGGGTATAGATGATGATGGCATTCACTTTTTTTGCATCGCTTATAATCTGCTTTAGCTCTTTTCGGTTATGAACATGCGGAAACCTGCGGATGTTGACCTTTTCGAAATCCGGCCTGAATTGGCTGATGACAGCCTTCACCGCCAGGTCCCCCGTTTCGCCTACGGAATCCGACACGACAAAAAAACGTAATTTCTCCATGCTTCACTCCTTACAATTCATGCGTTTCCGCTAACGAAATAAACGCTTTTGTAATGTTCGTCTTTGTCAGACGGCCGACAATCTTCAGACCGCCATCCGTTTCATCTATTACAGGCAAAGAATCGATCTCCCGTTCAATCAGCTTCTTCGCCGCTGTTATAAGGGAATCGTTTTTCGAGCAATAGGCTATGTTCGGCATGCGCGTCATGATGATATGGACCGGCATCTTATTCAAATCCTGGTTCCCGATGCTTGTACGCAATAAGTCCTTGCGTGATAATACGCCTTGCAGGTGGTTATCCTGATCAACAACAAAAAGCGTTCCGACATCTTCTAAAAATATGTGCAGGATCGCATCATAAACCATCATGTTTTCAGATACTACGACCGGCATAGACTGAAAATCTTTTACTTTTAAATTTATCATCGACTCCGTTAAGGACATGGTATTTTTTTTACCTGCATAAAAATATCCCACACGTGGTCTTGCGTCTAAAAAGCCCGCCATTGTCAAAATTGCCAAATCCGGTCTTAGGGTAGCCCTTGTCAGATTAAGGCGTTCTGCAATCTGTTCACCTGTAATCGGGCCATTTTCCTTCACAATTTGCAATATGGCGTCTTGACGTTTATTGAGTTCTATTGGACTCACCCACCTCAAATAATGTTATACTTTTTCCTTTATTATTATATACTATATCACCCTGAATTGCGAAGAATAAAATCTTGGTTATTCTCTGTTGACACCGCTCCACTTTTATTGCATATTTACAGTATAGATTAAATAGGCGATGAACGGGATATAAGTAATTTTTCAAACAATTAGCGAGCAGGGACGGTGCAAGCCTGCAATCGAAAAATGAAACGGCACCCGCGAGCTGACTTTCTGAAAGAGGCTTTTTACGTTTGTCTTGCAGTTTTCCCCAGGGAAGATGCTTGGACCAATCGGAAAAAGCAAGCGGGGTGGAACCGCGGGTGCACATAACACGCACTCGTCCCCGGGCATATCATATGTCCGGTGGGCGGGTGCTTTTTTCATTCCCGTCCATCGGCACTAAAAACAGGAGGAATAATTGATGGCACAAAAATCAATGGAAACAATCGTCAGTCTGGCAAAGCAGCGCGGCTTTGTTTTTCCTGGTTCCGAAATCTACGGAGGCCTTGCAAACACTTGGGACTATGGTCCGCTGGGTGTTGAACTGAAGAATAACGTAAAAAAGGCTTGGTGGCAGAAATTCGTTCAGGAATCCGAACACAATGTTGGATTGGATGCAGCAATCCTGATGAACCCACGTGCATGGGTCGCCTCGGGTCACGTCGGCAACTTCAATGATCCGATGATTGACTGTAAAGCATGTAAGGCTCGTCATCGTGCAGATAAATTAATCGAAGATGCTTCTTTAACAAAGACAGGTAAAGAAATCATCGTCGACGGCATGAGCTTCGACCAAATGAAGGCGAAGATGGATGAATTGGAAGTCGACTGCCCAGACTGCGGCAAAAACGACTGGACTGACATCCGCCAGTTCAACTTGATGTTCAAGACGCACCAAGGGGTTACAGAATCCTCATCAAACGAAATCTACCTACGTCCTGAAACAGCACAAGGGATTTTCGTGAACTTTAAAAATGTACAGCGCTCCATGCGTAAACGTACACCATTCGGAATCGCACAAATCGGTAAATCATTCCGTAATGAAATCACACCAGGCAACTTCACCTTCCGTACACGTGAATTCGAGCAAATGGAGCTTGAATTCTTCTGCAAGCCAGGTGAAGACCTTGAATGGCATGCATATTGGAAGGAGTTCTGTAAAAACTGGCTGCTTGCACTCGGCATGAAGGAAGATTCCATGCGTCTGCGTGACCATGAAGATGACGAATTATCCCACTACTCAAATGCAACAACGGACATCGAGTTCCGCTTCCCATTCGGCTGGGGCGAGCTGTGGGGCATCGCAGACCGTACGGACTATGACTTGAAGCAGCACATGGAGCACTCCGGCGAGGACTTCACATATATCGACCCAGTAACAAATGAACGCTATGTTCCTTACTGCATCGAGCCATCTTTAGGTGCCGACCGCGTTACACTGGCATTCCTATGCGATGCATTTGATGAAGAAGAACTGGAAGGCGGCGATGTCCGCAACGTATTACGCTTCCATCCTGCCCTTGCACCATTCAAGGCTGCAGTACTTCCTTTATCCAAAAAATTAGGCGACGAAGCTTCCGCCGTGTGGGCAGAATTACGCAAAGCCTTCCCGGTCGACTATGATGAATCGCAATCGATCGGTAAACGCTACCGCCGCCAGGATGAAATTGGTACACCATTCTGCATCACATATGACTTCGATTCAAAAGAAGACGGCCAAGTAACGGTACGCCACCGCGATTCAATGGAGCAAATCCGCATGCCGATTTCAGAAGTGAAAGGCTATATCGAAAAGCACCTGCACTTCTAGAATGACGAAGAGCTTATTTCCCGATAAGGGAGGTAAGCTCTTTTCTTTTGACGCATGCGGATTTGCGACGAGGACGGCGGCGTAGCGGCCGCCGCAGGAGCACAAGTCCTCCGCATGCCAATTTCAGAAGTGAAAGGCTATATCGAAAAGCACCTGCACTTCTAGAATGGCCTTTTTCTTTTGATACATACGGATTTGTAACGCGGATGATAGTATAACGGCCCGGAACCATATCCTTTTTAACAAGACCG
>JAZUQF010000215.1:0-3559 GCA_045605545.1 Lysinibacillus sp.
ATTCATCGGGCCGCCGCCATACGTCGTTCGTTTCGTGCGACGTCATGCCGGAGTTCAATGATGAAATCGAAATCGAAGTGCGCACGGAAGATTTGAAGGTTGACACATACCGTGCAACGGGTGCCGGTGGTCAGCACATCAATACGACGGACTCGGCCGTGCGGATTACGCATACACCGACTGGGGTCGTGGTGCAGTGCCAGTCGGAGCGTTCGCAGATCAAGAACCGTGAGAGCGCGATGAAGATGCTGAAGGCGAAGCTCTATCAGCTGGAAATCGAGAAGCAGGAGCAGCAGCTCGCTGAAATCCGTGGAGAGCAGAAGGAGATCGGCTGGGGCTCGCAAATCCGCTCCTATGTCTTCCATCCATACTCCATGGTGAAGGACCACCGTACAAACGAAGAGACAGGAAATACAGGCGCCGTCATGGACGGGGATCTGGACGCGTTCATCAACGCGTACCTCCGTTCACGCATCGCCAAATAATTCATCGCCCGGCCGCAGGGAATTGCAGGCCGGGCGAATTTTTTTTGTTGTGTAAAGAAACGGTTCTGCAACCGTCCGCAATCTCGGGCATGGGCAATTTTTACTTGCAACTTTCTCAAGAACATGTAAAATAAAAATAGGAACAAATGTTCGTTTTGGAGGTCTTGAGATGGAGCAAATGCCACCTGCTGTAAGAAAATGCTTTGAAGCGGCCATTTATCTGCCGATGCTGCTGACTGTATTGGAAAAAGACTATGCACTGCTGGAACATGGTGAATTCAAGTTGAAGGGCCCTTATCTCCAGCTCGTCCGTGAAACACGGGAGCAGGTGGAGAAGGATTTGAAAAAGGCAAAGGCGTACTTGAGGGAGCATGATTTGTCGGTTGTACGCACGGGACGTGATGACTTGTTTACAGAATATCAATTCCATTATGTAAAGGTGGCCATGGTGCGACGATATTCAAATATACGCCTTCGCAACCAAAGTGAAAAGCTGTTGGAGCTCTATTTGCGGCGGACCATCAAAGCGGCGGATTGAAACGGTTCCAGTGCCTGTGGACGGCCTTGAACAGCATGGAGGAAGTGACATACTGGTTGTTGAATGACGAAATCAGTATAGGCAGCTCCACCTCGAGCTGGTCCCTGAAGGTGATGGTGACATGGGTCTTGTGACTGACGATGCTGGTGATGGCATTATAGGCAATCCAGGCGTTGTGTTCGGAACTCGGTGAAAAGAGAGGAAACATGATGTAGGGCTGCCGGGCGGTGTCTACACCGACGACGACGGGAAGCTTGTGCTTATTTCCTGCGAGGTACTGCTTTGTGCGTTCAGTGGCGGTCCTGTAGCTGCTGCCCATATCCTTGCAGGCGGTATCTACAAGCTTCAGCGACTTTTTAGGGACGTGGAATACGCCCTTTTTTTCATAGACGATTGTATGATGCTTCTGGCCATGAAGGAAAGACTGCAGCATGTACGTGTCACTCGTAATGGCATATTCATTAATGAATTCTTCTGGAAGTTTCAAATGGAAGCTCCTCCTCTACATTGTCTTCATTTAGGCTTTTTCATGGGGCATCATCGATTATTCAGATGGCAGGAGGGCTGTCGGAGGGCCTGACATGTACGTGGGAGCCGGGCGGGAATTTCATGCGCGGGGCAGAGGAAACGCTCGTTTTGAAGAAGAATCGACGGAATTCGATAAGTTAGCCTATATGTATAATGATACGTATTGGTAGTGCAAAATCAATAGGAAAAGAGAAAAAAACCGATAAATATATTTATTATTCTGAAAATATTGCAAACTGATATTCCTTTTATGTATAATAACGAAAAGGGTAGTGGGGTGATATCGATGGATAAATATTATTCGTATACGGATTTTTTGCGAGCAGTAGGGCAGTACCCTCCGGCAACGGAAAGTGAAAAGCTGTTGAACGATATTTATTTGGATTTGTTTTTAGGTAGATTGCAGCGGCTCCAGCGTATTGATCAGCTGAAGGAACTCATCGATACGTCATTAGACCAAAGGAACGAACAGGCTTTTTATCAGTATTGCGAGGAATGCAGTACCCTACAGAAAGAGATTAGCGAATAGACCATCCATCGTCACGTAAGCGAAGCGTGGCGATTTTTTTGTGGGGAAAAAGGGGCTGACGGCTTGAAGGTGTGCAGTTAGTATTTTTATAGAATGTACGTTCGCTTATTGTTCGATTATTAAAAACGGGTATGGTAAAATGAACATACGAATAATCGAGAAAGGGCGACTGCAAATGAACGAAACTTTTGACATACAGTCCCACTATCAACCGAGCGGGGATCAGCCGGCCGCAATTGCCGAGCTGGTAAAGGGCGTAAAGGAAGGCAAGCGCCATCAGACGCTGCTTGGTGCAACGGGGACAGGGAAGACGTTCACGATTTCGAACGTCATTAAGGAAATCAATAAGCCGACACTGGTCATGGCGCACAATAAGACGCTGGCCGGCCAGCTGTACAGCGAGTTCAAGGAGTTCTTCCCCGACAATGCAGTCGAATACTTCGTGAGCTACTACGACTACTTCCAGCCGGAAGCCTATGTCCCGCAGACGGATACGTACATCGAGAAGGACTCGAGCATCAATGACGAGATCGATAAGTTGCGGCACTCCGCGACGTCGGCCCTGTTCGAGCGGAAGGATGTCATCATCATCGCCTCCGTTTCCTGCATCTACGGCCTGGGGTCCCCGGAGGAATACAGGGAGATGCTCGTGTCGATCCGTACAGGCATGGAGATAGAGCGCAATCAGCTGCTGAGACGCCTCATTGACATCCAGTATGAACGGAACGACGTGAATTTTACACGCGGGACGTTCCGTGTGCGCGGGGATGTAGTGGAAATCTTCCCGGCCTCACGCGATGAGCGCTGCATACGCGTGGAGTTCTTCGGGGATGAGATTGACCGCATCCGCGAGGTGGATGCACTGACGGGCGAGGTGCTCGGCGAACGTGAACATGTGGCCATCTTCCCGGCATCCCACTTCGTTACCCGCGAGGATAAGATGCTGAAGGCGATTGAACGGATCGAGGCGGAGCTTGCGGAACAGCTGGAGAAGTTCCGTGCGGAAGGGAAGCTGCTGGAGGCGCAACGTCTGGAGCAGCGCACGAACTATGATTTGGAAATGATGCGTGAAATGGGCTTCTGTTCGGGTATTGAAAACTATTCCCGTCATCTGACGTTGCGGGAGGCAGGCTCGACGCCGTACACGCTGCTCGACTACTTCCCGGAGGACTTCCTGCTCGTGGTCGATGAAAGCCACGTGACATTGCCGCAGGTGCGCGGCATGTACAATGGCGACCAGGCGCGCAAGCAGGTGCTCGTCGACCATGGCTTCCGGCTGCCGTCTGCGCTTGATAACCGTCCGTTGAAGTTCGATGAATTCCAATCGAAGGTGTCGCAGGCGATTTATGTTTCGGCAACACCGGGTCCATTCGAGCTGGAGCATACACCTGAGATGGTGGAGCAGATCATCCGGCCGACGGGGTTACTCGATCCGACGATTGATGTCCGTCCGATCGAGGGGCAAATCGATGACCTGAT
>JAZUQF010000216.1:0-1871 GCA_045605545.1 Lysinibacillus sp.
TGCCGTCCTTGGATGTATGCTTCCATTTGCGGCTCGTCCAAGTCGAAGCGTCGCATACCAAATCACTATTGTGGGAAACGATGAAGCCCGTACCATCTGCAGGCAATATGCTATCCGGCACATCAAAGCCAAGATACAACGTAATGGCCGAAGCCGTCGTGAATCGGGACAGGTTTTTCTCCAATGCCTGATCGGACAGCACTCGCTGAACCGTCGCATTCGGTACCGCCAGAACAACCACATCTGCCGTAATCGTTTCTCCGTCAGTCTCCACTTGATAGCGGTCGCCTTCTTTGGAGATGCTGTGGACGGCTGTATTTTTCATGAAGGTCACTTCAGGCATGCTTCCTTCCAACCTATCAATCAGTGAAGATAGACCGTTTCGGAACGAGATGAATTTTTTATTCGCCGCCTTCTCGAACTGTTGCCTATTCGCCTCGAACCCTTTAATGATGCTGCCGTAATCATTTTTATAATCGACTAGGTACGGAAGCGTCGATGCAAGGGACAGCTGGTAGAGGTCACCTGAATACACCCCTGCAAGCACGGGGGCAATCTGCTTGCGCACAATTTCCTCACCTAGGAAATACTCGAGGAACTCCCCGATGGAACTTTCCTTCGTAAAGCCCGGATTCGGCATTTCCAAGTCCTTCAGCGCCCTCTCCTTCCCTTCCTCGGAGATGAGCGTACTGGCCCTGAGCGAATCGATGCTCATCGGAATGCCGAACGTCGACCCTGCCGGTATAGCGTGCAGCTCGTTATTCGTATGGATATATGAGATGCCGGTTTCGTTATAAACAAGCTCCGATTCAAAGCCAAGCTCCCGCACCAGCTCAAGCACACCCGGATGACGTGCCACAATGGAATCTGCTCCAGTCTCCATAATGAAGCCCCTCTCATGCTCGGATTGGATTTTTCCACCAAGATATCCGTTGCGTTCAATCAAGATCAATTGGGCCTCGATGCCCTTCTCCTGCATCTGCCGTTTCAAATAATGCATCGTGCATAGACCCGTAATACCGCCACCTACGACTGTTACTGTTTTCATATATCCATCTCCTATACATTCAAAATAACCTGTCCCTAGTATAAACGTTTTTCAGGATGAGTACGTAAATGGTCTATTACAAAATAACAACAAAAGCTAGTAGAAAGCCGGCTGAAGAAAAAAGCATCCCTAAAAATGGGACACTTCAAATAGCAGCTTTTCGATATAAAACAGCTCTCTTATTTGCTTAACTTGTGGGAGATGCCGGCCAACTCTTCCGCTGAATGGGCCACCTGTTCAAACGAGGACGACAGTTCATCGATTCCCAGCCCCAGGAGCCCTATTTCATTTGCTATGACGCTGTTTTGCGTTTTCGTCTCCTTCATCGATTGTAAAATCTGTGAAAACTGCTGCTCGGTCTGAAGCATGCCCTCGCCACCAAACTTCACCGCCTCCTGTATATGGTTGAGCGACACTTCCAATTTAGCGGTCCTTTCATTCGTATGGTGCAGTAATTCACCTACTGTATCAGTTGATGCCTTTGTCTGTTCGGCCAATTTCCGGACTTCATTCGCTACAACGGCAAACCCCTTCCCTGCCTCGCCCGCACGAGCAGCCTCAATGGAAGCGTTCAGCGCGAGTAGATTCGTCTGGGTTGCGATGTTGGTCACAATCGACATGACGCCCTCCATCTGCTGCGTCATTTCCGTAAGGCGCTGGATATCATGTGTAATCCCCTCTACAGATGTCGTAATCACCGCCATATTCCGGGATTGCGACTGCATCTGGCCCCGTCCTTCCAAAGCCTGTTGTTCCGTCTCACTTGAAATGCCATTTGCCCGCTCCGCATGGGAAACGAGCTCCTCTGTCTGGGCAATCAGCT
>JAZUQF010000217.1:0-2247 GCA_045605545.1 Lysinibacillus sp.
CAAAATTTGCGTCCTTCTTCTAATGATGTAAATAGTTGATTTGTCATTTATGCACCGTCTTCTTTGTTGTCGCTTCCATCCAGACTTTCAACTGGGCCAATATTTTCTTCTCTAGACGCGACACCTGTACTTGTGATATTCCGAGGCGTTCTGCAATTTCCGTTTGTGTCAGGTCAACAAAATAGCGTAGATAAATAATGGATTGTTCCCGCTTGCCGAGACGTTTGAGCACCTCCTTCAACGGAATGTAGTCAAATGGCAGCTGCGATTTTTCATCCCTCATCTGATCCATCAGCGTGACGGAATCCCCGTCGTTCTCGTAAAGCTGCTCATGTAGGGAGGCCGGGTCGCGCATGGCATCCGTCGCCATGATGATTTCATCCACCGTTACCTCCAGCATGTCTGCCAGCTCCGCCATGGAAGGGTGCTTTTCGTTGACCTTCATGTAATTTTCCGTCGCATGCCGAATTTTGAAATTAAGCTCGCGGATGGAACGACTCACTTTCACCATGCCGTCGTCCCGTAAAAAACGCTGTATTTCCCCGATGATCATCGGTACGGCATAGGTGGAGAACTTCACTTCGTATTTCAGGTCAAACTTATCGACCGACTTCATCAGGCCGATGCAGCCGATTTGAAATAAATCATCCAACTCGATTCCTCGTGATGAGAAGCGTTGGACGATGGACCACACGAGCCTAGTATTTCCCTCAATCATCCTTTTACGCGCCGCAGTATCACCGTTTTGGGCCCGCGCAATCAAATCCCGCATTTCTTCCTGTGTCAATAACGTTTCTGATGGCTGTTCGATTGTCTCCATCCCCCTAATTCATCACATCGCTATGGCCTGGACGGGCGAAAATTTTTTTGTGAAGGTAATCGTTGTTCCATGCCCTATATGTGATTCAATCCTGAATTCATCCGAGAAGCTTTCCATTATTGTAAAGCCCATACCTGAACGCTCCTCATGCCCCTTCGTCGTAAACAGGGGCTCTCTGGCCGATTCGATATCGGGAATGCCGCGTCCCTCATCCTTGATGGAGACACTTAAAACCTCCCCATCCAAAACCGCATGCACCGTCACCATGCCATACGCCCCGTCATAGCCGTGGATGATGGCATTCGAAACAGCCTCCGACACAATCGTTTTGCATTCGGCAAGTTCCTCGATTGTCGGGTCTAGATGTGCGATGAAGCTCGTCACCGCTATTCTTGCAAGACTTTCATTTTCGCTTTTTGCTAAGAATGAAAGGATCATTTCGTTATCCATTTACAATCCCCCTAGCCTGTGAAATCGCTATCTCTTCTCCCCCATGCATCATATAAGCGGCAAGTCCAGAAAAACGGAAGATTTTTTCCATCGTCGGAGAAGGATTTAATATGATGGTACGGCCATTTACTGCGTGTAGCTCGCGCATACGTCCTAAAATCAACCCTACACCAGCACTATCCATAAACTGTAAATATTCTAAATTCCAAATAAGTGTTTTAAGATCTCCCTGCAGAATCGTCATTGAAATTTGAGAACGTACTTTTTCCACTTCGTGATGATCGAGTTCACCGTATAATTTAATAATGGCTACTTCATTTGGACACATTGTAATTTTACATTTCATAGCTTCTCCTCCTTCGTCTCTTTGATTTCGAGAGCAGGAAGCAATCTCCTTTCCAACCGACAAAACTAGTGTTCATTCTGCGAAAGTAGCGCTTAATAGACAAAGGGTATGCTGTCAGTATAGGAAAGCATTGCTATTTTTAAACACCAAAAATGCCGTCTTCCAAGTCATTTTAGAAGCTCATCCATATGGCCAAAGATGACATGCCCTTTCCTCCGGTACCAGGAAACGTACTAGGATGTTTTTTTATCCCTCGGTAATAAAAAAACACTTCATACACCCGCGGATTTGCGGAGCATGAAGTGTCTTTTCTTTTCTATATATAAATGATTGTAATCCCTTCTCAAACAGTTGTGCTGACGGGGGATTCCGACAAAAAAAGCATGAGGCTGTTTAGGCATCCTCCCAGCTGGACGCCTACTTCAATTGTTCGGCTGTCTCCTGGACGCCCTCGGCAAGCTTTTTACACTCATTGAATGCGAAGTGCTTGCAGCCTAGACATTTTTCCGGGCGGATACGACGCATCGCTTCGTTGATGGCATCTCCCGTATGATAGAAGAAATTCACCTCCCCTATCTGTTCCGATATGCCATTCTTATCGAGGATGGCTTTTAATGCCGGCTGGACGCCC
>JAZUQF010000218.1:0-7863 GCA_045605545.1 Lysinibacillus sp.
GCATTTGCCCGGGATGCCCATGAAGCGGGCATCCGAGGACTAATCGTACCGGATATGCCCCTTGAGGAAAGCCCCATCATTCATGAGGAGCTTAAAGCAAAAGGGATTTCCCTTGTACAGCTCGTATCACTGACTAGCCCGGCCGAGCGCATCGCCAAGCTTGCCGCATCCAGTGAAGGCTTCATCTACGCGGTGACCGTCAACGGCATTACCGGCGCCCGCTCCGGGTTTTCCGACAATCTGGCCGAACATTTTACCAAGTTGAAGTCCTACAGTACCCTGCCTGTACTGGCCGGCTTCGGCATCTCGACGCCCGGGCAGGTTGCAGCGCTCACTGCATTCAGCGACGGGGTCATTGTCGGCAGCAGAATCGTCGACGCCCTCGCAGAGAACGACTGGGACACAATCGAGTCCCTGGTGAAAGCGTCAAAACAAGTGGAGGTAAAATAGTATGGAAACAACAGAAAAACGCGGTTATTTCGGGGAATTCGGCGGCAGTTCCGTCCCCTCCGATTTGCAGAATGTACTCGACATCTTAGAAGAAAACTTCTATCGCTACAAGGATGATGAAGACTTCAACCGGGAGCTGAACTATTACTTCGAGGAGTATGTGGGGCGCAAATCCCCCCTTTACTTCGCTGAAAACCTGACAAAGCAGTGCGGCGGCGCCAAGATCTACCTAAAGCGTGAAGATTTGAACCATACCGGGTCCCATAAGATCAACAACGTATTGGGGCAGATTCTTCTTGCAAAACGCATGGGCGCCAAACGGATTATCGCAGAGACAGGCGCCGGCCAGCACGGCGTGGCGACAGCAACGGTCTGCGCCATGTTCGGCATGGACTGCACGATTTATATGGGGGCAGAAGATACAAGACGCCAGGCACTGAACGTCTTCCGCATGGAACTGCTGGGCGCCAAGGTCGTAGCGGTGGAAAAAGGGCAAGGACGCCTGAAGGATGCAGTGGATGAAGCCTTCGCAGACCTTGTCGCAAATCATGACCATACATTCTATCTATTAGGCTCGGCGGTCGGCCCCCACCCGTTCCCGACGATGGTGAAGCACTTCCAGTCGGTGATTTCCAAAGAATCAAGGGAACAGCATCTGGCGAAGGAAGGCAGACTGCCGACTGCCGTACTTGCCTGCGTAGGTGGCGGCAGCAATGCAATCGGTGCATTCGCCGAGTATATCGACGACAAGGATGTACGCTTGATCGGCATCGAGCCGGATAAGGCCCCTACCCTGACGGAAGGACGCCCCGGCGACCTGCATGGCTTCCGCTGCATCGTACTGCAGGATGAAGAAGGAAATCCGTTGCCGACGTATTCCATCGCAGCCGGCCTGGACTACCCAGGTGTCGGCCCGGAGCACAGCCACCTCATGACAAGCGGCCGTGCCGAATATGTGACCGTGACGAATGAAGAAGTACTGGAAGGCTTCCAGACCCTCTCCAAAGTGGAGGGCATCATCCCGGCACTGGAATCCGCACACGCAGTGGCGCATGCACTGAAGTTGGCTCCTACCCTCTCCCCTGACGACAGCATCATCGTCAACATTTCGGGCCGAGGGGATAAGGACGTCGAGCAAGTATTCGCCATGTTGAACAAATGACGCCAGACAGCAGCCCTCACACGAGGCGCTGCTGTTTTTTTATGAGCATAAGGAGGCAAATCCCCCTGGTTTATATTCTTGTGGTAGGTTCTGCTTCGTCTTCCTCTACGGGATGCTTTTCATGGCCATTTTCTTTTTCATCATCAGGCGCAAGCCCGGCCACTAACAGGCTTTCCTGGAGAATCGTATTCCATTCTCCTGGCAAACGCCTTAAAATCCCGCCTCGGCTGAAGCGGGATTCGTCGGCTAAAACTCATAATGATATGCTATCTTATAAAGCTCCATCAGTTCTTCCTTCGTCGGCACCTTCGGATTATTGCCGGGGCTTCCGCTTGCCAGGGCGTCATCGGCCATCTTCGGGATGACGCTGTAAAACGCCTGCTCCTCAATCCCCCATTCCTTCAGGTTGCCGATGCCCATCTTTTTGCATAGCTCCTTGATGGAGTCGATGGCGAAGTCGGCCAGCTCCTCCTGGGACAGCCCCTTCTCCCCCTGATAAAAGAATGCCCCGAGGTCCGCCAGACGGTCGATACAGGCTTCTTTTGAATACTCAAGCACCGCCGGTAGCAGCATCGCATTGGAAATGCCGTGCGGGACATGGAACAGGGCACCGATTGGGCGGGACATCCCGTGGACAAGCGCCACGGAAGCATTGGAAAAGGCAAGCCCCGCCTGGAACGACCCGAGCGCCATTGCCTCGCGTGCCTCCACGTTCGCACCGTCTTCGTACGCAGGCAGCATATTCTCGACGATCAGCTCCATCGCGGACAGCGCCAGCATATTCGTATAAGGGTGTGCCAGTCGGGACAAGTAGGCCTCCACCGCATGGCTCAATGCATCGATGCCAGTCGCCGCCGTAATGGCTGGGGGCGAGGTCATCGTGAGGACCGGGTCGACAATCGCTACATCCGGCATGAAGGCTGGTTGCTTGATCATCATCTTCACAGCATTCTTCTCATCCGTAATGACCGTCGCATTCGTCGCCTCCGAGCCCGTTCCAGCCGTCGTTGGAATGGCGATATGCGGCAGCGGGCGTTCATTCGCCAACTTCCTCATATGCATGTATTCCCCGATATAGCCACCATTTGTCGCGATGACCGCCACAGCCTTCGCCGTATCGATGCAGCTGCCGCCCCCCACGGAAATGATGATGTCGCACCGTTCCTGGTCGGCCAGTTGCAGCGCCTCCTCCACGTATGTGTCGACCGGCTCCGTCGTCACTCCCAAATAGGAAACCGCCTCGACGTTCTGTTCCTTCAGCAATGCCGTACAGCGGCCGACGAACCCCAGGCCGTCCATAATCGGGTCGCTGACGATCAACGCCTTCGTCCCTAGCTTCTTCGCCTGCATCCCCACTTCTTCAAAAGCGTCCCGTCCATATATGACGGTCCCCGGTGATTGTACTGTAAACGTCGTCTTTGTTTGAATCATGCCCATCCCTCCTGAACATTTTTTTCGTTAGTCATTGCTCGGAAAAGCAAATGCAGATGCCGTGGCAGCCGGCGTCACCCAGCGCTCCGAAACAGTCTTCGTCTTCGTGTAGAATCGTGCCTGCTCAGGACCGAACATGACACCGTCACCAAAGCGCGAACCCTTGAACCCGGCAAAGTTATGGTAGCCGACGGGGATTGGAATCGGGACATTCACCCCGACCATGCCCACATCGATTTTCGTCGTGAACTTACGGGCAGCCTTCAGCTCCTCTTTTCCATTCAGCCAATGATCAGCTGCGGATAGATTTCATGCAGATTTTCCCGAAGCTTCGCCTTCAGGAACTTTCCGACGGATGTCTTCGGTATTTCATCCAGGAAGACGATGTCGTCCGGAATCCACCATTTTGCGAATTGACCTTCCAAATAGGCCTTCAGCTCCTCCTTCGTCACCGCCGCCCCTTCTTTGAGGACGACGCATGCCAGCGGACGCTCCTGCCATTTTGGATGCGGCAGGGCAATCACCGCCGCTTCGAACACTTCCGGATGCGACATCAGGCCGTTTTCCAAATCGACCGATGAAATCCACTCCCCGCCCGATTTGATCAGGTCCTTTGTACGATCGGTGATTTTGATGAAGCCCTCCTTCGAACGGACGGCGATATCGCCCGTATACAGCCAGCCGTCACGCATGGCATCCACTGTACGCTCATCCCGGTAGTATTCACCCGCAATCCATGGGCCCCGCAGACGGAGTTCTCCCATCGTCTCCCCGTCCCACGGCACCTCGCCGCCTTCGTTCACAATGCTCGATTCGATGCATGGCATCGTCATCCCCTGCATCGCCCGCGCTTCAATCTTGTCCTCCATCGCCCAATCATCCATTTTGCTCAAATAGTTTGATAGCGCGACAATCGGGGACGTTTCCGTCATGCCGTAGACGACGATATAGTTCACCCCGTACTTCTCTTCAAATGTCCGGATTAATCCTTTCGGGGATGCGGAGCCGCCGCTATAGATGGCATAAAGCGAACCCAAGTCGCGCTTTTTCTTCTCCATCTCCTGTTCCGCCCCCAGCCAGATGGTCGGTACGCCAGCCGTTTTCGTCACCTTTTCCTGTTCAATCAAATCAAGGATCAAGGCCGGTGTGAACTGCGGCCCCACCAGCACCTGTGTCGCCCCGACACTGACACCCGCATACGGCATGCCCCATGCGTTCACGTGGAACATCGGGACAATCGGCATGATGACATCACGTTCGGAAATGGCCATCGAGTCCGCCATGCTCAGCATCATCGAGTGGAGTACAAGGGAGCGGTGTGTATATACGACGCCCTTCGGATTGCCTGTGGTAGCACTTGTATAGCACATGCCCGCCGGTGTATTCTCATCGAGGTCCGTCGGGAATTCAAAGTGCTCATCCGCTTCCGCAAGCAGCTGCTCGTAGCTGAGCGGGTTCGGCAGTGTCGTCTCCGGCAGCTCCCCATCAGCCATGATGATGAAATGCTCCACCGTCTTCAGTTCATCCTGCACCGATTCAATGATTGGTACCAGGTCCTCGTCAATCAGCAGCATCTTATCCTCCGCATGGTTGATGATAAAGGAAATATGCTCCGGCGACAGACGGATGTTCACCATATGCAGGCATGCACCTGTACATGGCACAGCGAAATATGCCTCCAGATGCCGGTGCTGATTCCAGGCGAATGAGCCAATCTTGTCCCCCTTCTTCATCCCCAGCTTCGTCAAAGCATGAGCCAGCCTACGTGTCCGCTTCCCCCATTGCGCGTATGTAAGGCGGTGAATCGTTGTATCGCTCGTCCGTGAAATGATGTGCTTGTGTGCATAATATGTTTCTGCACGCTTCAGCATGTCCACAAGCAGCAACGGTGTCTGCATCATAAAAACCATCCCCTTCTATTTTTAATAATTTCTCCCACAATAGTATCTTAATACAACGTATCATAAATAGTAAACGATATTCTGAATTTTGCGTTATTTTTCTCCTTTATGTCCCCAAGAGCCTTTTCCACTGTTAGAAGCATCGTTCTCGACTGTCCCATTATCCAACGCGAAATGCACTCATTCATCGCAACTCTATAGGGGCATATTATTTTTTCCATAACAAAAACGGCGGCATCCCGCAGGACTGCCGCCGTTTCGTCATATTATGAAATCGCCTTTCTTTCCAATTTTCTTTTTAGCTTTTCCAGCATATCGGCCGTCATTTTGGCCAGATCGTATTCCGCCGTAAAGCCCCATTCTTCGCGTGCCGCAGATGAATCGATGGCATTCGGCCAGCTGTCCGCAATCCCCTGCCGGACCGGATCCACCTCGTAGTCCATCTTGAAATGAGGAATATGCTTCTTGATTTCCGCAGCAATCTCACCCGGTTCAAAGCTCATCGCCGAAATATTGAAGGCATTGCGATGGATGAGCTTGCTTCCGTCCGCCTCCATCAAGTCGACAATCGCCTGCAGTGCATCCGGCATATACATCATATCCATGTACGTGCCTTCTGCGATATAGGAAGTATAGCGCCCCTCCTCAATCGCTTTATAGTAGATGTCTACTGCATAATCCGTCGTTCCCCCACCCGGAGGCGTAACATACGAAATCAGCCCCGGGAACCGGACGCCTCGCGTATCGAGCCCGTACTTCGTATGGTAATAGTCGCACAGCAGTTCACCTGCCACCTTGTTCACACCGTACATCGTCGTCGGCCGCTGTAATGTATCCTGCGGCGTATCATCCTTCGGCGTCGTCGGACCGAAAGCACCAATTGAACTCGGCGTGAAGAATTGCATATCCAACGCACGGGCAACCTCCAGTGCGTTCACCAGTCCCCCCATATTCAAATTCCATGCCAGCAGCGGATTCTTTTCGGCCGTCGCAGAAAGCAGGGCAGCCATATGAATCATCGTATCTGCACCGAAATCCTTTGCCAAAGCAAACATACGCTTGTCGTCCGTTACATCAAGTAGTGCAAATGGACCTGCATTATTTTCATCCTTGCGAATATCTGTAGCCAAAACGGCGTCCGTTCCATATATTTTACGTAGCTTCACCACTAGTTCAGAGCCGATCTGTCCTAGGGCACCTGTTACCATAATCTTCTTCAATTGAAGCCCCTCCTCTGATATAAAACATTTGTACACCCCGAAAATACACATAAACACCAATATATCAATGTTTACAAACTAAACGAATTATATAACGTCCTCTTGAAAAGTACAATATTTTTTCGCTTCATTTCCCTGCAAATTCGAAAAAATGAAGGGTGGGCGAAAAAAATAACCCATCCGGTGGAATGGATTATTTCCATTTCTGCAACATCAAAGTGTTAGGTGCATCTCCTGCTAAAGGAGGACGTAAATTTCTTAACCAGCTACAGCTTTCCGACTAAATGCGCTCTCCACTATTCTGCTCCGAGCACGAAGCAATAGCTCTTCTCCCATGCGGGCCAGACGCCACGCTTATCCTTCTCGCTATTATATGCATATACCTTCCGACGGTGACGGTTTGGCAGAGGATGGAGCTGCTCCTCCTGCCATGATGACTCATTCCAATATAAGTGCACCGTACAGATGCGCCAGGGGAATGAACTTTCCTTCCGCTATGGAGAGGGACCTCTTGCCGATATCGACTCCTTCAATCATCGTCGTCAGCGTGGAATATCCTCCATCTTCCCAAACTGTCAATTGTATCGGCAGCCGGTGTCGATGGGCTGCTTCAATCTGCGCATTCATCTCCTGCAGGGCCCATTCATCGAGGTCCGGCCTTTCTACCCTGCCGTCCTCCTCCTTCCACTCCCGCAGCAGTTTGACATGCTCGGGCAGCATCATGGCATTCCATTTCATCGTTCCTCTATCCCTGTTCATCAGAGGTGCCCTCCTTTACTTTTTATGTCCACCAAGCAGTGCGTCCCGGGCCACCGCCGTCCCCGCCTCCGTATAGGAGACCGCACGCAGGAGAGCGGTGGAACCATACTTTTCACGGACGGCATCCATCACCATCCCCAGTTTTCGCCGCTTCCATTTCTGTCCGTCGAAGAGGCTCAGCTGCATCGAGCGCTCGCTCTCCAGGTTGCTCAGCGTCACGGACAGCTGGCGGGCCGGGCGTTCGGCGTAAAATTTATCGAACAGCTCGGCGCATGTCCGATAGATGACGAGCGTGTCATTCGTAGGCTCCTCGATGGTCTTGGCGTGGTAGAAGCCTCCCCCGAATGCATGCTTGCTGTAGCCCAGACCGAGTGAGATTGTACGTCCCGCCATGTCCGCCTCCCTCGCCCGCCGCGCCACATCCTCGCACATTTCCAGGATGACGGCCAAAATCTCCTCCCGCGCCCGGTAGTCGCGCATCAGCACCTGCCCTTTCCCGTAGCTCACCTGCCCCTCCAATATCGGTGCCCCGATGAGCGAATGGTCGATTCCCCATGCATGATGATAAAGCTGGTTCCCCAGGATGCCGAAACGCTTTTCCAAAGCGGCAAGATCGGCGTGTGCAAGGTCATACACGCTGAAAATCCCCATATGGTTCAGCGCACGCTCCGTCCTGTGGCCGATTCCCCACATTTCCGAAAGTGTGGCGAGGGGCCATAGCTTTTCGGGCACATCTTTATACGCCCATTTGGCAAAGCCGTTCTTCTTCGCCTCCAGGTCAAGCGCCAGCTTTGCCATCAGCATATTCGGCCCCATCCCGGCGGCGCTCGGTATCTGGAATTGCTCATAGACCCAGCGCTGGATCATCTGCGCCGTCCGTTCAGGCGGCCCCCACAATTTCTCCGTGCCCGTCAGGTCGATGAAGCTTTCATCCACGCTG
>JAZUQF010000219.1:0-2755 GCA_045605545.1 Lysinibacillus sp.
TTCCAGCTCTTTTTCAATCGATTCCACCTCGGATTTGTCATAGAGGCATATCGCCGTCCCAGGCAGCTTGGAGGCAGTGAACAGTGCCGTATCGGCGTGCTGGATGGCCTTCGCACCGGTAACCTCCTCCCCGAAGAGGGCGGTGCCGACCTTTAAGGTGATGGAGACATTTTTCCCTTCAATCAGATAGGGTTCGAAAATCAATTCATTTATATGCTGGCGCAGCACTTCCTGGCTCTCGATTTCATAGGAAGTGGCCATGATGAGAGAGGAGCTCGTGTAGCGGGCAATCATGGCATCCTTGAATACTGGCATGTCTCCCAGCCGATCTGCAATCTGCTTCAACAGAGCATCACCGCCCGACCTGCCGTATAAATCGACGATATATTGATATTCCGTCGCCTCGATAATATAGATGACGCCGCTGCCCTCGAGTTCCCTGAGCTGCTCCATTTCCTTCTCGAAGCTCGCGATATTGCGCAGGCCCGTCTTTTCATCGTAGAAGGCCAGCTGCAAAATCTCGCTTTTCTGCTTGAAATACTGGAGGGCAAGCGTCACGATGGGCGCCAGCCTGTCCAAAAACAGATAGTCGGCCGGCCGCGGGGTCGTGGGCTCTTCAAAATACATGGAGAACACGCCGACAACCTGTCCTTCGTGATTTTTTATGGGCTGGCTCCACGAAGCGACAATGCCGTATTTCTTCAGAATAGGGTGGAACACTTTCCACTCTTTTTTCTCCTGTATGTCCGTACCGATCACCGCCTCTTGTAAGAAGCGGGACGTTCGCTCGTGCGCCAAATATCCACTGATATCCAGGTCGCTCAAGCTGTTTTTGAACTCTTCGGGAATGGAGCTCTGCGTCAGCACCTGCAATGTATTATCCTCTACAAGAAAAATGCAGCATTTATTCGGTTTATAGAAGGAGGCAGAGACATAGTCACAAATCTTCTCGAACACATGGGGCATGTGATAGCCCTGCTCCAGCGATAAATATAGCTCCCGCTCCAGCTGCACAAGCGTATCCATATGTACGACATCCGTTTCGTCATCCACTACGAACAAGTAGTATGGCGCCGTCTTTTCATTCGCGACCAATGGAATAGCCGTAATGCCGCTCCAAAATCCAGTCCTGTCTTTCCTGTATTGAAAGATGCGGGTCTTAACCGTTTCTCCCCTGCGAAGTGCTGCCGTCAACTTCTCCATTTCCTGCAAATCCGTCTGTGGACCATTCAGTACCGTTATTTTTCTTCCAATAATTTCGTCCTTCTTATACTCCGTAATATGGGAGAAGACGTCATTTACATGCTTGACTGTCAAATCGGATGCTTCCAAAATGGCGAAACCCGCATCAATCCGTTCTGCCAGCCTGTATAACCAAGAATATAATAGCTCCCTATCGGGCATCAGAAATTCATTTTCTCCCATAGTTGCCTAACCCTCTCTGTTGTACATTGGTTCACTTAGTATAGCAAATATTTCCCTACATTTCGACAATAATATTCCAAATTTTATAATAACAGAGCGAACGCAAAATGTTTGGATTGCCCGTATCGAAAGCTGTTACTAAGTGGATGCCAGCTTCTCCAGCAAAATAACTAGATGGTTTCAAGCGATTTTTTTCAGGTCGGCCGATATAGGCTGACAGCATCGATCTACTTCATATCCTGTTTCGCAAAAGTCAGAAGGATGCCAATGGTCTTCCCGCTTCCTTGTCAGATGAAATACGCCGCAAGCCATTACTTTTCCATGGCTTGTTTACGGCCTTGTTTGCATTTCTTTTTCTGCGCACAGCTTCAGGGAACGGATGGCCTGCAGCAAGCTTTCATGCAGGGAGGGATCCGCATTGATGATTTCGCACCCCCGGTCATCATACAGATGAAAGATGCACTTCGTCCTCGTGTTGAGGAAAAATACATCCGGGGCAAATAAACTATGCTTTCTCCTCAACCGCGGCTTAAGGGAATAAAAATCCTCATGAATTAGCGCTTTACAGAGCGGCTCCCATTTGACATCCCTAGCTTTGCAGAAAAGCTCCATTTGCTGGACCGGGATGGTATCCTCTTCATCAACCCAATTGAACTCTTGCAGATGGACTCCGTACTTTTTCCTTTGATCCTTTATATAACGCCTGAAAAAGTGCGGATAAACCGTTCGCTTCGTTTCATCAGGGAACGACTGGACCACCACAAGGACATCATCCTCCTTCTCAAACAATAACGGGAGGATCTGCGAGACCTGCCTATATGCCTTTTCAAATCTCAGCCTCTTTATGTTGTCCTTGTCAGTCAACTGATAATGACCTCTCTCCAGCTCTACATGGATGCCAAAATCCCACTTATGATAAAAATTCGGAACCAACATCAAATTCCTATAGCTTTCTTCCATCACATTTTTCAGTCTCATATCACGCACCTCACCTACCTTTCGTTTCGTGCCATCCTTGTAATCTTACTATTAGCTTTTCCTCACTTCTTGAACGATAAAACCCCCGCAATCATGAAGATTGCGGGGGTTGTAAGCAGACGCGATGTCCGGTTGTACTCTGAACAGCTTCCTGG
The DNA here is from genome assembly GCA_045605545.1 of Lysinibacillus sp. Taxonomy (GTDB): domain Bacteria; phylum Bacillota; class Bacilli; order Bacillales_A; family Planococcaceae; genus Lysinibacillus_B. Next base: position 2,559 of record JAZUQF010000219.1, read on the forward strand.
CTGGCTGTTACGGACTTTTGAGCCCGTTTCGCCGCGGAGCAGATCGCCGGCTGTAGATTCGATAATTTCATTTGTTACGTTGTTTGCGATTGCGTTGGACACCAGTTGCAGCAATTGATTCACTTCCATTTGGGATTGTTTGAACTGCTGGACGACCGGCACTTGATCGATTTCCTCTTCGATGGCAGTGATTTTGC
>JAZUQF010000220.1:0-8114 GCA_045605545.1 Lysinibacillus sp.
GCCGTACGGGCATCGAGCAGCATCGAACCCCTTTTCCCTTCTGTAATAGCTTTCACATAGTCCCTGTCGGCATATGTTTCCTCCTGCCATTCGGGCGTAATCTGTGTACGGTCGAATGTTTCCTTGTTGGAAGTCGTCGCGTAGCCGGCCTTCTTCAAAGCCTCGAACCCTCCATTGACAATGGATACATTGCCGAACCCCGCATATTTCAGCATCCACCAGGCGCGTGGGGCAAAAGGTGCCCCTCCCTGGTCATACACATAGATGCGGTCTTCGAGCTGCAGGCCGGCACGTTCGAACAGATCGACAAGCTGTTCCTTCTCCGGCATCGGATGACGTCCATCCTTCTTTGACATATCGGATAAATCCTTTTCCAGATCGAAGTATACGGCCCCTGCAATATGCTCCTTTTCATATAGCGCACGTCCTGCCGCGGCATCCATCAAATCAAACCGCGCATCGATGAAACGCGCAGGTGTCTCCACCTGCTCAACAGTTACAAAAACATTTCCCATCAAGACCACTCCCTATTTTTGAAGTTGATTGTAGATTTCCTTCCATGTCGCCAGGCGGCTCTCTTCCTGCAGAAGCATCCGCTCCGTCTCGATCTGCTCAATCGCCTGTTCAAGCAGGTGGCGCCGCAAGCCTTCCGCCTCCTTGGCGATGAAGTCGAGCGCCCATTCCCGCAGACGAATCTTTTCCCCTTCCACATACTGCTGTGCGTCCGGCTTCGTCAGGCCCTCAAGCGCATCCTTCAATTGCTCCTTCTCATTCTTCTCAAAGAAGGACTTCGGATTTTTATAGAAGGATTTCACGCCTGCATACTTGGCGCGTTCCGTAAATGGACCGGTGAAGTCCAGGATGTTCGGCTCCTCTGGTTCATAGGCAAGGAAGGAGAAGCTGTTATTGAACTCCTTCAAATTCTGGACATCCTCCTTGAAGCGCTCCTTCATCTTCTTTTGGACAAATTGCGCCAGGCGGAAGTTCGTCACACGCATTTCCTGGGCAAAGTCGAAGCTCAGCGCCTGCAGCACTTCCTTCAGCGCTGTATCCAACGCCTGCTGTGCCGGCATCTGCGCAAAAGTAGATGGATTGTACGACTCTCTGAAGAAGTCCGGATAGCGGTAGTACACACGCTGCATGACATAGTACAGAAGCTCGTCCAGCTCCTGTTTTGCATCCGATTCCAGCATCGCTGTATTCGTCGATTGGTACGTGTTGCGGACATGCCGCTCCAGCTGCTCCAGCTCCGCCAGCCTCTCGTCCTTGCGCTTCAGGTTTTCCTCCGTCTGCTGGATTAGATCATGCAGGCGGACATGCGTCTTCTCGACCTCTTCATGGAGCGCCTGCACGGCAATGCTCATGAGCTCTTCATTCAAGAAGTGGTGGAACGCATCTTCAAATGGTGCCATGCCGGACTGGTGGTCGGCATGCTCCTGCTTTTCCTTCAGCGCCATCAGACTGGAAACGCCGTACAAGCGTGGGAATCTGATGCCGAAGCGCTGCAGCTCCGAACGGACATAGCCCTTCACTTCGTCTGCTTCCTCCTCCGTCGAAGCAAGGTCGATTGCATTGACGATGAAGAACATTTTATCAAGCTCGAATGCATCCTTCACACGGCCGAGCTGGATCAGGAACTCCCGGTCGGCTTTGGCAAAGGCATGGTTGTAGTAGGTGATGAAAAGGATTGCATCAGCATTCCGGATATAGTCGAATGCGACGCCTGTATGGCGGGCGTTGATCGAATCCGCACCCGGCGTATCCACCAGCGTCACTCCCATGCGAGTAAGCGGTGAATCAAAATAGAAGTCGATATTGTCTACGAAACAGGACTTGTTCTCCTGTGCCACGAATTTTTCGAAATCTTCGCGGCCGACACGGATGACGGTGCCGAGTTTTCCACTGAATTCTTCGTACCCTTCAGCATAGGCACGGATGAATGATTTGTGGACATTCAGCCGCTCATCCGATAATTGGACGGCCAGCCCTTCCGGAGCCCGGTTGAACGCCTCCTCCAGGGAGGAAACCTGCAAGCCGATTGCTTCATAGGATGCCTGGATGTCTTCGAGCAGCTGTGCAGCCGTCTTTAATTGCACATCCGCCGTTTCATGCGGATGGTCAGGCGTCACGGGACGGATTTTGTTGATGGCAGCCGTCGTAGGATTCGGTGATACCGGTAGTACTTTCGACCCCATCAAGGCATTGGAGAAGCTCGATTTCCCCGCACTGAAGGCACCGAACAAGGCAATCGTAAAGTCCTTCTGCTGCAGGCGCTCCACCTTTTTCGTCAAGTAGTTGGCCACTTCCCGGAAGCCCTGTACATTGCCGACAGCCTGCGCCGTCTTCAATGCATTGGCGACGACCAGTTCCGTATTATGCGATGCACCTGCCTGCACCTGTTCGCGCTCATCTTCAATTTCCTGCTTTTCTTCCTTCGGTGCAAGCATCGACTCCTCGAACGGACGGATGTCGGCGAGTGCCTGCGCATATTCTTTTTCCCACAGGGTGTTCTGGGCTTTCGCCTGCGAGCGCACATCCTTGGTGCTCTGCTTCATCTGCTGGTCGCTGAACTGCTTTTGTGCATCGATGGACTGGATTTCTTTAATGGCATTGATTTTGTCCTTCATTGCATTGATTTTCAGCTGCACCGGAGCCGCCGCTTCCTCTGCGACCTGCTTCAGTACCGCCTGCTGCTCATCCTTCCAAGCATCCGTTTCACGGATGAAGAAGCGCTTCGTCGCCTCCGCCACCCGGTTGGCGAAGTTCAACACTGCATCCCCCGTCACCATGACGTTGGCCGGGACCTGTTCCTCGATGACCGAGAATGGTACGTCGAAGGCACGTGCATCAATTTGGGAGGCGCGCTCATCCGTCAATGCCCCTACATCCTTCAACGCCTGCTTCATGAGCGATTTCATATGGCCAGTCAGCTGCGTCTGAAGAATCTTTTGATAACTTGCATTCGCCTCCTCGATCCGGCGGCGCTTTTCCTCTTCCGTCTTCTTTTTAGCCGAGAAGAATCCGCCTACTTTAAAGCCTTCCTGACGCGATTCCAAATAGGAGCGTAGCTTATCACGGAAATCGGCCGGCATGATGGCGGCATTATCCAAAATATCCTTGCGCTTTTCCTCGAAGCGTTCATTCCACTGCTCGAACGAGAACAGCTCTGTCTGCCGCGTCAGCTTATCATACTGCTCGAGGAGGTCTTCGCGGTGCACCCAGTCATCCTCAGACAGCAGCTCCTGATAACGGTCGAACAAATCGCGCTGCTCTTCCGCCAAAAAGGCCTCGTGCTCATGATGCAGCTTCACCAATGTATTTTTCGCCGTCACAACGAGCTGCTCCTGCCAATCCTCCATCGAATCCATGACAATTTTCTTTACCTTGGCGAAGTCATTGTGTGGATGGTCAAGCGCCTTCAGGGATGTGAAGAAGATATCCTTCGGGTACACGCCCCATGCGGCGAATGACTGATGCACGGATTGCTTGAACTCTTCAAAGGACAGCTCGGCATCCCGATGCTTATCGATTTGGTTGACAATCAGATAGACGTTCGAATTGTATTTCATCAGCTGCTTCGTAAATTGGAAGTTCAACTCGGACTGCACATGATTGTAATCCATTGTATAGAACACGACATCCGCGATATGGAGAGCCGATTCCGTGCTCATTGCGTGGGCGTCGTCCGTCGAGTCGACACCTGGTGTATCCATTACCGTCACGCCTGCCGGCAGGCTCGACGTACTGTGGCCGATTTCAATCTGGGACACGAGCTCGCCGTTTTTGCTGAGCTCCTTCACCTGCTTGATGTCATAGCCCGCCTCGAATTTCACCGGCTTTTCATTATGTAGATAAAGAATGGCGAAGTCTTCCTCGGATTTATGTACCTTTACGATATTGGCACTTGTCGGAATGGGGCTCGTCGCTAAAATGTTCTCCCCCGACAGCGCATTGATCATGCTCGACTTTCCTGCAGAAAAGTGTCCGGCAAAGCCAATGACATACTCCTTCTGCAGCAGTTTACGGGCGAACAAATGCAGTTTCTCCATCCGCTCCGTGTCCTGATTCTCCTTGTAAATGGTGTATTGAACAGAAGATTGCTGAAGCAATTCTTCAATTTGCTGGTCTAAAGCATTCATTATTCCCAATGCCCCTTTGTTTAGTATTTTGTCATATTGATATAGTAACATGGATAAGCTCCAAAATCGGTTAAAAATTTATCTGTTTCATCACTTTTCCATGCATTCTATCCCTCATTCTTATCAGGGGGGAAAAGAACACCCTGAATCAGGCAAATACAATAATCCAAAATTGCGCCATTACCTAAAATAAGCAAAAAGAATCATAAGAAAATCCATACTTTGTGTCGAAACGAGTCGGTATTATATGGTAATATTTTATGAGCACAGTCCATTTGGCATGATGTTGTTCTGTACACACAGAACTTTCTCATGGTAAGATGGAAAAAATAGTTAGGAAAAGGGTGCATAAGTTCATGAGTACGTCTATTCATATCCAGACCATACTAAACGGGACCATTCACGCGTTAAATACGATTTTGCCTATGAATATCTCCATCGCCTCCCCCTCCCTTACAACCGAACCCTATACTCAAGAAGAAATGGGTGTATTGATTGGGTTGATTGGTGATTTAAAAGGACGTGTCATCATCGACGGCTCCTCATCCATATTCGGCTCTATCGGTTCAAGCATGTTCGGCATGCCGCTTGAGGGAGAAATGCTGGAATCCTTTACTGGGGAATTCGGCAACATGATTGCTGGGAACCTTTGTACCCATGCCGGTCAGAATAACTTGGAGCTGGACATCACGCCCCCTACCGTCATGGTGGGCAACACAAAACTATACGGCTTTCAGCATGCATTCCGGTTGCCGGCCGCCATTGAAGGCATCGGGGAAATCGTCATCCTCTTTACCATAGATGAGGAAGAATAACACAATGCCCCACCATCCCCTACATAGAGCAGGTGAAATCAACTACTGATTTCACCTGTTTTTTATTACTTATTTCACATTTAATTCATAAATAATGCCTATTAGTGTGATTTTTTTCACATCCTCATTTCCTCCTGTTTTATATGATGAAAGCAAGCATCGCTCCCATAAAATTTGATAGGAGGTCGCATCATGGCAAATAAGAAAAAGGCTGAAGACAATCTGAAAGGCACTCTTTACATGACGTTTGCCGTAGGGTTCATCATCATCCTCGTCTGGATTTATTGCTTCGGCTTATTTACCGATCGTTTCTGATCAAATCAACAAATCCGTTTAAGAAGGAGGGGAACTTTTCATGCACATACATAAGTATGAAAAATGGTGGCTTGCATTCGGCTGCGCCACTTTAGTAGCATTTTTAATTATCCTGGCCATTGGAGCATTCCATAACGGCACACATCCGAATGAAGGGAAAATAACGTTCGACTATGAAAACGTCGATAATTTCGCTCCGTTCGATAATCCCGGGGTGCATAAGGTAGAAGGCAAGGAATGGGACTATGAGGCAGTAATCGTTGCATCGGCTTTCAACTATACACCTGGCGACATTGAAGTGCCGCTTGGATCAATCGTGAAATTTTATGCGACGACAAGAGATGTCATCCACGGCTTCCAAATTGCACAGACGAACATCAATCTGATGCTGGAACCTGGCTATATATCAGAGTATGTCGCTGAAATGAACAAGCCTGGTGAATATCTGATTGTATGTAATGAATATTGCGGTACGGGACATACGTATATGTACGGTACGCTGAAGGTGGTGGATGAAAATGCAGAAGACAGTCATTGATGGTGTGCATACGGTGGAAAAGCAAGCTTCCGTCGCCAAAAAAGAAGCAGCGCCATCTTCAATCAAACAGAATAAACCCGGCAGCTTTATCCGTGTAGATGGAAAAGACGCAAAGTTGGCAATGGCCCACATGTATGTTGCATTTATCTCTCTGTTATTAGGCGGCCTTGCAGGGCTTCTCCAGGTGCTGGTCCGCTCCGGTGAATTCACATTGCCTGCAGGAATCAAAATCGGCTACTATCAGGTTCTGACAGTACACGGTATTTTACTTGCTCTTATTTTGACAACGTTCTTCATTATGGGATTCCAATTGTCGGCAATCAGCCGTACCGCCGGAGCGTTCACCAATGCCCAGCGGAAAATCGGCTGGGCTGGATTCTGGCTGATGGTCATCGGTACGGCAGCTGCCGCTGTTATGGTCCTTTTAAATGAAGCAACCGTATTATATACATTCTATGCGCCGCTTAAGGCACACTGGATTTTCTATCTCGGCCTGACATTGGTTGTCGTCGGCTCCTGGTTGCTCTGTGTCATGCAGCTCATGAAATATTTCCAATGGAAAAAGGCAAATAAAGGACTAACTTCCCCACTCCTTATGTTCATGGCGGTGGTGAATTCAATTCTCTGGATCACTTGCTCATTGGGTGTAGCCGTCGAGGTCCTGTTCCAGCTCCTTCCATGGTCACTGGGGCTTGTGGAGCGCGTGGATGTGCTGCTATCCCGTACATTGTTCTGGTATTTCGGCCATGCACTCGTTTACTTCTGGCTGCTTCCAGCTTATATGGCATGGTATGTCGTCATCCCGAAAGTAATTGGTGGACATATCTTCTCGGACGCGCTTGCACGGCTATCATTCATGCTGTTCCTGCTGTTCTCATTCCCGGTCGGCATTCACCACCAGCTGACTGAACCCGGCATTGATGGCTTCTGGAAGTTCGTCCAGGTTGTGCTGACATTCTTCGTCGTCATCCCATCATTGATGACAGCATTCTCGATGTTTGCAACATTCGAGCTGCGTGGCCGCGAGCTTGGCTGCAAGGGCGTCCTCGGCTGGTTTAAAAACCTTCCTTGGGGCGATTCCCGCTTCCTTGTACCATTCATCGGAATGGTAGCGTTCATTCCAGGCGGAGCCGGCGGAATCGTCAATGCTTCCCACCAGATGAACCAGTTGGTACACAATACCATCTGGGTAACAGGGCATTTCCACCTGACCGTAGCCACTGCTGTCGTATTGACGTTCTTCGGTGTCGCTTTCTGGCTGATTCCGCATTTGACAGGCCGTACATTGACACCGAAGCTGAACTACCTGGGGAATGTTTCCGGTATCCTGTGGGGCATCGGCATGCTCATCATGTCCCTATCGATGCACCTTGCCGGATTATTGGGCGCACCGCGTCGCTCGGAGTATTCCACATACGGTGGCTCGCAAACCGCCTATGATTGGGTGCCATACCAGATTGCACAGGCCGTCGGTGGAACAATCCTATTCATCGCCATACTGTTCATCATGTACATCGTCGTACAATTGATCTGGTTCGCACCGAAAGGCGAGGAAGAATTCCCTGTTGCGACAGTGGCACCGGGCGCCGAAAAGACGCCTGCCATCCTGGAGAACTTCAAAATCTGGGGCGTCATCCTGGTCGCACTGATCATCTTTGCCTATACCGTCCCTATTATTGAAATCCTTTCGAATTCGCCTGCAGGCTCCAAAGGCTTTTCGCCTTGGTAATCGAAAACTCCCCTCCCCGTTTTTTTTCGGGAAGGGGAGTTTTTTATAGCTGATACAATTTTGTATACTTTTCTTTTAAATAGTTTGCAAGATAAGTTGCATTCAACCCTTCTCCTGTACCCTCCTGCAGTAGCTCAAACGGCTTTTTCAATGCACCGTATTGGTGGACCTTCTCTGTCAACCACTGGCGGATCGGCTGTAGGTTGCCCTTCGCACACAGCTCATCGAAATTCGGGATGTCTTTATCCATCGCCGCCTTCCACTGTGCAGCATACATATAGCCAAGGGCATAGGACGGGAAGTAGCCGAAGCTGCCGCCACTCCAGTGCATATCCTGGAGCACGCCCTCTGCATCATTTTTCGGACGGATGCCTAGATATGCTTCATATTTATCATTCCATATGTTCGGCAAATCCTCTGCCTGAAGCTCTCCGTCGAACAATTCACGTTCAATTTCATAGCGAATCATAATGTGAAGCGGGTAAGTCATCTCGTCTGCCTCGATGCGGATGAACGAAGGCTCCACGTAGTTAATCGCCTGTAGGAAATCTTCCACAGCCACATCTCCGAACTGCTCC
>JAZUQF010000221.1:0-56474 GCA_045605545.1 Lysinibacillus sp.
ATTTCATCGGCGAACGGCCCGATATATCTTTTCATTACTTCCCGCGGCGCCCGTTCATTCCCTGGAATCCCGTTGGCGTCCGTCAATTCTTTCAGCATTTGCAATGTCGGATCTAATTGTGTCATACTCTCGGCCTCCTAACTTCTATGTCTACTCGATTATAGCGTGAATATTTCGTATTTCAAAGTAATTAATAGCCAGAACGTTGGCGCTCATAGTTTTTCTCGTTTTTGGCGATATATGCATCCAAAATGTCTTCCACTGTAAAATCCAAATTATAGGCAAGCTTTCCATACAAACGCCACACTTCAAGATACGCCTCCTCCGTCGGTGCACCGATGAATGTCGTGACGGCAGTAGTCGTCTCAATGAACAGCGGGGTCAATTCCGCCCGCTCCTTTACTTCCGGCCATGCATCGATGGAAAAACCACGCATATAGCCGAGTGACAGCATGAAATGGATGGAGTCGACAAACTCCTCTAAAATGATGGACCGCTCGGAAGGCCCTTTCGTACTCCAGAATTTGAAGCATCTCGTCTCATTGGCCAGCTCCGAAAGCTCGACAAGAAGTGCCAGTCCCTTCTCCTGAAAAACATCATATGTAACATTTTGTGTTTCCTCAATGAATGCATCGAGTGCACGCTGCATTTCGAATAATTGTTTGAATTCCATTTTTTCGCTCCATTTTCATAAATAATTGAAACTTTTCCCCTCTTCAATCGTATAGAAGGGAAACTTGTATGACAAGGGGGAATTTTCATGGCTGTACTTCTTCGAATCGTAATTATCGCATTGATCATATACATATTTTACAGAGGCGTCCGCTACCTGCTGGACCCGAAGCGAAAGCTCGATGAAGCATACGAGAAAGGCGAATACTACTTTTATGATGATGTAAAAAATGTACGGAAGAACTTCTTCATTTCCTACAAAGGTGCACTTTTTGAAGGTGAAAAATACCTGGGGACGACAGAAAATGCGTTTGAGGTCGTATCCATTTTCGTCTTCGTACATGATTCGATGCGGCTACAGGGTTTCACAAAGGATGATTTCCTGTTCTTGGAGAAGGAAATATTGCTGAACTACCCGGATGCAATCATCAGCTGGAAGAATCCAATTGAAAAGCTGATGAAGGAAAAATGAAGACATGAAAAAGAGGTTCCTGCCGATTGGGCGGAACCTCTTTTTCAATGATGAAACGTATTCATTTTCATATTTACATTGTTACCAACTGCATGATGATGAAAACCTGCACGGCTGCAATCAGCGGGAAACCGAAAGCAAAGCTGTTGTGCTTCGTCTTGTGGCGGAACAAGTACATGCCGAGAACGCCCCCAATTGCACCGCCCAAAATCGCCACGATGAATAACGTCTTCTCTGCAATTCGCCATTCTTTTTTGATTGCCTTTTGCTTGTCATTATACATGAGGAACAGCAAAACAATCGATAATATGCCAAAATAGGAATAAACCGCAACATCCATATCGCTACCACTCCTTACCGCCTGTCCCTTATCATTAAAAAAGACTGATAGGGATTCCTACCAGTCTCATTTTACTATCATTATTTAGCTTGAGCGTTTTTTGCAGCTTCTGCTAATTGAGCGAATGCCGCTGCATCTGTTACAGCTAGGTCAGCTAACATTTTACGGTTAACTTCGATACCAGCTAATTTTAAACCGTGCATTAAACGGCTGTAAGAAAGGCCGTTCATACGAGCAGCTGCATTGATACGAGTGATCCATAATTTACGGAAGTCACGTTTCTTTTGACGACGGTCACGGTATGCATATTGACCTGACTTCATTACTGCTTGGTTAGCTACTTTGTATAGAGTGTGTTTTGAACCAAAGTAACCTTTAGCTAATTTTAAAACTTTTTTGCGACGAGCGCGTGTTACTGTTCCGCCTTTTACGCGTGGCATAGTAATTACCTCCTGCTAATTCTTTCGAATAGTTATTTTATTGTTGAACCTGAATGTTCAAGTAGATTACTTCATGTAAGTTAAAAGTGTACGGATGCGTTTGAAATCGCCTGAGCTTGCAACTTTCGCTTTACGTAGGTGACGTTTTGCTTTAGTTGATTTGTTAGCGAATAAGTGGCTACCATAAGCACGGTCGAATTTTAATTTACCAGTACCTGTTTTTTTGAAACGCTTAGCAGCGCCACGGTGAGTTTTCATTTTTGGCATGTCGTTTTTCCTCCTAAACTGTTCAATTCATACTTACTTTTCGTTCTTAGGGTTAAGAACTAGGAACATGCTGCGTCCTTCCATCTTCGGTTTTTGTTCAACCGTCGATACTTCAGCGCAAGCTTCAGCAAAGCGATCCAACACACGTTGACCGATCTCTTTATGTGTGATGGCACGACCTTTGAAACGGATGCTACATTTTACTTTGTCGCCTTTTTCAAGGAACTTGATTGCGTTACGTAGCTTCGTTTGGAAATCATGTTCATCAATCGTCGGGCTCAGGCGAACCTCTTTCATATTGATGACCTTTTGATTCTTACGAATTTCGCGGTCTTTCTTTTGCTGTTCAAACTTAAATTTACCATAGTCCATGATACGTGCGACCGGCGGTTTGGCTTGAGGGGCCACAAGGACAAGATCCAAGTTAACACGAGCGGCGATTTCAAGCGCTTCGTTACGTGATTTCACTCCTAATTGTTCACCGTTATGGTCGATCAGACGAAGTTCACGTGCGCGAATGCCTTCGTTTACATACATGTCTTTGCTAATAGTAATCCACCTCCATAATATACGCGAATACATGGTTTGGGCTTGAGATGCCCCCAGGTTGAACGGTACACTTCCGATATGTCCATAAAAAAAGGGCGGACATTTTTCGAAGATGTCCGCCCACTATATGTGCATACGTATACTAACGTAAAAACAATTCAACGTATCATACCTGTAAACAGCCTCAGAAGCGTTCGTTCAGGTGAGAAGCGGGCAGCCTCTACTTCAAACTTTGTATTCATAACCTAGACAATAATAACACGAGGATAGGCTATCGTCAACCCATTTCTATTATTATTTTTCACATATCACAATAATCTTGTCCATAGGCATGAACAAGGTGCCGCCTGTAAGCGACACCTTCTCTATTTCCTTATTTCGATACTTCCGCCTTAATGTTCGCCAGGAACTCATCAAAGCTGATTGTCTCGGAATCCTTCGAACCATAACGGCGGATGTTCACGCCGCCAGCTTCCACTTCCTTATCCCCGATGACAAGCATGTATGGAATCTTCTTCATTTGTGATTCACGGATCTTATAGCCAAGCTTCTCTTCACGATCATCCATCTCTACACGGATGCCTGCTGCTTGAAGTTTCTCCTGGATATCACGCGCATAGTCATAGTGGACTGCGTTTGATACAGGGATGATTGTCGCCTGAACCGGTGCCAGCCATGTAGGGAATGCGCCTTTGTATTCCTCGATTAAGAATGCAACGAAGCGTTCCATTGTCGATACGACACCACGGTGGATGACAACCGGACGCTGCGGCTGGCCGTCTTCTCCGATATAGGAAAGGTCGAAGCGCTGTGGCAATAGGAAGTCAAGCTGTGCTGTTGATAATGTTTCTTCCTTACCAATGGCTGTTTTTACTTGAACGTCAAGCTTTGGACCATAGAATGCCGCTTCACCTTCTGCTTCGTAGTAATCCAGGCCAAGCTCATCCATCGCCTCTTTTAACATGGATTGTGCTTTTTCCCACATTTCATCGTCATCGAAGTACTTTTCTTTATCTTCCGGATCACGGTAGGACAGTCGGAATGAGTAGTCTGTTAAATCGAAGTCTTTGTACACTTCCAAAATAAGCTCTACTACTTTTTTGAATTCCTCTTTAATTTGGTCTGGACGTACGAAGATGTGTGCATCGTTCAACGTCATCCCGCGGACACGCTGCAGGCCTGATACAGCACCAGACATTTCATAGCGGTGCATTGTACCAAGCTCCGCAATACGGATTGGCAAGTGACGGTATGAATGAAGGCCGTTTTTGAACACCATCATATGGTGCGGACAGTTCATCGGACGAAGAACCAATGTTTCATTATCCATTTCCATTGGAGGGAACATGCCGTCCTGATAGTGCTCCCAGTGACCTGAAGTTTCATAAAGTGTTTTTGAGCCCAGTACTGGTGTATACACATGCTTGTAGCCAAGAGAAAGTTCCTTGTCTACGATGTAGCGCTCGATTGTACGGCGGATTGTTGCACCGTTTGGCAGCCATAACGGCAATCCTTGACCGACAGTTTGGCTTGTCATGAATAGATCAAGCTCTTTCCCGATTTTACGGTGGTCACGCTCTTTCGCCTCTTCAAGCATTTGCAGGTGGTGCTTCAACTCGTCTTTTGTAAAGAACGCTGTACCGTAAATACGTTGCAGCATCTTGTTATCGGAGTTGCCGCGCCAGTAGGCACCCGCTAAAGATAACAGTTTGAACTCCTTCAATTTACCTGTCGACGGTACGTGTACACCGCGGCAAAGGTCGAAGAAGTCGCCCTGGTAGTAGATTGATACTTGCTCGCCCTCAGGGATTGCCTCAAGAAGCTCCAGCTTATATTCATCGCCCACTTCTGTGTAAATAGTCTTCGCCTCTTCACGAGAAACATTTTTGCGTTCGATTTCGATGTTCTCTGCGATGATCTTTTTCATTTCCTTTTCGATTGCCGGCAGGTCTTCCATTGTAATCGGTGTCGGAGAATCGATATCGTAGTAGAAGCCGGATTCAATGACAGGACCGATTCCAAGCTTCGCATCCGGGAATAGACGCTTCACCGCCTGCGCTGTCAAATGGGCAGTCGAGTGGCGCAGGATTTCCAACGCTTCTGGTGATTTATTTGTAATGATTTCGATGGCGGCATCTTCTTCAATCGGTGTTTTTGCATCAATCAATGTGCCGTTGATTTTACCTGCTAATGCACTCTTTTTTAATCCAGGACTGATGGAGCCTGCAACATCCAAAGTGGAGATGCCTTTTTCGAACTCCTTGACATTGCCATCCGGGAAAGTTAATTTAATCATTTCTGACATGTGAATGTCCCCCTCTTTTTTTGTGATGAGCTCCGGTTTACCGACGGACTCGGGCAGTTTACCCACTTTTTTGTAGAATACCCTCGTTTTCAGGACAAATATCCAGAGAATATTACCGAATCAAAACAAAAAAGCGCCGTCCCTGGAAAGGGACGACGCGTATGCTCGTGGTTCCACCCTTCTTCCTTCCGAGTAAACTCGAACGAAGCTCTAGGTCAGTTAACGTACTGATGGACGTTGACGGATTGGCCCCGCCACTGCTCCAAGGTAGTAGAATATGTGTCGTGCTAGGAAGCTTCCAGCCAAGGCTCCCCTCTCTAAAAGTCGGTGCACAGATTCCGTATCCTTATCAAAGCTTTTCAGTGTGTAATTACTTATGAAAGTATACGCCCGAAGGAAGAAAAAAGCAACTGCTAAAATGTTATGAATTTCGACGGTTGATTCCATCCATTTTAATCGGGAGCGTGACGGCCTTGATGCGTTCCATAATGCGGGCGGCCTTAACGACCTCCACATCTCCCCGTTGCGACTGTGCCAGATGATGCTCCAGTCCGGCATAGTCGAAATTCGATGTGATGAATGTCGGCAGCTGCTCACTCATCCGGTAATGGAGGATGGTACCCAAAATTTCATCGCGTGTCCATGCCGTCATCGTCTCAGCTCCGATATCATCCAGCATCAGCACCGGCGCCTTCTTGACATAATCGATTTTCTCATTCAACGTCTGGTCCTGAATCGAATTTTTCATTTCGCGTAAGAATTCCGGGACAAAGACGACGACGGATTTCACCTTCAGTGTGGCAAGCTCATTTGCAATGGCCCCCAGCACGAAGGATTTTCCGACACCGAATTTCCCATATAGATAAAAGCCCTTCGCCGGAAGCTCGCCCGTCGTCTTATACTGGGCGATGAAATCAGCGGCCTTGTGGGCAATCATGACCCGTGATTCCTCATCAATCATCAGGTCCTTCAATGTAGCCTTCAGCACGTCCTTCGGCATATGCATGCTCGAAATCATCTTCGCCGTTTCACGGTGCTCATCCTCAAGTCGCTTCTGATCACACGGCTCATATTTTATTTCGATATTGTCCCGCAGAATATATAGCTTCGGTACAAAACCAGCCAAATAATTGGTGCAGCATGCAGTCGACCCCGCCTTGCAGCAGGTGGACGACTGGGAAATGAATTCATCCAGCTTCGGCAAGCTTCGTTCGACCATTTCCTTTGTCACCACTGCATCATTTTCTGCCAGGAATCTCTGCACCTGCTCATTTTCCATGATTGTACGTTTCGTCGCCTCATAACGTTCCTGAAACGACGGAATTTTAATCCTGTTTAGCGATCGATTAATCGGTTCGATTTTATTTCACCTGCCCATCTTGTCCTAACTTTTGTAGTATTTTTTGCCGCTCCGCCTCAAAATCCAGCGCTGAAGTGTTGCCGGTTGACGGTGACGGCTTAGAAGGTTCCTCATCACGCTTATAAAACCAGTCCGGTACCTTCTCTTCCCTGCCGGTCGCCTTTTTATAGCCCTGTTTCTGCGGTGAGTTGGCCTTCGTCTCGTTTTCCGCCTTCCATTTTGCGTACTTGTCGCGCTCCTGACGAGCCAGTTCCATCGCCTCTTTCGCCGTCTTCAAGTTCTTGCGGATCCAATGGTCGGCGATTCTTTCCACGTATTTTACGGGAAGACGCATGTCCGTCGTGAGCATGACGTATTCCAGCAGTACATTGACGACACCGACAGGCATGCCATGCTTCATAATCAAATCCTCCGCCAATTGCACAGAAGCAGGCAATGGCTCCTTGCCTTTATTGATATCGCGCAGCACCTGGACCGGCGGCGTCATTTCCAGATAGTCCAACAGCTCCTGCTCTTTCGTCCTCTTCACACCCGCCGATGATTCCACAGGCTTTTCAAAGGTCTTCGCCAATTTCGGCGCCTCTTTTGAAATCGTGACCTTATAGTAATCCGCCGCCGCCTTCTTCAACCGATCAACCGGCAGCTGCATCGAGTCGTCCAATGCCATGATGACAACCTTTTGCATGTCAAGAGGCGAGAGCTTATATAAAAAGGCGAGCTTTGCAATCAACAGCCTTGCTTCGGCCGTCAAGGCGGCGGAAGGTACGAGCTGCTCAGAAAGCCCGGCCCGTAGCAAATCGAAATCAAACTGCCCATAGTAGAACGGATAGCCGGTTTCCAAATTCCGTTCTTCGAGTATATCCTGCGGTACATTCATATGCACAGGCTTGTACACATCGGTGAATGTACGCGTGACCTCGGCGTAGCCTTGCTTGTCCACCTGCTTGCAGAAACGATTGCGCAGCTTGCGGTACGCCTGCTCCCCTATTTTGCTGAACAGGAACATGGACAGCAGGGGGTCTGCGAAAAATTCCCGTGCCTCAAGCGGCCTTGCTATTTCATAAATGAAAGTACGGCTATCCCCTTCGTCCTTACGCCACGTACGCAGCAGGCCGATTGCTTCAAGGGCAATGCGGGCCTCCAATATGCCACGCACCGACATTCCCAGTACATTCATCAAATAATAATGCGTCATCTTTCCAGTTGCATGGTCTTCCCCTTCAGCCCATAGCGTCAAATACAGGGATACCGGGTCCGGCCCTGTCAGTGGCTGATAAAATAAGGTTAATAACTGCCGTTCATTTGTTGAGAGAGCTTGAGGGAGCGTTATTTCAAAATGATCCGTAGCGAGCAATTCCTTATACATTTGAATCACTTCAATCACTCCTCATCCTATTATTTGTCGCTGGTCTGCTTCTGTAGCAGATCCTTCAGTTCATCGATGAAGACATTGATGTCCTTGAACTGACGATAGACCGATGCAAAACGTACATATGCAACCTCATCGATTTTCGACAGGCGGTCCATCACCATTTCTCCTACATCTTCCGACCGTACTTCGGAGTTGCCGATACGGCGCAGATCTTTTTCAATGCCCATGACGAGATCTTCCAAGACCTCAAGTGCTACAGGCCGTTTCTCACAAGCCCGGATCAGTCCGCGCAGCACCTTCTCACGGCTGAATTCCTCACGGGACCCTTCCTTCTTCACAACCACCAGGGGCGTCTCTTCTATCTTCTCAAATGTTGTAAAACGAAAGCCGCACGACTCGCATTCACGGCGCCGCCTGATTTCCTTATTATCATCTACCGGTCTTGAATCGACAACGCGTGTTCCGTTGTACTGACAAGATGGACATCTCATATACATTTCCCCTGATTCTTTTCGATTTGTATACCCATTATAGCAAATATCCCGCAATGACCAATAACAATTCATTTTTCTGATAGATTTGGCGCTGTTGCTAATCATTTAGTGGGAGTGATGCCTCCAAGCGCACATCCAGCCAGAAAAAGAGAGCTGCCCCTGAAAGTTTTGGCTTTCTGGACAGCTCTCTTTGTTTATGAATTTATGCTTGAACTGCTGATAATTCTTTTGATACTTTTTTCGCCAGGTCGACAACGCGTGCTGAGTAGCCCCACTCATTATCATACCAAGCCAGCACTTTTACTTTACGGTCGCCCATTACCATTGTCGTCAGGCCATCGACCGTCGAAGAGTACGTCGTTGTATTGTAATCAGAAGATACAAGCGGCTCCATTGAAATATTCAGGATGCCCTTCATCGGACCTTCAGCCGCCGCCTTGAACGCAGCATTCACTTCTTCAACCGTTACGTCTTTCTTCACATCGACAACCAGGTCAACCAATGATACGTTTGGTGTAGGAACACGAAGAGCCATACCATGTAATTTCCCTTTTAACTCCGGCAATACCAAAGCCAATGCTTTCGCAGCACCTGTGGATGTTGGAATGATGGAGGAACCGCAGTTACGTGCACGGCGCAGGTCCTTATGTGGATTATCGAGGTTATTCTGGTCGTTTGTATAGGCATGAACAGTCGTCATCAAGCCATTTTCGATACCGAATGCATCATTCAATACTTTTGCTACCGGCGCCAGGCAGTTTGTTGTACAAGAAGCGTTTGAGATGACATCATGCTTTGTAATGTCTAACAGTTCATCGTTTACGCCAAGCACGACTGTAATATCTTCGTTTTTCCCTGGGGCAGTTAAAATGACCTTTTT
Source organism: Lysinibacillus sp. (assembly GCA_045605545.1). GTDB lineage: Bacteria > Bacillota > Bacilli > Bacillales_A > Planococcaceae > Lysinibacillus_B. Next base: position 9,152 of record JAZUQF010000221.1, read on the forward strand.
CGCGCCAGCTTCCAAATGCAGTGCCGCTTTTTCACGATCATTGAATTTACCCGTTGCTTCAATCACCAATTCTACGCCCATATCTTTCCAAGGTAGTAGCTTTGGATCACGTTCGGAAACGATTTCTACACGCTTGCCATTTACAATCAGCGCATTTTCTTCTGGTTCCACAGTCCCATTGAATACGCCGTGATTTGTGTCATACTTTATTAGGTGAGCCAATGTTTCAGCAGGATAGCTGGCATTGATGGCCACTAAATTCAAATCGTCTTGAGCGATAGCTTGGCGGAACACCATACGACCAATACGGCCAAATCCATTGATTGCGATAGAAACTGTCATAATAAAAAAAGCCTCCTGTAATTAGGTTATCATTTTAATTGTCTTATATGATTATTAGTATAACACATTAATCAAAAAGTTGAACATATTTCGTGCAATATTTTAAAGTTATTATTTTCTGAAAACAAATTATATTTTTTAAATAACCTAAATACCGGATTACTAAACGTTTTTTGGTACAAGTTACAGCAATCCTGTGAATTTCGCGCAAAAAAGGCTGCCCAGTAAGCTAAACGTTACCGGGCAGCCTCTCTGCCTTTACCTTTTATTTCTGTAAAAAACAATTATTTATATGCCGGCCATAGCAATCGGCCGTCTTCTTTTTTTAATTGTGCCATACAATACTCTCAAATAACATTCCAGTCTTCCAAAATCACTTTCAATTGTTGGGCCGTAGCCGCCTCATCCGAGTTATTATAGATAACAGCATGCGCCCCCTGCTCTTTCACCGACATCGGAAGCTGGGAGGCGATGCGCGCCCGAGCCTCCTCTTCCGATAGCTGATTCCGCTTCATCAGCCTTTCCAATTGGACATCCTCCTTGACGGATACGACAAGAATTTTATCCACGAAGTGCTGCAGCTTGCTTTCGAATAGAAGCGGGATATCCATTACAACGTGGGGAGCGCCTTGCTTGAGATGCTCGTCACGCTGACGAATCATTTCCAAACGGATGGCAGGATGGATGATGTCATTCAGCATTTTCCGTTTTGCCGGGTCATGGAAAATGATCAACCCTACTTTTTCCCGGTCCATCGTGCCATCTTCCTTTATGACTTCCTCGCCGAATGCCTGGGCAATTTTCGCCAGCGTTTCCGTTCCTGGCTCTACAACCTGGCGCGCCACTAAATCAGCATCCACAATCGGAAGGTGATACCCTTCCAGCATTTTCGCCACGGTGCTTTTTCCGCTCGCGATGCTTCCTGTTAATCCAATAATCATCGTATGACACCTCTATTTTTGACAGCTCGGGCAGTACGTCGATGTACGCCCTGCAATAACGACTGATTGGGTAGCTGCCTGGCATGCCGGGCAGACCTTTTTACTGTACATCTTCAGGCGGTCCTGCATGCTTCCTGCTCCCCCATTGACACTGCGGTAATCAGAAATCGTCGAACCGCCGTTTTCAATGCTCTCCTGCAGCACGGCGCAGATTGCCTGAAACAGCTCTATTTTTCTCTTCTTACTGACTTGGCTTGTTTTACGTGTCGGCCGGATCCGCATCGTAAACAGACTTTCCGTCGCGTAGATATTGCCGCAGCCGGAAATGACCTGACCGTCCATGATGATTTCCTTGATCGGCTTCTTCGCATATTTCGGCAGCTCGCTCTTTGCCAGGAAATGCTCGCACGCATGCTCATCAAAAGGCTCCGGCGCCATTTGCATAAGAGGCGGGTGGTCTGCCGCCTCCTTCATGAAGCGCAGCTCCCCGAACCGGCGGATGTCCGAATAGACGAGCAGTTCACCGGTATCCAAAGTAAAGATGGCATGCACATGCTTGCGGAATTTCGGCTCGGTGATGGCAGCTACATCATCTACAACAAACCAGGCCCCCGTCATGCCCAGGTGGCTGACGAGCAGGAATTCCTCCCCTCCCTTTTCAAGGTGGAAGAAAATATATTTCGACCGGCGCGTGACCCGTGCAATCTTCATACCCGAGACAACGAGCTCGAAATCGGATGGGTCTCCATTTTTCACAATACATTGCTTCCCTTGTGCCGCTGCGTTGTAGATCACTTCAGAAAGCGCGACACTTTCTATCGTCTTGCCTTCCACAAGCGGCTTTAAATCCCTGACGACACCTTCAACTTCTGGTAACTCTGGCATAATATCTCCTTACTTTGCATCGTACCAGGTCGGACCATAGGAAAAGTCCACCTTCAGCGGCACCTTCAGCTCGATTGCATGTTCCATCACTTCCGGTACGATGCGTTCTAAAATTTCCACTTCTTCCTGTGGTGCTTCGAAAATCAATTCATCATGCACCTGCAACAGCAGTTTTGCTTGCAGGCCTTCCTTCTTCAATCGCGCATCCATGTCAATCATGGCTTTTTTAATGATATCGGCGGCGCTTCCCTGAATCGGCGTATTCATGGCCGTACGCTCCGCGAAGCTACGCAAATTGAAGTTTGAGCTGTTGATTTCAGGCAAGTAACGGCGGCGGTTCAAAATCGTCGTTACATAGCCTTGCTTCTTCGCCTCTGCGACAATCGAGTCCATATATCCCTTTACTCCCGGGAAGCTCGCCAAATAGTTTTCAATGAAGATCGCAGCTTTCTTCCGGGTGATGTCGAGGCTTTGCGATAACCCGTAATCACTGATGCCGTAGATGATGCCGAAGTTGACTGCCTTTGCCGTACGGCGCATGTTCGACGTGACCTCTTCAGGCCTATTGACGCCAAATACGTTCATCGCTGTGCGGGTATGAATATCCATCCCTTCACGGAACGCTTCAACCAGCACCTCATCTCCGCACATATGTGCCAATACACGGAGCTCGATCTGTGAATAATCGGCCGCAAACAATACCCAATCCGGATTTGACGGAACAAACGCTTTGCGGATCTTCCGCCCTTCCTCCAAACGGATTGGGATATTCTGCAGATTCGGGTCCGTGGAGCTTAAGCGGCCTGTCGCTGTAAGTGCCTGCTGGAACCGGGTATGAATCTTGGAATCATCGCAGTGCACCACCTTGATCAGCCCTTCGATATAGGTCGATTTCAGCTTTGCCAGCATACGGTAGTCTAAAATATGTTTGACAATGACATGCTCTGACTGTAATTTTTCCAACACATCCGCAGCCGTGGAATAGCCTGTCTTCGTCTTCTTGACGGCGGGCAAGCCTAATTTCTCGAATAGGATGACACCTAGCTGCTTCGGCGAATTAATATTGAACTTTTCCCCTGCAAAATCATAAATCGTCTGTTCGATGACATCCAGCTTTTTCGTCAGCTCATCGCCCATTTCCTCCAGCGTATCCACATGAACCGCAATGCCCGCCGACTCCATTTTCCCCAAGATACTAGCAAGCGGCAGCTCCAAATTTTTATAGAGCTCAAATTGTTCATTATCCTTTAGCTTCTTTTCAAGCACAGGCTCTAGTGAGAGAACGGCCAAGGCCTTTCGTGCAACATGGTCAGCCAGCACTGTTTCTTCCGGAAGCGTCCATTTCGCCCCCTTGCCGTAGACCGCTTCATCAGGTTGCACCGCTGTATAGCCGAATTCCTTCGCGAGGGCCTGTACATCATTCCCCGAGATAGAAGCATCAGCAATATAGCTGGCAAGACCAAGATCGAATGTCACGCCGCGCAACTCGATGCCGATACGCTGGAGCATAGCCTGCGCCGCCTTGCTGTCGGCCATCAATTTCTCCTTCGTCTCATCCTCCAGCCAGGCTTTCAGCACTTCATTGGAGAAGGCCACGCCGATTGGTACGTAAATTGTACGGACCCCATCCGTCAAGGCGATGCCGATTGCCTTGCATTCATGGTAGCGGTCGTTCTCCAGCTCTATGTGAACCGCCATCTTATCAGCAAGCATATCTGCTGTTACATTGTCGACAATCTCCACTTCAATCGCTTCCTGCTCCGTTGCCGTATCCGCAAAGTCGCTTTTGCCAATCAAGGATTTGAAGCCGAGCTCACGCCACACCGCCAGGACATCCTCCTCGTTCGGTCCCGGATAGCTGATATCGGCCAATGTAATGTCGATTGGCGCCTCCGTATAGATGGTCGCCAGCTTCTTCGACATATGTGCCTGTTCCTCGTTCGCCACAAGCTTTTCCTTCATTTTCGAAGCCTTCATGCCGTCAATCGCTTCATACATCGCTTCGACGGAGCCGTATTCCTTCAGCAGCTTGATTGCCGTCTTTTCCCCTACGCCGGGGACACCCGGGATGTTATCTGAAGAATCGCCCATAAGCCCCTTCATATCGATAATCTGACGCGGTGCCAGCCCATACTTTTCCTCAATATGCGCCGGTGTATATCTTTCGATGTCGGTAATGCCCTTGCGCGTGACATACACCGTCGTACGGTCACTCGCCAGCTGCGTCAAGTCTTTATCTCCGGATACGATTACGACTTCCATTTCTTCATTGGCAGCCTGTTTGGCAAGCGTACCGATGATGTCATCCGCTTCATACATCGGCAATTCATACCGCTTAATGTTATATGCATCAATCAGCTTGCGAATGTATGGAAACTGCTCCGACAGCTCGGGTGGCGTCTTTTGTCGTCCACCCTTGTACTCCCCGTAGGATTCGTGGCGGAATGTCGTTTTCCCGGCATCGAACGCGACAAGCATTTTTGTCGGCTTTTCCTCCTCCACGATTTTTTGGAGCATCATTGTAAAGCCGTATGTGGCATTTGTATGGACGCCCTGGTCGTTCGTCAAAAGCGGCAAGGCAAAAAAGGCGCGGTACGCCAGACTGTTGCCATCTAAAAGAAGCACTTTCTCCTTCGTCATCGTATCTCCTCCGTTAATTCATGTCCCTTCTATTGTAAAACATATGTACGGTTTTTAAAAATAAAAAAAGACATCTGCCCGAAAAGGCAAACATCTTATTTCAACTTTTTGAATCTATATTGCTCAGCTGCCTTCTCTTCCTCTACATAGAAAATCTCTTCATAGATGACTGTAAGCAAAAAGGCATTCATAAACGAAAATACGATATATAACGGCATGCCGCCTAAATCAAACGACATCAATCCACGGGCGAACGTTTCCACAAAGCCGATTTGGGCAAAGAAGAAAATCATACCGATGCCAACCTGCCAGATTGGGCGCTTGTCTTTTCTTTTATCAAACCATAGTACTTTTTTGAAGGAATTACGCACGTCCTCCGCAATCACGAGACATAAACCAAATACGACGATGAAGAATACCGGAACAGTGAAGATTTCGATATTCATTATGCTAAAGCCTGCTTGACTGTACCAAGCATTGACTGAAGCGGCCATGGCGAACGACAGCAATACATTTTGAAAAATCTTGCTCAATGTATATTCCCCCATTTTTATCTCTGAAATCTAGTATAACAGATTTCTTTGTTATATTAAGAGATATATTGTCTATTTATTGAAGGAAATTAATTGGAAAATATATAATCGAAAACCGCCTTGCTAACTTCACAAAATATACTACGGTTCATTTACAGCTCTTTTATTCTCCAATATATAAAAAACAGAGGAAAAGCTGCACTGCAGCTCTGCCTCCTCTATCGTTCGCTATTCTATATACCCCGATAAAATACGGGCATATGGTGAGTCGGACGGAAGAATGATGACGGTATCCTCCCCGATTGTCTTTTTATAGGATTCCAGGGTCCGGTATAGTGAATAGAACTCCGGATCCTTGGAAAACGACTGGTTATAAATCTGAGCAGCCTGCGATTCCCCCTCAGCTGTAATGAGGGCGGCATCTTTATTGGCTGTCGCAAGCACCGACTTCACTTTCTGGTCCGTTTCAGCCATAATACGATTCTTGGCGGCATCCCCTTCCGATAGATAACGCTGTGCAATCGTCTCACGTTCCGAAATCATCCGTGTATAGACCGACTGCTCATTTTCTGCCGGCAGATCCGTACGCCGGATGCGGACGTCCACAACCTCTATCCCGTAGTTGTCTTGTTTCAGAAGCTCGTTCACTCGCTCCGTCACCCGCCCGTTGACGGACCCGCGCGATGTATTTTCATCATTAATGATTTCTCCGTAATCCAATTGACCTAGCTCCGTACGCAGGGTTGAGTAGATGAATTCCTCCATGCGGCGTTCCGCATTCGGCAATGTACGTGCATTCGAAATCAACGCCTTTGGATCCACTACGCGCCATATGGCATAGTTGTCGATGATGATACGCTTCTTATCAAGCGTATTGATCTCCTCTTCCGTCATGTCATACGTCATTAAGTTCTTCGGCAGAGATTCGATGCGCTGAATGAAAGGGATTTTTATATGGATGCCTGGTGTATCCTGGTACTTCACTACTTCCCCGAACTGGCGGACAACCTTATATTCATTTTCTTTTACGACATAGATATTCGTAGCTGCAATGACGAGGGCAACGACAACAATCGCGCCAATGACAATGGAGGTAGTCAGTTGCTTGGCGTTCAACGGCTTTTTATCCTTAGGGACCATCTGCTGTCCGGGTTCCTGTTGCCCGGCATCCTGTGTTTCACCAAGCGGCTTCGGCTTTTTGCCGCCGAATAGATTCCGTACGAATCCATCCAAGTCCTTATTGCCCATCTGTATCGCTCCCTTCTATCTTCGGCTGCTGCGCTGGCGCCGGCTGAATCGGCAAGTACTTCAGCGTTTCTCCATCATCATTCATGATATAAATTTGGGCGTTCGGCAGCACCGCCTCAAGCGTTTCAATGACAAGGCGTTCGCGGGTGATTGCCTGATTACCACGGTATTGTTCATAAAGCTTGTCAAAGACGGCCACTTCCCCCCTCGCCTGCTCAATCCGGGTGATTTTTTCCCCTTCGGCACGCGAAATGATGGCATCCTTTTCCCCTTGTGCTTCACTTTCTTTTTGATTCTGATACTTTTCCGCTTCATTGGTCTTTGTATTCTTCGTCTCACGTGCATCCGTCACCGCCGTGAAGGCCGCACGCACTTCCTTGTTCGGCAGCTCTACATCCTGCAGCTTCACGCCAAGTATACTGATGCCGATATCATATGTTTCAAGCAGCCCGACAAGCAAGTCGCGTGTTTGGGCCTCGATATCCGCTTTCCCGTCCGTCAAAGCAGCATCAATCGTCGAGCTGCCGATGACCGAACGGATGGCGCTCGATGTGGCGCTATGCAGGATTTCCTCTGGATTTTGGGAATTGAACAAGTACTTTTTCGGATCAATAATCCTCCATTGAACGACGAGATCCGTCAGGACAATATTTTCATCCCCTGTAATCATCTTCGCGTCGGATCCCACCGTACTGACGGTCCCGTCTTCCTTTTCTTCATATCCAAACTTTAAGCTGTATGTTTCCTTTGAGACGACTTCCGCCTTTTGAATCGGCCACGGCAATTTAAAATGCAGCCCTGGTTCGGTGATCACATCATTCGCCTGACCAAATGTAATGACGACCGCCTGCTCCGACTCATCCACCGTATACCAGGAAGTAGTGACAGCCAGTATGGCCACTACGGCAAACAACACTAGACCAATCCACATCAGTGTCCGCTTTACACTCATTTCGAACCCTCCCTTTAATATGCATACTACCTATACGGTCCTTTTCAGGTAAAAGTTTCAAAAATGTAGCGTCGTAAATGTATTTTATACAAAGCTCCGATAAGCTGATTCCCTTACCGTTTATGTACAATAGAAATAAGGGTGACCCGAACCAATCCGGGTCACCCTCTTTAAAAAGCCTGATGTGGACATCTGTTTAAGATGAAAGGAAAAGCCCCTAGGAATTCCAGGGGCTTTCATTCATTCGAAATATGGGGGTTTCTAAATCCACTATAAACCCCTTCTTTTAACGTAGCATTTCGCCATTGTAAATTTCATGTTAAGACTTGTGGAGAGGAAGCATCACACGCATTGTCGTCCCTTTCCCTACCTCGCTTTCCACCTGGACCTTCCCATGATGGGCTTCGACCAGGTGCTTCACGATGGCAAGGCCGAGTCCCGTACCGCCCGAATCCCGGCTACGTGCACGGTCCACCCGGTAAAAGCGTTCAAACACTCGAGGAATTTCACTCTTCTGGATGCCAATTCCTTCATCGATGACTTCCACAACGCCCCATTCACCCTGTTTGAATAAACGGATGGTGACAGTCGTCTCTTCCTGCGAATACATAATGGCATTGAAGATGAGATTCGTGAAAATTTGTATAAGACGATTCGCATCCCCCTGTACGACTACCTCTTCAACAAAATCAATACGGAATTGCATGTTCTTCTCTTCCAGGCGCTGGGCCGTCAAGTCCGCCGCCCTCACCAGCACTTCCTGTAAATTAGTCGGTATAATATCCACGGAAAAGCCGTGCTGTTCTATTTTGGAGAGTTCGAGCAAATCCTGGATGAGCATCTGCAGGCGATTACTCTCCTGATGGATGATTTCCAAAAAGGACAACGCCATCCCTTCATCTTTATAGGCTCCGTCCAGCAGGGTTTCCGAAAAGCCTTTAATGGATGTAACCGGAGTCCGCACCTCGTGGGAAACATTTGCCACAAAATCCTTCCGAATCTGTTCAAGACGGACGAGCTCCGATACGTCATGCATGACAATCACCACTCCCAGCCAGCGACCATGCTCCCCTACTACCGGCGCCCCATATGCGAGCTTGTAGGTGATTTCCTGCTGGACCTCCATCTCAAGCTGCTTGCGGTACGGCATCTCCGTCAGGAATACATGATCGATGAATGCTTCCAACTCTGGCGGTAAATTGAGGGACAAAAAGCTCTTTTCCTGCACTTCATCATAGCGATAGCCAAAGCGTTCTAAAAACACTTTGTTGAAGATGGATACATGCCCGCCACGATCAATCATCAGCAGGGCGCTGCCCATATTTTCAATCAATGTCTTCAGACGTTCTTCCTCCACCTGGCGTGTCTTTGTGATATCCTGAAGGTTTTTAGCCAATATGTTGATGGAATCGCGAAGCTCCACGACCGTCTTCGGGCCATTTGCAAATGCCCTTGCCCGATAATTACCTACCGCCAGCTCATGTGCCGTCCTCGTCACATTTTCTATCGGCTCCACAAAATTCTGGATCATTTTTTTCGTCACAATACTGATCAATAAAAATGAAATGGCCAATAGAAACAGTAATACAAGAACCAGCCCGGCCTTCATATCAGTGATGAAATCTTCTTCAATCTGCAACCCATATGTTTCCAGCAGCGCCTGTTCCTCCGCATCGGTCAGTGCTATTTCATGCTCCTCTACTACTTGCAACATCTGTTGCTGGGCCTGTTCCGTATTTTCATTTATATAAGCTTCGGCATAAAAAGGAAAAAGCTGACCTATTACAAAGCCTAGGACAGCTAAAATGATTCCTACTAAACAAACAAATGAAAAAAACAAGCCATTGCTCATCGACTTTTTCATTTTTTCGGCTCCTCAAATTTATAGCCCAGCCCTCGTATCGTTTTAATGAAGACAGGCTTCCGGCTATTTTCCTCAATTTTTTCACGTAGATGGCTGATATGCACATCTACAATGCGTGTATCACCAACAAAGTCATAGTTCCACACTGCACTGAGCAATTGATCTCGGGTCAAAACCCGGTTTTTATGTTCCAGTAAGTAAACAAGCAACTCGAATTCCTTTGGTGTGAACTCAAGCGATTCCTCTCCCAGAAAAGCTTCAAAACGGTCCGGATACACCTTGAGGTCCCCATATTCATAGGATATTTCGGACTTTTGGGTTTCTTCCTCCAATGGAGATGGCGTGAAACGCCGGAGTACAGCCTTTACCCGTGCTATGACTTCACGCGGGCTGAACGGCTTCGTCATATAATCATCCGCCCCAAGCTCAAGGCCAAGCACTTTATCGAATTCATCATCACGTGCCGTCAACATGATGATCGGTATATTTTTCTTTTCGCTGCGCAACTCTTTGCAGACTTCCATGCCATCCAGCACCGGAAGCATTAAATCAAGAATCAATAAATCCGGCGATTCCTTCATCGCCATCTGCAGACCGGTCTTGCCATCATGTGCAAAAAGCACATGGAATCCCGCCTGCTCCAGATTATATTTTAATAACGTTGCAATCGATACTTCATCTTCCACTACTAAAATTGTTTTTGCCATTTGCTATGCCTCCAAAACTGATCTGAAACCCCCATTTCAAACCCTTTAATATGGAGGATTTACCTTCACAACACCCTCAACAGTTGCTCCTTTATTTACATTGAACATCTTTGCGCTCACTCTGATTTCATCAATCCGTTTTTCAGACCTGCTTTTCTTTTGCAGCAAGCACCCTACAATCACTTCATTTATTGAAATTACTTTCATAGTAACAATTTTTAAACAAAAGTACAATTGGACGGATGCATCATCCCGCGTTTTACACGAATACTCTTCTCCCAGCTCCTGACACAGCATCATTTCCATGCCTATATCTCCATGCAGGCAGTCTTCATATGTAAACGAAAAAGAGCCGTCCCTTCCAGAACAGCCCTCTCGCTTATACCGATTAAGACAAAGCTGTCATCACGTTGCGTACTGCTTCAGCAGATACGTCCAGTGCAGCCTTTTCTTTTTCGGTCAATTCAAGTTCAAAGATTTTTTCGATACCGTCAGCACCTAATAAAGTGGGTACACCTAAGTATAAATCATTATAGCCATACTCCCCTTCTAAATAGGCGATGGATGGCAATATACGCTTTTGGTCCTTAACGATTGCTTCAGTCATCTCAATCAATGCTGCAGCTGGGGCATAGTATGCAGAGCCGTTGCCTAATAGGTTGACGATTTCAGCACCGCCCTTACGTGTACGGTCTACAATTTCCTCTAAACGGTCGGCCGGAATCAATGTCTCCAATGGGATGCCGCCAGCGAATGAATAGCGAGTAAGCGGAACCATTGTATCACCATGCCCCCCTAATACGAAACCTGTAATATCCTTTACAGAGATATTCAGCTCTTCGGCGATGAATGCACGGAAACGGGCTGTATCCAGGACACCGGATTGGCCGATTACACGGTTTTTAGGAAAACCAGTTGTTTTATAAACCGTATAGGTCATGGCATCCACTGGGTTTGTTAATACAAGAACGATGGCATTCGGTGAATATTTGGCAATTTGCTCAGATACAGAGACCATTACCTTCTGATTGATCTGAACCAGATCATCACGGCTCATCCCCGGCTTCCGGGCAACACCTGCCGTGATGATTACGACATCCGAATCCGCCGTATCCGCATAGTCCGATGTTCCTTTTACATACGAATCATAGCCTTGCACGGGCGCAGCTTCCCACATGTCCAAAGCCTTGCCTTTCGTCGGGTTTTCAGCTGATGGAATATCGACCAATACAACATCGCCAAGCTCTTTTTGGGCTGCCAGGAAAGCTGCTGTAGCACCAGTGAATCCTCCACCAATTACAGAAATCTTTTTACGCTTCAATGCCATTTGAATACGCTCCTTTATTTAAGGTTTAGATTTTACACTTTTTTCGCTTCTTTTCCTCATCCATCATAAAAGCAAGAAATCCCCGCTAAGGTCATTACGTTCTACCGCTTTTTTCCTTATCAACAGGCTATCCCTTCACACTGAAGATCGGCAGGACAACTAATTTGTTCAGATATCCAACATCAACGTCTCCAGAAGATTCATTCACCATACGTTTTATCCGGTTGATTTCTTGCAAATTTGAATCAAGCAGGGAAAATGAAAAGTCTTGAAGATTTTAAATACGAGAAGCTGTTCCCATACGCTTCTTATATCTTCTACTTTTCAAAGAGCATCTTCTGATTCTAGTGTAGTGAATTCATTCAATCGATTCAACACTTGGCCTTCAATATACCGACATTCGCCACATTTCCAAAACAAAAAGGGGGAAGATATAAATCTCTTCCCCCTTTTTTATAGCTTAGGCTAAGCTTTTATTCTTCTATGAATAGAGCATTTCTGCTAATAGAAATAGATTTTCGAATAATTATCCAAAACCAAATAATTTGTGATGAATTTCACATGTAATAACATGGTAATTTAACTGATTATAGGTTTTCGATTAACTTGTCAGCGAACTCTGAACATTTTACTTCTGTAGCGCCGTCCATTAAACGAGCGAAGTCATAAGTTACATACTTAGAAGAGATTGTTTTCTCTACAGATTTCGTAATCATGTCAGCAGCTTCTTGCCAGCCAAGGTGCTCAAGCATTAATACGCCTGAAAGTAAAACTGATGATGGGTTTACTTTATCTTGACCTGCATATTTCGGAGCTGTACCGTGAGTAGCTTCAAAGATTGCGTGACCAGTTACGTAGTTGATGTTTGCTCCTGGAGCGATACCAATACCACCAACTTGAGCAGCTAATGCGTCAGAGATGTAGTCACCGTTTAAGTTCATAGTAGCTACTACGTCGAACTCAGTTGGACGAGTCAAGATTTGTTGTAAGAAGATGTCAGCGATAGAATCTTTTACGATGATTTTGCCTTCTGCAACAGCTTTAGCTTGTGCTTCGTTAGCAGCAGCTTCACCTTGCTCAGCTTTGATTGCATCGTATTGGTTCCAAGTGAATACTTTGTCGCCGAATTCTTTTTCAGCTAAATCGTAACCCCAAGTTTTGAAGCCGCCTTCTGTGAACTTCATGATGTTACCTTTGTGTACTAGAGTAACAGTTGGTTTGTTGTGCTTGATTGCATACTCGATCGCTGCGCGAACTAGACGCTCAGTACCTTCTTGAGAAACTGGTTTAATACCTAGACCTGAAGTTTCTGGGAAGCGGATTTTGTTAACGCCAAGCTCAGTTTGCAAGAAGTTTAATAGTTTCTTTTGCTCGTCTGAACCAGCTTTGTACTCGATACCAGCATAGATGTCTTCTGTGTTTTCACGGAAGATGACCATTTCAACATCTTCTGGACGCTTAACTGGAGAAGGTACACCATCAAAGTGACGTACTGGACGTAAGCATACATATAGGTCAAGCTCTTGACGTAGTGCTACGTTTAGGGAACGGATACCGCCACCGATTGGAGTTGTTAAAGGCCCTTTGATTGCGATTAAGTATTCGTTGATTTTATCTAAAGTTTCTTGTGGTAACCATTCACCCGTTTGGTTGAATGCTTTTTCACCAGCTAAAACTTCTAACCACTCAATTTTCTTTTCGCCGTTGTAAGCTTTTTCTACAGCTGAATCGATTACACGAGAAGCTGCTGCCCAGATATCTGGACCAATGCCGTCACCCTCGATGAAAGGGATTACTGGGTTGTTTGGCACGTTTAACACGCCATTTTCTACTACAATTTTGTTCGTCATGAATATTTGCCTCCTATATTCGAAAATCCAGGACTGTGAAAAACACACAATCCTAGATTAGTTTAGCATATTTTCTAAATTAACGCTCGTCGATTGGAATGTATTTTTGCATTCCTGGTCCAACATACTCTGCACGTGGACGGATCAAGCGGTTATTAGCATATTGCTCAAGAATGTGTGCCACCCAACCTGAAGTACGAGAAACTGCGAAGATTGGTGTGAATAAGTCATGTTCGATACCTAGAGAATCATAAACTGATGCTGAGAAGAAGTCTACGTTCGCTGGAAGACCCTTTTGTTCTACAATCATATCATGAATCTTCACTGACATTTCATATAATTCAGGTTTCCCAGTTAATTTAGTCAATTTTTGAGACATTTCACGCAAGTGTGGCGCACGTGGGTCGCCTTTGCGGTATACACGGTGACCGAATCCCATGATTTTCTCTTTGTTATCAAGTTTGCCTTGGATATATGATTCTACGTTATCAAGTGAACCGATTTCTGATAACATTTTCATAACTTGCTCGTTGGCACCGCCGTGTAATGGGCCTTTTAATGCGCCAATTGCAGCTGTTACGCCAGAATATACATCAGACAATGTCGCTACACATACACGAGCTGTGAAAGTAGAAGCATTTAATTCGTGGTCAGCGTGTAGAATTAACGCTTTGTCGAATGCTTCGATTGCGATTGCTTCTGGCTCTTCACCAGATAACATATATAAGAAGTTAGCCGCATAGCCTAGTTCTGGTTTAGGAGCTATTGGCTCTAAGCCTTTACGAATGCGAGAGAAAGCAGTTACTACAGTAGCAATTTTCGCTTGTAGACGAATTGCTTTGCGATAGTTTGCTTCCGGGTCCATAACATCAGCTTCTTCATCGAATGTACCAAGCATTGATACAGCCGTGCGTAAAGCACCCATTGGATGAACTGTGTTAAGTGGCATAGATTTAAATAAATCGTAGATAGCAGCTGGCACTTCCATATTATCTGCAAGTTGTTGCTTCAACTCAGCGAGCTCGTCCGCTTTTGGCAGGCGAGTATGCCATAATAAGTAGATGATTTCTTCAAAAGATGCGTTGTTTGTTAAATCGTCGATGTCATACCCTACATATGTAAGTGTATCATCGATGATCGAACTAATTTTGGACTCTGCTGCTACAATGCCCTCTAAGCCTTTAGTTGTCGACATAGTAAATCGCTCCTTCATGATTATAGTTGTTTTGTAAGTGCTTTCTTTTTTCATAAGATAAAGCACCTATAGTTCTGCTCAATGAACCTATAAGTAAATCGCTTACATGTAACATTATAATCAATTTTGACGGCTTTGTGAATGAAAACCGTGGAATTTAAGAAAATCACGCACAGAATATGGAAAATGTGTTTTAGAGAGAATAATTAGATTCAAACGAGATATAGTTTGCATAAAATAGGGGTGAGCCGTTTTTAAATGAATAATTTGTTTAATTTTTCCTACGAAAGCACTAAAAAAATCCTTCTTCTCCTTTTATATTTACTACTTATGATTGTTATTTCTCCCATTACACTCGGTATATTTTTCGCTACTTTATTCCATCCATTTCTTCTTTTCTTTTATAAAAAGCTTCACATTCCATATGTTATCGTCGTATTTTTAACCACTATCTCATTTTTTTATGCTTTCTATTTGTTCATCCATTTCATCATTGATAGCTTCATGATTGTATTCCCACAAATCCAGCAACTTGTAACAAGTGACATTTTTTCACATCCAGTGTTGCAATCCATGATGGAAGCAGCCCTATCAGCCGTTGATCAGATTGCTTCGATGGGAATCAGTTTGACAAAAGAACTCTTCAGCTATTTATTTGAAGTCATTATCTTCATCATGGCATTCTATTTCTCCTTATTTGAAAGCAAACGGGACAGGTATTGGTTTTTCGTCTATACCCCTATTTCCGTCCGTACAACATGGAAAAACTATTTCAAGCGTGCCATGAATCTATTTACCACATTTTTATATGTAGAAATCCGCCTCCTGCTAGTGACATTCATCTTACTGGCACTCGGCTTCTGGCTGCTCGGCTTCACCTACCCTTGGCAAAAGGCATTTTTCATCTCCCTGGGGGACTGTCTTCCATTCTTTGGAATAGGTCTTGTCCTGATTCCGATGGCCATCTATTTTTATATATCCGAGCAAGCCATATTATGTATCGCCATCATCATCCTGTATATCTTCATTCAAACAACAAGGCAGCTGACCGAATCCTATCTATGGGCCTCCACATTCCATGTGCGGACAATCCATACATTCTTCATCAGCGCTGCCTCTGTTCTTTTATTCGGTTTCTACGGCATCCTGATCAGCCCATTTTTGCTGTTGCTCGCCGTAAAGCTAAAGGAAAAATCTATCTTTGCACGATGATTGTCTGACGGCCTTTCATTTTTCTGCGCAGCCACATGAACATCAGCGGCTTAAATAGGCTGCGAGTGACAGGTGTCAGCATCAACAGGCCCAGGATATCCGATAAAAAGCCAGGGAGCACCAGTAGGACAGCCCCCACAAACATCATGAATGCTTCCATCAGCGCAACACCAGGGGCCTGTCCACGTGCAATCGACTGCTGAATTTCCTTCATCGACTGTGTTCCGCGTCTTTTCAACATGTATATACCAAAAGCACTCATCAACACGATCAGCAGCAATGTCGGGAATACGCCAAGCCAATTTCCTACGACAATGATTGCAGCCATCTCTGCCAAGACAAATGTAATGAATAGTAAAAAGAAATTTCTCATTTTCTCACCCCCTACTATATACGAACACTTGCTTGAAAAGTTTCAATCGGGAGACAATGGACTACAAAATGAAAACACAAGCGGGACGGCACTGGACATGGCATGGCATCCCCTGTGACCAGTTGCTGCTGCATTAAAAAAGGGAAAACCACTTGTGAGTGGTTTTGCCCTTTTCCATTTTATAGTACGCTAGCGTGTCCTTTATAGATGACGCCTGTCTCTGCATCCATTGTAATTTCCTGACCATGACGAATCAGTGTAGTCGCTTCTTTTACGCCTACAATTACCGGAATGCCGAGGCTCAATCCTACAACTGCAGCATGGCTTGTCAAGCCGCCCTCTTCCGTAATGATTCCTGCACAGTTTTCAATTACCGGCATCATTTCACGGTCGGAACCGACTGTTACTAAAATGCAGCCTTCCGTTTCGTAGGCAGCTGCTTCCGCGGCATTTTTCGCTACGACTGCTTTACCTACAACCGATGCCTTGCCAACACCTTGGCCTCGCGCCAAAAGGTCACCAATGACATGGACCTTCATCAGGTTTGTAGTGCCCGCTTCACCAACAGGCACGCCTGCCGTGATAACTACCACATCTCCGTGGTCCACATAATTATGCTTTAACGCCTCGTCTACGGCAAGCTCTAAAATTTCATCTGTTGTCTGTACGCGTTGGCATACAACCGGCTGTACTCCCCATACAAGTGTCAGCATCTGTGCTGTATTCACAGATCCTGTAACAGCTACGATCGGTACACCTGGGCGATATTTCGAAATCATTCTTGCCGTGTTCCCACTTTCTGTAGGAGCAAGGACTGCCTTCGCATTCAGGTTGATTGAAGTATACGCCACAGCCTGTGAAATTGCTTCGGTCATAGTCGCCTCTTTTTCACGACTGCGTTGCGAAACGACCTGGCGATAATCTAGCGCCTGTTCTGTACGCTCCGCGATTTTATACATCGTCTGTACCGACTCAACCGGATAAAGTCCTGCAGCCGTCTCACCGGAAAGCATGATGGCATCTGTTCCATCCATGATGGCATTCGCCACGTCGGAAGCCTCCGCACGTGTCGGACGAGGGTTGCGTTGCATGGAGTCAAGCATTTGTGTAGCCGTAATGACTGGTTTGCCGACCTGGTTGCATTTTTTAATCAATGATTTTTGTACAAGCGGCACCTCTTCTGCAGGGATTTCCACACCAAGGTCACCACGTGCCACCATCAGACCGTCGGATACTTCGATGATGGCATCGATGTTATCCACACCTTCCTGATTTTCGATTTTCGGGATGATTTGAATATGAGAACCGTTATTCTGCTCCAGCAGCTCACGAATTTCCAATACATCTTTAGCCGTACGTACGAACGAAGCAGCGATGAAATCAACTCCCTGATCAATACCGAAGAGGATATCCTGTGCATCCTTTTCTGTAATACCAGGCAATTTGATGGATACGCCCGGTACGTTTACGCCTTTTTTGTTTTTCAATACACCGGCGTTCTCTACAATCGTATGGATTAGGCCGCGCTCCATATCTTTTGCAAGGACACGTAGCTCGATAAGGCCGTCATCCAGCAAAATGATATCGTTCTGATCTACATCCTCAATCAATTGTTCGTAAGTCACCGAGAACACATTTTCATTCCCGACTACCTCAGTCATCGAGATATCGATGACTTGTCCAGTAACAAGGTGCAGCTCTCCATTCTCCATTGTATGAGTACGGATTTCTGGTCCCTTCGTATCCAGCAGGATCCCTACAGGCTTCCCTGTTTTCTCGGCAGCATCACGAATTGCCGCAATTCGGCCTGCATGCTCTTCATGCGAACCGTGCGAAAAATTCAGCCTCGCTACATTCATCCCTGCTTCAATCAGCTGTTCAAGCACCTCTGGTGATTCACTAGCTGGTCCAATTGTACAAACGATTTTTGTTTTTCTCATATGATTATCCGCTCCGTTTTCATCTTAGATAGACAATTCTTTTGATAATGTATATAAACTCAAGTCCGCTTTATGAGTAGTCTCATAAGCCTCCTTCAAGTCATAATCAATGATTGTATGATTCTTTACACCCACAGCTCTTCCGCCGCGGCCCTCCAGCAGCACCTCTACCGCTTTTGCACCAAGACGTCCCGCAAGTACCCTATCCTGCGCTGACGGCGCTCCGCCACGCTGAATATGCCCAAGCACGGAAACGCGTATCTGGACACCTGTTTTTTCTTCCAAAATTTTAGCCAATTTGTGTCCAGGCATGACACCTTCCGCCACGATTATGATGCTGTGCCTCTTGCCACGCGCAGCGCCTCGTTCAAGTCGGGCAGTGATGTCGTCCAGTTTATATTCCTCTTCGGGAATCAGCACCGATTCAGCCCCTGCGGCCAACCCCGCCCATAAGGCGATGTCTCCGGCAGCACGCCCCATTACTTCCACGATAAAGGTATTTTCATGGCTCGTGGCTGTATCACGAATTTTATCGATTGCTTCAATCACCGTGTTCAGGGCCGTATCGAAGCCAATTGTATATTCGGTACCGGCAATGTCATTATCGATGGTACCCGGAATGCCGACACACGGGAAACCTTTTTCCGTCAGCTGCATCGCTCCTCGATATGAACCATCCCCACCGATGACGACAAGACCCTCGATTCCTTGTTCACGCATATTTTCAATTGCTTTCAGCTGATATGCATCCTCCTTGAATTCCGGAAAGCGAGCTGAATAGAGCTTCGTTCCACCGCGTTGGATGATTCCACCAACCGCTCCAATATCCAGAAGCTCAAAGTTTCCGCTATACAAGCCTTCATATCCGTGATAGACTCCGACTACCTCTACATTATGGAAATGCGCTTTACGGACTACTGCACGAATTGCGGCGTTCATCCCTGGTGCATCGCCACCGCTCGTCAAAACAGCAATTTTCTTCATTAAACCTAACCCTCCTTCCATAATGGTTTGCAAGTAAAACATTAACATGAATGAACAATCTATGTAAGCGGCAATGTCCACCCTTTTTTACCAATAAAAGTCACTGTAAGACTCTCCCTAGAAGATGTGAGCCAATTATTTCTTTCTTTCATACAAAACAAGAAATGCCTGCTTTCTCATCTTAGAAAAAGAAGAAAGGATGTGCAAGCACATCCCCCAGTCTCCTGTATTTTTTCCAAAGTAAATGAATTTATACAGGCACTTTCTAAAGGAAACCTATATTTCTTCATACTGACCAATTTTTTTAAACTTGTCGTACCTTGCTTCCACCAGTTCTTCCGGTGACAATTCCTTCAGTTCCAGCAGCGTATTATTGAGGCATTCGCGCATTGTAATCGCCTGTCTAGCAACATCGCGATGTGCGCCACCCGCCACTTCAGGAATGATGCCGTCGATGATGCCCATTTCCTTCAAGTCCATTGCCGTGATTTTCATTGCTTCAGCCGCCTGTTTGGCCAAAGCTGCATCCTTCCACAAAATAGAGGCTGCTCCTTCCGGCGAAATGACCGAATAGGTTGAGTTTTCCATCATAAGTATTTTATTGGCAACCCCTAATGCAAGGGCACCTCCGCTGCCACCTTCACCAATGACGATGCTAATGACCGGTACCCGCAAACCGGCCATCTCAAACAAGTTGCGGGCGATTGCTTCACTTTGACCGCGCTCTTCCGCTGCCTTCCCGGGGTAGGCACCTTTTGTATCGATGAAGCAGATGATGGGACGATTGAACTTCTCCGCCTGTTTCATTAACCGTAGCGCCTTCCGGTAGCCTTCCGGATGGGGCATGCCGAAGTTGCGGCGAATATTTTCCTTCGTCGTCTTCCCCCGCTGATGACCGATGACGGTGATTGGCTCTCCATTGAATGACGCAATCCCGGCTACCAAGGCCTTATCGTCCCCGTATAACCGATCGCCGTGAAGCTCGATGAAATCGTCAAACAGCATGCCGATGTAATCCAGCGTCGTAGGGCGTTCAGGATGTCTTGCCACCTGTACGCGGTCCCATGGCTCCATATTGCTATATAAGCTTTTCTCCAGCTGGAACAGCCGCTCTTCAAGCTTGACGATTTCCCCGTTCATATCAACCTCTGCCGTTTCGGCAATCTGCTTGAGTTCTTCGATTTTTTCCCGCAGCTTGATGACCGGTTCTTCAAATGCCATCGTTTTAGACATAGGAAACATCCCCCTTCGTATGCAGCTTCACGAGCATCGCTACTTTATCCCTCATCTCATGGCGATGGAAGATGGCGTCGAGCTGTCCGTGTTCAAGCAGGAATTCAGCCGTCTGGAAATCCTCCGGCAGCTTCTCCCGCACCGTCTGCTCAATGACTCGGCGACCCGCAAAGCCAATCAACGCCTGGGGTTCTGCAATATTGTAGTCCCCTATCGAAGCAAAGCTGGCCGATACCCCGCCTGTCGTTGGATGAGTCAGAATGGAAATATACAATAGGCCTTCCTCGCTATGCCTTTTCAATGCGACGCTCGTCTTCGCCATCTGCATGAGCGACAAAACGCCTTCCTGCATCCTGGCCCCCCCGCTCGCCGTAAATATGATGAACGGGATGCGTTCCTCCGTCGCCCGTTCGATGGCGCGCGTAATCTTCTCGCCTACTACAGAACCCATCGACCCCATGCGGAAATGCGAATCCATCACAGCGCCAATTACATCCTGTCCTTTCAACTGCCCTTTCCCCGTCAGGACTGCTTCATTCAATCCCGTCTTTTTCATATCGACCTGCACTTTATCTACGTATGCTGGGAAGTTGAGTGGATTCGTCGTTTGAAGATGGTCATCAAAGCTTTCAAATGTCCCTTCATCCAAAAAGATGGCGATGCGTTCACTTGCTGTCATTTTCAAATGGTGCTGACAGCTCGGGCATACCTTTTGGTTGTGCTGAATTTCCTTTGTCAAATGAATCTTCCGGCATTCCGGGCATTTCATCATCAGCCCTTCCGGGAACACCTTCTCATCTTTTGCTTGTAGTACAACCGACCGTGTTTTGGTTTTTGAAAATAAATCACGAATTGCCATACATCTTCCCCCTTTACATCTGGCCTATCCACTCGTTGTACGCTTCAATCGCTTCTTCGGTATAGCCCATCTGCATCGATTTAATCATCATTTGCAGCGTTTGCTTCTCTGACGCCGTCACCTGTTCATTTAGCGATGCCATACTATATGCGCTGAGCTGCATCCATATTTTAAGGCTTAGCCGGTTGCCTGCTGCGATGACGCATTCACGCAAGATCGCTTTCCTTCTTATCTCCTGTTGCAGCTCAATCTGCACAAACAAGCTATCCCAAATAGGCAGGCTCCTTGCCTCTTCGTCTGCACAGATGATGCGAATCGCCTCCCGTTCATGCATTTCCCTTGTAGCATGGACGTCCTGCTGGGACTTCTCCTCCCGCAGGATGAAAGAGGACAGAATCTCGACGAGCTGATGGCCGCCGACATCCGCGAGGAATGTGCCGCCTCCGTGCCTTGTCTCAATCAGTCCAAGTAGCTCCAGGCTGCGGAGCGCCTCTCGAATGGAGGATCTGGACACACTCAGCCGCTCGCACAATACACGTTCGGAAGGTAGCTTGTCACCCGGCTGGATCTGCTGGTCCGCAATCAGCTCGCGCAGTTTCTTCACCACCTGCAGAAACATTTTTTTGGCTGGCTTTTGCTCCATCGTTCCTCTCTCCATTCTTTCCTCATAAAAGTGGTCTGACCAGTTTTCTACTTCAGCATACAAAAATTCTCATTACTTGTAAAGAAAAAATCGCACAACACTCTGTGCGATTTTTTCCATAAATATCATTATCATTTCATGTCTATTTGCTTTACTTTCAGCTGCGGTTTATTGAACCTGTACTCCAGGAATCCTTCCACAAACACAAAGGCGTCCTCCTTCAGCATGCCCATCACCTGATTGTATTCCTTCGGGAAAATGGTCAGTGAAATTGAACCGAATTCATCCTCCAATTGGGCGAACGCCATCAATTCCCCCTTCTTTGTACGCAGCTGGCGCACATCTGTTATCATGCCAATGCATTTCACGTAGCTGTTCGGCCTCAGCGTGCGTAGTGTCTGCATCGTTGCATTTACCTGTTGGATATGCTGACGAAGCTTCGTCACCGGGTGCTCGGATAAATAGAAGCCCAGCACTTCCTTTTCAAATTGCAGTTTATTCTTTTCAGGCATCGGTTCCACCTGTACATGCTTTGGTTTCCCGAACGATAGGAAGGAATCCGAAAACAAGTCCTCGCCTTCATTCGGCCGGACAAGTTCCGCCTGCTTCACTGCGGCTTCAATAGTAGCCAGCAGCACGGCCCGGTCACGTCCGAATTCATCGAGCGCCCCCGCCTTGATCAATGGCTCGATTGCTTTTCTATTAAATGTAGCCGCACTTAAGGAGACGGCCAAATCAAACAAATCCTCAAACGGCTCCTGCCGTGCGCTCCGTACAGCTAAAAGCTTTTGCAGGAATGGCTGCGGCACACCCTTAATGGCCGACAGACTGAAGCGAATGCGCCCGTTCTCCACCTTGAAGTGGCGGGCTGATTTTTGTATGGACGGCGGCAGCACCTCAATCCCCCTTTGCTTTGCTTCCAGGAGGAGCTGAGCCAGCTTGTCCTGATTTCCTGTTGCATTCGTCAGCAATGCGGCATAAAAGTTTACAGGGTAGTTCGCCTTTAGGTAGGCAAGCTGATATGAAATGACACTGTAGGCAACAGCATGGCTTTTCGGGAATCCATAATCCGCAAAACGTACAATCAATGCATAGATGTCTTCAGCCGTTCGGGCATCGTGCCCCTGCCGGAGGGCTCCTTCTACAAAGCGGGTCTGCTGCTGCTCAAGGATTGCCCTGTTTTTCTTGCTGACGGCACGTCGAAGTAAATCGGCCTCTCCTATTGTAAAGCCTGCAAATTGATGGGCGATCCGCATGATTTGCTCCTGGTAGACGATGACACCATATGTTTCGCGCAGAATAGGCTCCAATACAGGGTGCAGCACCTCCACAGGCTCCACTCCATGCTTGCGCCGTGCATACACAGGGATGAAATCCATCGGGCCCGGCCGGTACAGCGCATTTACAGCGACAATATCCAAAAAGTGAGTAGGACGGATTTCACGCAGCGCTCCCCTCATGCCCTCGGACTCCAGCTGGAAGATACCAGATGTATCGCCAGCGGCCAGCAGCCTGAATGTCTTTTCATCCTCCATCGGAATATGGTTCAAATCGATTGCAACGCCGTGCGTATATTGGACCGAGCGACAAATCTGCTCAAGAATCGTCAAATTGCGCAAGCCTAAAAAATCCATCTTCAGCAGACCCGCCTTTTCCACTTCCTGCATCGGCCACTGTGTGAGGTATACGCCTTCATGCCCTTCTTCTATCGGGATGATGTCTACAAGCGGTACAGGGCTCAGGACGACACCCGCCGCATGCGTGGAGGCATTGCGCGGCAGCCCTTCTAAAGCCCGGGCAGCCGCAAACCATTCCATACGGATGGACTCCTGTCCAATCCAATCCCTCAACGCTTGGGAATCGGCATATGCCTGCGTAAGCGTAATGCCGTGCCGGTTGAGTATCAGCTTTGATATCATTTCCAACGTCTCATTATCGAAATTGAACATACGGGCTACATCACGCGCCACGGCTTTTGCCGATAGCGTACCGAAAGTAATAATCTGTGCCACATGCTGCTTGCCGTATTTCTGCGCCACATACTCTATCACTTCCTGCCGCCTTGTATCGACAAAGTCAATATCGATATCGGGCAGCGAGACCCGTTCCGGATTGAGGAATCGCTCAAACAGCAGGTCGTACTGCAATGGATCGACCTGTGTAATATGAAGGGCATAGGCGACAAGCGAGCTGGCGGAAGAACCCCTTCCCGGTCCTGTGAGAATACCGGATTCCCGGGCGAACCGCATAAAATCCTCTACAATCAGGAAATAATCCGCATAGCCCATCGAATGGATGGTCTGCAGCTCGTACTGCAGGCGCTCTGCATACCGCTTCGGAAGCTCAGCCATCTGCAGGCGCGCCTTCAGACCGGAGGCAGCATGCTCATACAGTACCTGCTCTGCCGTTTCCCCTTTTTCTACAGGAAATTTCGGCATGAATACCTGCCCGAATGTCAGCTCCACCCGACACCCTAGAAGCAGTTCTCTTGTATTTTGAAGCCACTCTTCCCGTCCTTCAAAAACCGCGAAAAATTCCTCGGCCGTTGGAACGAATTGATGCTTCGTCTTATTCCCCTGCAACGACTCCCCAAGCTTCACCCCTGTATCGATGGCCCTGGCCACCTCGTAGGCGAAATGGTCCTCCGGGCGCAGGAAGGTACTTTCGTGGAGCACCACTATTTTGCAGTCCAGCCTTTGAGCAGCCTGTACAGCCAGAGGTTCTTCTGGGAAAGGCTGATTTTTTCTGGAGATGCCGATATATAAATCCGCTTGCAGCAGTTCCTTCAGCTCTCTCGTGAAACCCCATGCTTCCTCCCTCAACCAGCTGCAGCGCTCCTCCATGGCCGGAATGACGGCTGCACAACCGGTTGCATAGCCGGCCAGCCAGCGCCATGGCAGCAGCTCATCCGGCCGGATAGCCACCGAGCTGCTGATTTTCAATAGACTTTTGTAGCCTGTATTGTCTTTCGCATATAATACGAGCGGAAGCACGATTTCTTCCGTAAATCGAACGCGTACCGCCAATCCGATGACTGCATGGATTCCCGCCTCTTTTGCTGCATGCCAAAAAGGCAAAAGCCCGTACAATTTGGAATTCACGATTGCACAAGCTTCCGCCTTTTGCTGTTGTAAAAAAGGAATGAGGGACTCCACACGAATGGTGCTTTTTAACAAATCGGCGCTTGTCCGTATTTGCGGATAAACCATTGGTATCACCATATCATCCCTCCTTGAAAATTATTGATGATTGCGGCAGAGTTCCTGTAAGTCCACAATGACACGCTCCGCCTCTTCCCACGTGTCCACGGAGGCACCGGATGCCAGCGGGTGGCCGCCCCCATTGTATTTTTTCGCCAGAACGTTGATAATCGGCCCTTTTGAACGGAGACGCACCCGAATTGAAGCTTCCTCTTCAATGAAGATGACCCATGCGCAGATTCCTTTCACATTGCCAAGCGAGCCGACAAGAAGAGATGTTTCTGCCGGTGTCACGTTAAACTCCTTCAAGATACCTTTCGTGATGCGGATATAGGCCGCTCCATGTTCATCCATGCTGAAGTTTTGGTACATGTACCCCTGTAGGTTCAGCAGCTTGCGGTCCATTTCGTACATGCCGTCATAGACAGCATTACGGTCAAAATTGTACTGGATCAGGTTGCCCGCTATTTCAAACGTCTTTAATGTGGCACTTGGGAACAAGAAGCGTCCCGTATCCCCCACGATGCCGGCAAACAATAGACGAGCCGCCTCATCCGACAATGTCCACCCCTTATATTCCCTGCCTTCTGCAAACAATTCGTAAATCATTTCCGAGCAGGAGCTCGCCGTCGTGTCCACCCATAACAGATCCCCATATTGGTCATCATTTGGATGATGGTCGATTTTGATGAGGAAGTCGCCCGACGTGTAGCGCTGGTCGTCGATGCGCTCAGTATTCGCCGTATCCGTTACGATGACGAGTGCATTTTGATATACCTCATCCTCAATCCGTTCCGGTTTACGTAAAAATGACAGTGATTCATCATGCTGTCCTACTGTATAGACAAGCTTCTCCGGATAATTATGTCTGATTACCTCTGCCAGACCGAACTGCGAACCATATGCATCCGGATCGGGCCTTACGTGCCGATGTATAATAATGTGGTCATATTTCTCAATTGTGTCAATGATTTGTCGCTTCAAGACGATTCCTCCTACCAGATAATGAATTCCGTTCGCAATTTTTTCCTAAAATCGTTACAATAATAGCAGCTTTGCTTTTAACGGGGGGTTCACCATGAATATAGTAAATTACTTATTTGTTGCATGTATCATCTTTTCTTTCATTGCTTACTTCTATTATAAAACGAAACAGTTCCGCTCAACACTACCTATTCAAAAAAAATGGTATACAGCAAAAGCCGGTACCGCCCTTGGCATCTTTATGATTTTCTTCGGCTTGAACGTAACCATTATCTATCCGACTGCGGTCGGTTATGCAGTGGCTGTCGTCTTTGTTATCATGGGTGCCGCAATGGCATTCAATAATTATAAGCGTGCACGTCATGAAGGCCGTTTTGTGGAAGAGGAATATAGACTGAATCAGCAATCATGAAGGAAGAGGCGGCGATGTGCCGCCTCTTTTTCCATTCGGATAAGAAAGCCGGCACTTCCAGCTCGCAGTAGAAAAATTGTTATGCAGAATCTTTGCGCCTGCCCTTTAACGCTCCAGCAGCTGGAACATCATCATCGCTTTCCCAACAAGGACGGAACCGTTAAATACCTCGAAATCCATCTTGACGAACTTACGGCTCATATCTAAAATTCTTGGCTTTATTGTCAGCACGCTTTCCATCTGGACCGGTTTAATGAAATAGATTGTCATGTTCTCCGCTACGGCATCACCGCGTTTCCGCCGCTTCAATGCAAATGAGCCCACTTCAGCCAACAATGTTGTAAACGCCCCGTAGGATAGGGAGCCGAAATGGTTGGTCATCTGGGGAGTTACCGTAAACTCCACCATAACCTCCTCGTCACCCATCACTCTCATCTCATTCTTCACCAAATCGTCGATTGTTTCCCCATGCTGTGGCTGGCGCTGTGCAGTTTGGATGGCCTTCAATACATCCTGACGGCTAATGACCCCCTGCAGAATGCTATCGTCGTCCACGACCGGAATCAGGTCGATTCCTTCCCAGATCATTCGGTGGCCTGCTGAGGCGACACTCGTTTTCATCGAAGCGGCAATCGGATTTTTCGTCATTACCTTTTCGATTGCTTCATCGTCTTCCTTCCCGATGACGTCTTTTGAAGTAATCATGCCGACCAGCTTGTTGTTTGCCGTCACGACAGGAAACGCACCGTGGGTAGTCGATGCATTCTTCTTCCGGAAATGCATGATTGTCTGGTCATTGCGGAGCACCGCCGTATCTTCAAGCGGGATATAGATGTCCTCGATCAATAAAATATCCTTTTTAATCAATTGGTCATAAATGGCACGATTGATCATCGTCGCTACCGAGAACGTATCATAGCTTGTCGAGATAATCGGCAATTCCAGCCTATCTGCCAGGCGCTTGTTTTCATCCGTCGTATCAAAGCCGCCTGTAATAAGCACCGCTGCCCCCGCCTTCAATGCGTGCTCATGTACCTGCGTCCGATTACCGACAATCAACAGGCTGCCCGCATTTGTATAGCGCAGCATATCTTCCAGCTTCATGGCGCCGATGACGAATTTCGTCAAGGTCTTATGCAGGCCGGACTTCCCCCCCAGCACTTGTCCATCTATAATGTTGACGATTTCCGCAAACGTCAGACGCTCAATATTTTCCTTCTTTTTCTTTTCGATACGAATCGTCCCGACCCGTTCAATCGAGCTCACCAGCCTGCGGTTTTCCGCTTCTTTGATGGCGCGATAAGCCGTGCCCTCACTCACCTGCATCTCTTTGGCAATCTGGCGT
The DNA here is from genome assembly GCA_045605545.1 of Lysinibacillus sp. Taxonomy (GTDB): domain Bacteria; phylum Bacillota; class Bacilli; order Bacillales_A; family Planococcaceae; genus Lysinibacillus_B. The sequence goes on from JAZUQF010000221.1 coordinate 36,821, forward strand.
ACTGAAATTTTATCACCTACCGGCAACGATTCGATATATTGCAAGATTTTTTCATGTTTTGTTGACACAATATCACCTATTCCTCATCTTTCATTCCTGTCATTAGTGTACCATATTTCCACATTTTATAACGAGAATTTAAAGCAGGGCGCCATGTCCGCCCTGCCTATGCTAAAAAAGCACAGGGATAGCCGCTCTACCGGCCTGCCCTATGCTTATACCTTCTTTATAAAGAATGGATCGTCTATTCGAATTCGACAAATTCACCCGGTTGCAGAATCTGCACTTCCGCGCCTTCTACCAGGCTGGCGAAGTGCTGCGGATCCACCTCGATCGGCGGGAATGTATTGTAGTGGACTGGCACCACGATTTTCGGCTTGATCAAGGATACGGCATACGCCGCATCTTCAGGGCCCATCGTGAAATTGTCGCCAATCGGAACGAACAGCACATCTACAGGATGACGTTCACCAATCAGCTTCATATCCGAGAACAGGGCGGTATCCCCCGCATGATAGATTGTTTTGCCCTCTGCTGTAAATAGGATACCAGCAGGCATGCCTGTATAGATGATTTCATTGTCAGGCGTTGTATAGGATGAGCCGTGGAATGCCTGAGTGAACTTCACTTTCCCGAAGTCGAACTGGCGCGCTCCGCCAATATGCATCGGATGAGTATTCAAGCCCTGCCAGCCAAGATAGACTGCCAGCTCATTCGGTGCTACAACAAGGGCATCGCTTGCCTTGGCGATTTCCACCGTGTCCCCGACATGGTCATTATGGCCGTGCGTCAGCAAGATGACATCCGGCTTCTGCTCCTCCACTTTCAAGTCCGTTAGTCCATTTCCATTGATGAATGGGTCAATTAAAATTGTTTTGCCTTCTGTTTCGATTTTTACGACAGAATGACCATGATACGAAATTTTCATCAAAACCCTCCTTCAAGCTATTTCTCACCCACTCTATTTCGCCAAGAATGCACAAAATCCCTTTTTTTGATATGCTTTTTATTGCGATTCATAAATCATTGCAAGGAGGCTTTATTTTGACGAAATTACAACAGTTGCAAAGTTATTTAAAGGAGCACAACATAAATGCTGCGTTTGTCACGATGCCTGACAACGTATTCTACTTTTCCGGTTTTGCAAGCGACCCTCACGAACGATTGCTGGGCGTCATGGTATTCCAGGAGGCGGAACCGTTTTTAGTCTGCCCACAGATGGAGGTTCCCGATGCGGTGGCGGCAGGCTGGCCTTTTGAAGTAGTAGGCCATCTCGATACGGAAAATGCTTGGGACAAAGTGGCGCAAGCTGTGGCGAAGCGTGGTGTAACGGTGAACTCTCTTGCAATTGAAAAATCACATTTGACGGTTGAACGACTCGAAGAACTAACAGCTCGCTATCCCGATGCGCAATTCGAACGTCTGGATGACCAGATCAACTCCATGCGCGCAGTGAAATCCGAAGAAGAGCTGGAAAAGATGCGCAAGGCGGCGGAACTGGCTGATTACGCTGTACAGGTCGGCTGCGACGCGCTTGCAGAAGGAAAGACAGAATTAGAGGTCCTGAATGAAATCGAATCTGCCGTAAAGGCAAAAGGCTATTCGATGAGCTTTGAGACGATGGTGCTGGCAGGAGAAAAATCCGCTTCCCCTCATGGTGTACCGGGTAATCGTAAAATCAGACGCGGGGACATGGTGTTATTCGACCTGGGCGTCATTTACGAAGGCTACTGCTCGGATATTACGCGGACAGTGGCGTTCGGTGAGGTAAGCGATGCCCAGCGTAGCATCTACCAAACCGTCCTGAAGGCCAATGAAGATGCCATTGCGGCTGTCAAACCGGGTGTGCGTGCAATGGATTTGGATAAGATTGCCCGCGACGTCATTGCCGATGCTGGTTATGGCGACTACTTCCCTCACCGGCTAGGGCACGGCCTCGGCATCTCTGTTCATGAATTCCCTGGCATTACGGGGGTAAATGAGCTGCCGATGCAAGAAGGCATGGTCTTTACGATTGAGCCGGGCATCTATAAGTCGGATGTCACAGGCGTGCGCATTGAAGACGATGTCGTCGTTACAAAAGACGGGGTCGAGATATTAACAAAATTCCCGAAAGAATTACTGATTATCGACCGTTAAGAAAAAATGAGTGGACGGCTCACGGCCTCCACTCATTTTTTAGTTGCCCACTATTTCACAGCCACCCAAGCCCGTCCGTTCTCCAATTGGACGGCAAGGTCATGATTGAAAAATGAGGACAATGTCTCTTCATTCAGCAGCTGGCTGCTCTCACCCTGTGCGAATATTTTGCCATCCCGCATGAGCAGCGCATGCGTGAAGCAAGGCAGGATTTCCTCCACATGATGGGTCACATACAGGATGGCCACATCTCCTTGCTCCGCCACCTCGCTGATCGTCTTCAACAGATGCTCGCGTTCAATCAGATCCAGCCCCGTACATGGCTCATCTAAAATAAGCAGCTTTGGCTTGGCCATCATGGCACGCGCAATTTGCACACGCTGCCTCTCTCCCTGCGACAGGTATTCAAACGCGGTATTCGCAAGATGCACGACACCGAAACGCTCCATCATTTGTACGCCTTCTGCAATCTCTTCGTCATCGACCTTTTCAAATAGACGTATGGCACCGTATTTCCCGCTCAAGACCACTTCTATCGCAGGGTCACGGCGGTCGAACTCTTCAATCATCGCGGCACTCACCCAGCCTATCGACTTGCGGACCTCCCGGATATCGGTTTTTCCGAATGTTTCGCCAAGCACCTGCACCGAGCCTTCATTCGGCCAAAGATACCCATTGATCACCTTCAGCAACGTCGTCTTGCCACTTCCATTCAGCCCAAGAATCGCCCAGTGCTCCCCGTTCTGTACCTCCCAGGAAACATCCTGCAGAATCGTTTTGCCGTTTCTGTAAACAAGCAGGTCCTCGACTCGAATCATTCCATCAAGCCCTCCAGGCGATTGATGGCATCCATCGCAGGTGTATATGACAATCCTTGCGCATCGGCCACAGCTTCATATACAAGCTCCCCATCCACAGTGTTCAGTCCGAGCAGCAGAGCCGGGTTTTGCATGCATGCGCGGATGAAGCCCTTATTGGCGATTTCAAGTGCGTATGGCACTGTATTATTCGTCAAGGCAATCGTCGAAGTACGAGGTACTGCACCCGGCATGTTCGCTACAGCATAATGGACGACGCCATGCTTCACATAGACAGGAGCATCATGGGTTGTTACGCGGTCGCTTGTTTCGAAAATGCCGCCTTGGTCGATGGCGATATCCACTACAACCGATCCCGGCTGCATGGATTTAATCATTTCTTCTGACACGAGCTTCGGCGCCTTGGCACCCGGAATTAGTACAGCCCCGATGACAAGGTCGGATGTACGGACGCTTTCTGCGATGTTGAACGGGTTCGACATCAAGGTCTGCACATCACGGCCGAATAGGTCCTCCAGCTGGCGAAGGCGCTCTGCACTCAGGTCGATGATCGTCACATCCGCGCCCATGCCGACTGCAATCTTTGCAGCATTCGTTCCTGCAATCCCGCCGCCGATGATTGTCACTTTGGCACGCGGCACGCCTGATACGCCGCCAAGAAGGACCCCTTTCCCGCCGCCGAGCTTCTCCAAATATTGTGCGCCGATTTGCGTCGCCATTTTCCCCGCGACTTCACTCATCGGTGTCAGTAGCGGCAATGAGCGATTCGCCAACTGCACGGTTTCATATGCAATGCCGACCACTTTCTTATCAAGCAATGCCCTTGTCAGCTCCGGTTCCGGAGCCAGGTGCAGGTAAGTAAATAAAATAAGCCCTTCACGGAAATAGGCAAACTCGCTTGCTAGTGGCTCCTTCACTTTCATCACCATGTCGGCATCCCAAGCTTCGGCAGCCGTATTGACAATAGTGGCGCCGGCACGATTGTAGTCTTCATCCGTAAAGGAGGAACCTGCCCCGGCTCCTGCCTCAATGACTACCTGATGGCCTACACCTGTCAGTGTCATGACCCCAGCAGGCGTCATCGCCACACGATATTCATTATTTTTTATTTCTTTTGGCACTCCAATTTTCATAATTATAGCCCTCCCCTGTTGGATGACAATCAATTGTCCCATCCATTGTAACACTTTCCATAATTTTAGTAATTGGATAATTCATAACTTTGAAAACTATTTTTATATCCATATCCTATCTTTACTTGATAGGCTTCCAAAGAATCTATTTTCTGCATCCATAACATATTTGACCCTATATTTCTTTCATTTCCAAACATCCTACCTAGAAATATTCCTTTTAAATGCCTAAAAAATTCACACAAACTACAGAATCATGTGAAAATTTTTTTGATTTTTAACTTGTTGTCTATTTTATTACGACATCATTTGCTATAATGAGCCCATACACCTAAAGGAGGAAATCAAAGATGGCAAACCATTATAAAAGCATTGTCGTTGCTGTAGACGGCTCTAAAGAAGCGGAATATGCATTCCGTAAATCAATTGATATCGCAAGACGTAATGTAGGAAGTACATTAAATCTTGTGCATGTAATCGACACTCGTTCATTTGCTGCAATCGAAGCATATGACCGCTCAATTGCCGAACGCTCTCAACAACATGCCGAAGAATTATTAAATGGCTACAAAACGCAAGCCGAAGCTGAAGGCGTAGAAAACGTAAAAGTGATCATTGAATACGGTTCTCCAAAAAACATCATCACTAAAGACTTGTCAAACCTTGTAGATGCAGATTTAATCGTCTGCGGGGCCACTGGTCTTAATGCTGTAGAACGTTTCCTAATCGGTTCTGTATCAGAGGCAATCGTACGCTCGGCTAAATGTGACGTACTTGTCATCCGTACGCCAGAGTGATTTTTCATTTCCAATAACTGAAGTTGCTCTGCAAAAGGCCGCCCGCTAAGTTTCGCTTACCGGGCGGCCTTTTTGTGCTATGAAGCTACCTTAAGTAAACATTTAATTGCCTCAACGCTTGGCCTTTCCTCAAAAATAAAAACCGCCTCCTTCAGGAGACGGTTCCAAATCATTTATTTTTCTTCCACATTTGCACCTTTTCAAAGAACATGGCCAATGCTTCTTTATTGTTCATGTTCGGCACCTTGGCAAGCAGCACTTCCCGAGGAGCCTTCAGCTCGGCACCCTGCTTTTGCAGAATGAGAATGCTCTTTTCATGCGCACGTGAGGCAAACATTGTCTCCGGCAGCTGGATGACCGCTTGAATCCATGCGTGCTTCTTGAGGAATTTATGAAGCTCCTTCGCCTGTTCCGATTCAAATAGCGTTGCGGGAACCAAGAAGAACAAGTAGCCGCCTTCTTTCGTATGGTTCACCGCTTGTTCGATGAATAAATGATGCGAGTAGCTCATCCCTTCAGCTGCGCAAAGTTCATACTCCAAGGCCACCTCTTCATTTGGATAATAGCCCACCGGCAAATCACATACCATCGCATCGACCGGATCGACCAGCAGCGATTCCAAGGAATCCTGTCGATACAATGAAATCGGCTGTTCAATCAGCTCCGCCGTCGCCGCGGCCAGACGAATCAGCAGTTCATCTACTTCGACCCCCGTCGCCGTCACCTTGCCTTCCAGCGCATTCATGAGCGTGAACATCAGATTCCCTGTGCCGAGAGCCAGATCGGCAACAGAAATCATTCCCTTTTCCAGCTCCTCTTCATAAAACTGCTCTACAAAATAACTTACGAGCAGCCCAAGCGTATCGGGAGTCATTTGATGGTTGGGCTGCGTATTTTTCCGCATTCCCTTCAAAATAGCGATTTGGATGGCTTTCCGCATATCTTCCTTCGTAGCGCCTTCCACCCGCCATTCCATTTTCCCATCAAGTGTATCCTCAAGGGCAGTAAGCACCCCTTCCAAGTACGGCATATCCTGCTGCTCGGATTTTTCAGCCTGCTCGTTTATAATCGTAAAAATCTGTTCGAACTTTTCCATTCAAAACTTCCTTTCCTAAAAGCCTGCCTCGGCCCTGAATCGTTGAAAATGCCTCTTTGGCAAAAAAACGGTCCATGCAAATGAAAGAACCCACCCTGACGAGTGAGTCCCAGTTTGTCCTTTTTCCACTTTACTATAAAAGTACAAAAAAGAATATTATTTAGTCAATGCTTTTACAGCTTCGATTGCCGCATCATAGTTTGGATGGTCAGTCGCTTCCGGAACATATTCCACATATGCCACTTTACCTTCTGCATCCACTACGAAAACCGAACGAGTCAACAGACGTAGTTCCTGAATGAGGACACCATATGCTTCACCGAAAGAACCCCCGCGATGATCGGATACCGTCACCACATTGTCGATGCCTGCAGCACCGCACCAGCGCTTTTGAGCAAATGGCAGATCCATTGATACTGTATAGACGATTACTTGATCGCCGAACCCTGCAGCCGCTTCATTGAATTTTCTTGTTTGTGCGTCACATACGCCTGTATCCAACGACGGGACGACGCTGAACAAACGAATTTTCCCCTCTGAATCCTTTAGCGTCACTTCCGACAGGTCATTTGCCAGCACGCTAAAGTCCGGTGCAGTGTCTCCTACCTTAACTTCATTGCCGATTAATGTCACCGGGCTTTGTTTGAATGTAGTTTGAACCAATGAAAACGCCTCCTTACTATATGTACTCAATATTACTAGATTTATCCGACAGAATGCAACTTCTAAAGCTTCTACAGAAAGCCTTTAGAATATACAGAACGCCTCTTTTTGGCTCCTTCGCTCTTCTCCATCAGTACAGCGCTTACGCTGCAACACAAGGAGAAGCCACCTGAAAATAAATTCCCAGGTGGCTCCCTCTTCGTCAAATTGAAGATGTTGATAGTGTATTATTATCCACATTTTCCTTTGTTAAAACCTTTTTCCTCGAAAATGCTTCTTCGTGAACGACGGTCGTATCTGCGACAAAATCCTGGATTGCCTTATGATTCGGTGTAAATACAACAATCAAGTAAGGCACCTTGAAGAAAGTATTGCTGATAAACCTGCCGACGCCCTCCCTGAAAAGCACCGACATCCAATCCAACGGCTGGCCGTCGTCTTTCTTGACGCGCAGTCCAAAAATCATCTTACCGACCGTCTGGCTCCAGAACTTCGTCAAAAGGATGAAATAGGCGTAATACACAACAGCCGAAATGATGGCAATCGGCCGGTACCATACCGCATCATCAAAGCTCCAGTCCATCAGATAGAAAACCGGATTGACGACAATGCCGATGACAGCTGATATGACAAGCATATCCACAAGGAACGCCCAGAAACGAATCCAAAATCCAGCCGCCTTCTGCTCATATACTTCTATTTCTCTTACAAGGCTCTTTTTAGGAATGACGGCTGTTTCTTCATTTTCCAACATACTCATCACTCCTTCCTCAATAATCCCCGTAAAGATACATCATACGCGGTGAATTGCTTGTCGATAAAATCTTTTGCATCAGCTTCTCTTCCTCAGATGGGCCGAAGAGCGCGCCCACCTTTGCTCCGAACAGGCTGCCCAGCGTATTATTATCCGAAGAATATTCGAAAAGCTCCGCATCTTCCAGATTAAAATCTGTGCGAAGTGCAGCAACAGTGTCATCTACATCACCAATTGCATCCACCAGGCCTGCACGCATCGCCTGTGTGCCTCCAAGAATACGGCCATCCGCCACCTGCTTCACTTGTGCTTCGGTCATGCCGCGGCCTTGTTCCACCACGTCAACGAAATCCTCATATGATTCATTAATGATTTCCTGCAGCATGGCCTTTTCTTCTTCTGTTGAAGCGCGAACACCGCCGAACATATCCTTATGCTCACCGGATTTGATTGTTTCAAACTCGATGCCTACTTTTTCGGCCAGCTTCTCAAAGTTGTAAGACTGCATGATGACACCGATTGAACCGGTAATCGTCTCCTTCTGCGCAAAGATTTTGTCCGCCGGAGCCGCAATGTAATAGCCACCGGATGCAGCATATGTACCCATCGATACATAGATTGGAATTTGTCTTTCTTCCTTAAGCTTAACAAGCTGTTCATGGATTTCGGCAGATTCCAATACACCTCCGCCTGGCGAATCAACGTGCAGCACCACGCCTTTTACCGTATCGTCATTCATGACTGACTCAAGTTGTCCCAGGAATCCTTGGTGGTCATACTCCACATCCTCCCATAAAGAACCTGAACCTGTATCCAAAATCGTCCCCTTCACTGTCAGCAAAGCAATCCTGCTGTCGAAATCGCCCGCTTCAAGCGGCAGCTCATATACTGTTGTATCCGTTTCACCAAACGCACTTTCAAAGCTGGATAAAAAATCAGTCTTAAATAATGCCAGGATGGAATTCAAACCTAAAGAAAACATGAGCAGAACTGCTGCCGCTATGAGCGCAATCCATCTTTTTGTATTCATTTAATCGCCTCCTACTATAAGTGTATACGAACCACTTGATGAAATGTTTCGGAAATTCAAAAAATGCTATTCCTAAAAAAGCTCCCGGCATATTCATGTCACTTATCGTTCACAACCAAAAAGGCATTGCAGAATGCCCGAGCATGGACAACCTCCATTTCAATGTGCCAGCAACACAGTAAAAGCTGCATTGAAAGGTCTCCCCCATCAATGCAGCCATGAATCTATCCATATTAAAAATCAGTTATGCTGTTTGCTGTACTCGGCGTTGCGCAGCTCCACCCTTCGGATTTTGCCGGACACGGTTTTCGGCAGCTCATCCAGGAATTCGATGCTGCGCGGATATTTATATGGAGCCGTCAGCTCTTTCACATGATCCTGCAGCTCTTTGACGATGGTCGGGCTGTTTTTCATTTCCGGGTCCTGTAGTACGACAAACGCTTTTACAATGCTGCCGCGAATTTCATCCGGGCTTGCCACAACGGCACATTCCCGCACTGCAGGATGCTTGACAAGTGCATCCTCTACCTCGAAAGGCCCGATTGTATAGCCGGATGAGATGATGATGTCATCCCCGCGCCCTTCAAACCAGAAGTATCCCTCCTCGTCCTTGCGTGCCTGGTCACCGGTAATATACCAGTCCCCACGGAACTGCATGCTCGTACGTTCCGGATCCTTCAGGTAGCCGCGGAACAATGCCGGTGTTGATTTATGGACAGCGATATCACCCACTTCTCCGGCCGGCAATACCTGCCCTTCCTCATCGATGATATCCACGATGTTCCCAGGAGTCGGCTGCCCCATCGATCCCGGCTTCGGCTCCATGCCTTTCAATGTGCCGACAAGCAATGTATTTTCCGTCTGGCCATACCCATCACGCACCTGGACATTGAATTCACGCAGGAATGTCTCGATTACCCCACGATTCAGCGGCTCTCCCGCAGATACGGCACTATGCAGGGCAGATAAATCATAGCCACCCAAATTGTCGGCCTTCGCCATCAAACGGTATTCCGTCGGTGTACAGCACAGAACATTGACTTTATGCTCCTGTAGCAGCTCCAAATACTTGATTGGATCGAACTTCCCTTTATAGACGAATGCTGTCGCCCCACTGCCCAGTGTGGCAAGGAACGGGCTCCAGATCCACTTCTGCCATCCCGGTGCCGCCGTGGCCCATACAAGGTCCCCATCTTCCACCCCCAGCCAGCTGCTCGCCGTTGTGCGGAGGTGGGCGTAGCCCCATGCATGTGTATGGATGGCCCCCTTCGGATTACCGGTCGTACCACTCGTATAAGCCAGGAAAGCCGTATCCTCCGCGCGCGTCTGTTCCCCTTCAAACACCGCCGGCTGACCTTTTGCCTTCTCCAATAATGATTTCCATGGTGCATGCGCATTTCCCACTACAAATAACTGTAGTCCATCAAGCTCTTCCACCTCATCAAATTCCCCGATGTATTGCTCATAGGCGACAATCCCTTTTGCCTCTGCATGGACAATCCGGTAGTCGATGTCCTTTGCGCGAAGCAGCTCCGAGCTTGGAATGATGGTAAGGCCGGCCTTTAGCGCTCCAATATATGTGACGTACGCCTCCAAAGAACGGGGGACCATGACCAGCAGCACATCCCCTTTTTGAAGCCCTTCACTTTTAAAAACGTTCGCAACCTTACTTGCTTTTTCAACGAGTTCGGCATATGTAACTTCTTCGATGACATCATTTTCGTGACGAATAAGCAATGCTTTTTTATCCCCTTGTGCTGCATGCTTTTCAATTTCATCCACAATGTTATACACTTCAGGTGCTAATAAGTCTTCTCTTTTCATCATTAAACTCCCCCTTATCCCCTTAGCTTACCCTTCATATTATACGTTGATTTGCTAGTTTTTTCAAAAAAATCTGTATATTAAGCGAGAAATTATTTTCTTTACGATACCTTTTCGGGACATACTAGCGGGAGAAAAACAAAGAGCTGCTACATAAGCTTTTCGCTTATGTAACAGCCCTGTTGTTTTACATTATCGGTTTGTACCTTTTAATTGAGATTCAGCCATTTTGACAAGACGTTTTGTGATCTCGCCACCTACTGAACCGTTAGCGCGTGAAGAAGCTTCTGCTCCTAATTGTACGCCAAACTCTTGAGCGATCTCATATTTCATTTGATCTAGAGCTTGTTGTGCGCCTGGTACGCTAAGTTTGTTTGAGTTGTTGTTGTTTGACATGGTGTTTCACCTCCTTGTTGCATATAGAATGTGTCAGGAGGCGAAATTCATACACGAATAATTTACGGTAATTTATTCTTCATACAGGAATTTATAGTAAATCGGCGAACTTGTCTTCCTTCACCTTCTTTTCAGGCAGGATGTGTACTTCTCGATTCTTCACCGCACGTTCAATATATTCATCGAACTCTGTAAAGCTTTCGTAATGCATCACCTTCTCAAGCTTCGGCTTCGTCTTCGGGCTCGCCGGTGTAAAGATGGTACAGCAGTCCTCATAAGGCTGGATGGATGTTTCATACGTTCCGATGCGCTCTGCAATTTCGATGATATCCAATTTATCAGAGGCGATGAGCGGTCTGAGAATCGGTGTGCTTGTGACATCATTGATTGCCGTCAAGCTCTCAAGCGTCTGTGAAGCCACCTGCCCTAAGCTTTCGCCTGTCACGATTGCAAGTGCACCTATTTCCTCACGCACCTTGTCGGCGATTCGCAGCATCATGCGGCGCGTCGTCGTCATCGTCATGTTCTCCGGCACACGTTCTTTGATCAGCACCTGCAATTCCGTAAACGGAATGATATGCAAACGGATTTTTGCACCGAACTTTGTCAATTCATTCGCCAGATCCTTTACTTTCTGCAGGGAATTTTGGCTCGTATACGGCGGGCTATAGAAATGAATTGCCTCGAGACGGACGCCGCGCTTCATCATCAAATATCCTGCAACCGGGCTATCGATTCCTCCCGACAACATCAGCAGGGACTTCCCATTTGATCCAACCGGCATACCACCTGCTCCCGGAATGACTTGGGCCATCATATATACTGCATCCAGGCGGACTTCGATACGCAGCTCTACATCCGGTTTTTTTACATTGACCGATAAATTTTGATACTTACGCAGCACCGTGCCACCGATTTCCCGTTGGATCGCATGCGAGTCAAGCGGGAAGTTTTTGTCCGTACGACGGACTTCCACCTTGAATGTAATGTCCTGTTCTTGATAAAGCTCCATAATCCGGATAGCCAGATCCTTCATCTCATCGATGTCTTTCCCGCATGAAGCGACCGGGCTGAACGATTGGATGCCGAACACTTCAGGCAGGCGTTCCATCAGTACATCCATTTTTTCTTGGTTTTCGATTTCTATAAACATCCGATCACGCTCTGCCCGGATTTTCAACGGCATTATATCATGGAATGAGTAACGCACATTGTCACGCAGACGATGGATAAAATCATTTTTGTTGCGCCCTTTCGTCGAAAGTTCGCCGTAACGAATTAAAATTTCTTTCCAGATCATATTACTACTTCTCCTTTTAACTGCTTCATCACTTGCCCGAATGCTTGCTTGAAGGCAGCGATATCTGTTTTTGTTGTTTGCATCCCAAAGCTTACACGTAATACACCTTGCTTAAAGGCCTGGTCGACCTGTAGCGCCTCGACCACATGGCTTGTTTTTGTTTGCCTTGACGAACAAGCACTTGATGTAGAAACGATGATGCCCTCTTTTTGCAGGGCATTAATCAGGATTTCGCCCTTCAGTCCACGGACACTGAAAGATGTAATGTATGGTGCCCCATCTTCAGTAGATAGTAAATGAACGTGGTTTCCGAAATCTTGCAGGAATGCCCGCAGCTCTTTTTGCCATAACACATATTGTTTGTAATTCGCATCCATGCTTTCCACTGCCAGCCTCGCCGCCTTTGCCAATGCGACCGCCTGAGGGACTGCCACCGTGCCGCTTCGGAGGCCGAATTCCTGTCCTCCGCCAACAAGGTATGGGGCAATTTTGAATGCCTTTCGGAAGGCGATGACACCGGAGCCCTTCAACGCATGGATTTTATGTCCCGAAATCGATAGTATATCCGGTCCTGCATCACCATTGAACATGACCGGCAGCTTACCAAAGCTCTGCACTGCATCTACATGAAATATGGCACGGCTTTGGGCATGGATGATGGCCCCCGCTTCTTCAATCGGCTGGATCGCCCCCATTTCATTGTTGACATGCATGATGCTGACAAGAATTGTATCCTTGCGAACCTTTTGTTTTAGCTCTTCTAATGAAATGACGCCATTTGAATCAACCGTCAAATACTCCACTTCGAATCCTTCTGCCCCAAGGCGCTTTACAGCCTCCAGCACGGAAGGATGCTCGATTTCAGTCGTTAAAATATGCTTCCCTTTATGAGCGCTGACATGTGCCGTCCCAAAAATGGCAAAGTTATTCGATTCAGTACCACCAGCCGTAAAAATGACTTCTTTAACCCCTGTATTTAAAATCTGTGCAACTTGTTCACGCGCCTTCGTGAGCAGCGTATTGGCGGTCACTCCCGCCTCATGAATGGAAGCGGGGTTGGCATAGTACAGTTCATTGACTTGCACAAATGTATCCAGCACTTCCTTATGCGGCTTTGTCGTCGCACTGCTATCTAAATAAATCATTGCATTCGCCCTTCTTTATTATGTTGATATACTGCTTCTTTTCCTCTGGCCCATCCATAGTTTTCACTTCCTACATCCGCCCAGCGAAAAGCTGTCCTTCTTCACTCAAAACAAAACCACCAACACAGAATGTGCGGTGGCCTCTACAATATTTCTATTATAACTGGTAATAGTGTTTGATGGTACTGGGAAAGCTTATATTTTTGCAGATAAATCTTCCTGAACAAGCACTTCAATCTTTTTGATTGCCCCTGGCTCTACCATTTCGACAGCTGCCGCTGCATCTTCAAGCGCCTTGAGGTAACGGAACTGATGGAATGCTTTTTCGGCCTCCAGCAGCTGTGCATGCACCTCTGGATTGGAAGCCCGGTAGCGATTGCCGTATTGGATGATCCGCTCTATCATGATGACATTCTCCACCATCTCTTCGGCGCGCGCCTTTACATCCGCAATGCATTTTTTGGCATTGCCCAAATTACTATTCACCTGCTCCATATTAAGAGGTGTTTCCTGCAGACTTTGCATGACGATGAACAGCTGCTCTTCCGCTTCTTCAAGACGGGCGTCCATTTCCTCAGGAATACCCGGGATGTTCGCCTTCGTCAGCATACGTTCCGTCTCCTGAAGCATTTTGCTCAACGAATCAAGCTGATTGCGCGCTGTATTCTCATCAATGCGCAGGTTTTTAAGCCGTATGGCAAAGCTCTCCTGCTCTTCTGTGATGCGTCCGATTTCCTCACCGATTTCCTCCAGCTCTTCCTGCAGGCTGGAATAGGCTGATTTCTCCTCCTGTACACGCATTGCCAGCAGCTCATATCGCTTATGCAGGACTTCAAGCTGCTTCAGGCAGTTCCGAGGGATTTCCGCCTCCTTTTCAGGCAATCGATAGGTACGCTGGACATAGGTCGCCTCATCGCTTATTTCCCGGGTGATGACGATTAGGTGTTCAAGCTTTTCGCGAAGTGGCGAACAGTGGCGGTCCACATATCGTTTCGCCACCACTTCCTTTTCAAGCAGGTCATAGAACTGGTCGATTTCCTCATTAATCTGATCAATACGCGGCCTTACCTTTTCAATATCCAAATCCGCAATCGTACCTTTGAGTCCCTCCATCTCTTTTTCGAGAGCCTCCAGGTACTCCGTCATCTCCAGGTGACGCAGATAGTACTTCTGCTCTTCCATCTCGCGCTGCCCGTTCCTCAGTTCATGGATGGCTGTCGGGATTTTCGTCTGCACCTCCGACAGCAAGGCAGGAATTTCACTTAGCAGATGAAAGATTTCCTGCGCTTCCGCATTCAAAGAGAGCACAATTTCGCGGGCCTGCAGATAGTTGCCTTCCTTTGTCAATACATCAAACTCTTCGAATTTAGGTGTGAACATTTCCAAGCGTTTCTCCAGCTGGCCGAGCGCCGAACCGAACGAGTACTGATGGGCAAGAACCGTCTTTCGCGCCGAACGGTAATACTCTTTCAGCTGCTCGATTTCAATGCGGTTTTTTTCTTCGCTTCCTATCAACTCTTCCAATTCAAGCAGGATTTTAACACGTGTTTTTTCACATTCCTCAATTTTCTTTTCAATTTCCTGTTCGATTTCTGTCGCTTTTTTAAATTTGAATCGGTCTATGTATTCCTCCGCATCAAAAAGCAGCGCATCAATTTTAATGACATGAACATCTGTCACTTCCACCCAAGCATTGCGCCAATTTTCAAAAAGCTCCTCTGTCTGTCCGTTCATATTAAGTGTTTTTACTTTAGTAAGCTCTTCGTAGATTGGATAATGCTGGACCTCCAACTTTTCCTTTTCCAGCCGGGCTATTATGGCATTATGCTTACGCCGGACGAATAGGCCGAATGCTAATAATGCTAATAGTACGACTGCAACAATGATGATATACTTTATCATTGTAAGCCCCCTGTTCCAAAGTGTCTGAATTGGCTAATGTATCTATAATCATATCATGTTTTGACGTATTTGTTTAAACTAATTAATTAGTAAAATAAACCGACTTAGATAAGGAGACACCCTACATGAAAAAAGACGGACATATCCATACCCCATTTTGCCCACACGGCACCCTGGACCCGCTTGAAGAATATATTGAAAAAGCAATACAGCATGGCTTTACCCACATTTCCTTTACAGAACACGCACCCCTTCCACCATCATTTGCTGACCCGACGCCTGACAAAGACAGCGGTATGGATGCTGGCCGTATGGAAGACTACATAGCACAGCTGCAGGAATTAAAACTACACTACAAAAACAAGATACACGTTAATATCGGCTTAGAGGTGGATTATATCGAGGGCTATGAAAAGGAAACATCGAATTTTCTGAATCATTATGGTCCACAGCTGGATGATGCCATCCTGTCTGTCCATTTCCTTCTGCACGAGGGCTCCTACAGCTGCATAGACTTCTCCCAGGAGGAGTATCTGCGCTTTGCTCAACAAGTGGGCGGCATCCAGGCGATGTACGACTTGTACTACCAAACGGTGCGGAAGTCGATTTCCGCTGATTTAGGCGCCTACAAGCCGAAGCGGATCGGCCACCCGACGCTCATCCATAAATTCCAGCTTGCCCACAATGAGAAAATAGAGGATGATGGGGAGATTAAAGCAATTTTACAGCTGATGCAGCAGCAAGGCTATGAGCTCGATTTCAATAGTGCAGGCCTGAGCAAGCCATTATGCAGGGAGCCATACCCCCCGTACCATCTCGTCGATTATGCAAAATCGATAGGCCTTCACTATGTGTTCGGGTCGGATGCGCATTCGGTAAAGGATTTGCACCAGCATTATGATACAATCTTTAAAGACTGATTTTTTGGGAGGTTCCTAATGTTTACAGAAATTCAATACGAGGGTTCGGTAGATCGACAATATACGTTGTTGTCCAAACAGCTGGATGCACTCTTGACTGGAGAGACGGACCAGATAGCAAACCTCAGCAATGCCTCCGCCTTGCTGAATGTATTTTTATCCGATGTTAACTGGGTAGGGTTTTATGTCATGAAAGATGGAGAGCTTGTGCTCGGACCATTCCAAGGATTGCCGGCATGCGTACGCATCCCCGTCGGACGAGGGGTATGCGGTGCGGCCGCAGCGAAGAAGGAAACAATGGTCGTAGAAGATGTACATGCGTTTCCTGGACATATCGCCTGTGATGCAGCCTCCAACTCGGAGATTGTCATCCCCCTTATCAAAAACGGAGAGGTAATAGGCGTGCTCGACATCGACAGCCCGATTAAAAACCGTTTTTCTCCAGAGGACAAAAGCGGCCTAGAGCAGTTCGTGGCGATCCTTATGTCGCATTTATAACAGGAATGCCCTTTCACCCCACTGCTTAAAGGCAGTGGTTTTTTTCGCTCATCACGTTCTACAAGAGCAAAAATATAGGCTTCTACCAAAAAAAAAACCATCCTCTTGGCTGTTCAAGGCCTCAGGGACGGCTATTTAAGATTGCATCTGCATCGTATCATCAAACATGCAGACTTGATTTTTTCCACTATGCTTAGCATTATACAACGCCGTATCCGCATGTAAAAAGACGGACTGGAACTCCGGCCTTGCCGTTCTGTCCCACGTAATCAACCCGGCTGAAACGGTAACTGCAGGATTCGTCGTATCCGGGATGGCCTTTACGATTTCTCGCGCCAGGCGAAGTGCTTCATAATCCAAAATATTCGGCACATAGACAGACAGTTCCTCCCCGCCCCATCGCGCACAAATACCCCGTGTACCGATCATGTTCCTCAATTGCGCTCCAATCTGGACAAGCACCTGGTCACCGGTCTGATGGCCATACGTATCGTTCACACGCTTGAAGTTGTCGATGTCAATCAGCATGAACATACCCGAATCATCATTCACTAATGACTTTTCCACAAAGTCATCCAGATAGCTGCGCGCAAATAATCTTGTCAGATGATCGCGGTCCACCATATCCTGCAATTTATTCCTCAGGATGGAGTTGGAAATCGCCAATGAAGAATGATGGATGAGGGACTGCATCAGCTTGAAGCTGTCGAAAGAAAAGAAATAGGGCTCCTCGTGCAGTACGATGCTGAAGCCTGTAATGCGTTCCTCCATGATCATCGGAATCGCCATGATGGACTTATATTTCACTTCCTCCACAATCAAACGGCTGAAGTCGGCAATGAACAATGGATCCTGTGTATTTTCAAAATGCTTTTTCACGTAATCGATATAAACCAGTCCCTGGGACGCCGAAAAAAGCTGTGTGCTCGCCTCCGTCACTTCATGACTGTCACCGTTTTTGAATAGGAAGCCAATCTCCATCGGCTGGAACGACTTCATTAGTTGCTTTTGCAGAAACAGTAGCATTTCCTGAATATCCAAGTTCATATTTAAACGATGGGACGTTTCATTAATCAGCTGCAGGTCGCTGATCAACCTGTGCGATTGGTGGTAGAGCTTGGCGTTCTCTAACGCATTTCCCGAGGCCTGTGCAAGCATGCGGATGAAGTCCATCTGCGCTGTTGAAAATTCGAAGGTTGTCGGAGCGCTGGCTTGAAGAATACCGTAGATTGCCTGCCTTCCCTTGATAGGGGCATTCAACAGCCTGCGATTTCGATCCAACGCCAATTCCGTCGTCACCTCTCCGGATACGAAAGACTCAATTGTAGAAGGACGTTCCGATAAATAATCAAATGGCTTAATATTGATTGTCGTTTGCCGGTCCTGATCGTTTGAAAGAATCAACTCGACCTCTAAATCCGGAAAATTCTCTTTAATCGTTATAAGGACATTCTGTAGAATTTGATCGATGTCCATCGTTGAATGGAAAAGGTCGGTCATATTGTAAAGCTTACGGTATTGGTTTTCTTTCATGCGAATTTCAATCGCTTCCTTGGCAACAATCAGAAATCCAGCAAACGAATCGACTAACTCTTCAGTAAATTCACTACCTTCGAAGGAAGCCCATTTTTCCGTAGCCTTAAATAACAAAATGCCATAAGGCGTCTTTTCGTCCATTTCCAGCAGCATCATGTGCGTCATTTCACCGTAATGCTCATGCCCACGAAGAATAGACGGAATGTCCATCACTTTTTTTGCAGCAAAGCACGCATCGAATAATGCCCACGAAACAGTTGCATCGTTTGCCGAATCAGTGATCAATGGCTTTAGCAAATCGGATTCATAGACCAGGATGCAGTGCTGCTGGATATCAAAATGCCGATGCAATATTTCCAACAGGGCTTCAACATATCGGTCGAGCACCATGGACTTATTCATCGAATTAATGCAAAGGTTCAATATATCAGATTTAATATTCGCTATCATCTGTTGATGTTCATTCATTAAATCACCTTTTCTTTCAACTTAACGAATCAATACTATTAACTTATATTTAAGTATACACCCGTTATGCCTATTTGACTATAAAATTTATGGGTTTTTTTTCTAAAAAGGACTAGAGAAACTCAAAAATCATTCATAACAAGCGCGCCAGCCTTCTATTCCCCTCACTTTCAGCAGATGACTGCTTCGTTCTTGACGCCGTTCTTGAAAAACGATACAATAACTTTTGTGTAAAATAAACGCAGCAGTTGTACAACCTTGTTTCGCATTTTATTCCTCCATGAATATGGATGGTGTATAAGTAACCCTATCGGCTGCTGGGGCGAACATACGTGAAAATGAAATGCAGACGAGCTTTGGGTATGACTGGTTTTTGTTTTATACCACAAAAAAACCAAATTTAAAGGAGGAGACTATTAATGTCTCGTTATACAGGTCCATCTTGGAAAATTTCTCGTCGTCTTGGCATCTCTCTAAGCGGCACAGGTAAAGAATTAGAAAAACGCCCTTACGCACCAGGTCAACACGGCCCGAACCAACGTAAAAAATTATCAGAGTACGGTCTACAACTACAAGAGAAGCAAAAGCTTCGCCACATGTACGGTATGACTGAGCGTCAATTCAAAAACCTTTACAACAAAGCTGGTAAATTACAAGGTCTACACGGTGAAAACTTCATGATCCTTCTTGAAACTCGCCTTGACAACCTAGTTTACCGTTTAGGTTTAGCTCGCACTCGTCGTGCTGCTCGTCAATTAGTTAACCACGGCCACGTAATGGTAGATGGTAAACGCGTTGACATCCCATCTTACTCAGTGAAACCAGGTCAAACGATTTCTCTTCGTGAAAAATCTCAAAACCTTGCTGTTGTAGGTGAAGCAATCGAAGTAAACAACTTCGTACCTGAATACCTTTCATTCGACGCTGACAACAAAGTAGGTACTTTCGTACGTATGCCAGAGCGTTCTGAATTATCAGCTGAAATCAACGAACAATTAATCGTAGAGTTCTACAACCAAAAATTGTAATATTCTCTATTATTTACTCATGCATGCAAAAAGAATTGTCAGAAATGGCAATTCTTTTATTTTTTTAAAGTACAAACGCCTTTTAGCTACCATATATAAGTAGGAGGTGTTGAGTATGGTCATTTTATTTTTTATTCTTGGTGCCTGTATGGGTAGTTTCTCTTTATGCATAGCGATGCGATTATTAAAAGGACAATCATTTATTTA